>JAYEKM010000030.1:0-24438 GCA_034661035.1 Patescibacteria group bacterium | reverse complement strand
CTTGGGTTACCTTGTACAAAGGCGCTTTAGCTGCATAAAGGAAACCCCCCTCTATGACAGGTTTGAAATAACGGTAGAAAAGAGTTAATAGCAAAGTTTTAATATGGTCACCGTCAACATCGGCATCAGTTGCGATAATAACTTTATGATATCTTAATTTTTCTATGTCAAAGGTATCTCCAATAGCTGTTCCTAGAGCAATGACTAAGTTTTTAATTTCCTGAGAACCTAACATTCTATCTAATCTAGCCCTTTCAACATTTAAAATTTTTCCCCTTAAAGGTAAGATCGCTTGAGTCCTTCTATCTCTTCCCTGTTTAGCACTATTATGAACAAAAACCCCACTCGCCAAAGCAAAGTTATGAGTTTTTTGTACTTCTAAGTCATAGACATCAATTTTTTCACTTAGTTTTATAATTTTTTTAATTTTATGATTATAGTTTTTAACAGCCTCAAATAAATCTTTTTCGTTACCATCAAAAAATCTTTCACAAATAGTACTATATTTAATAATACTTCTGTCATTTTTTTCTTTTCTTATTTCTTCATATAAATCAGGATTAATGATATTTGTTTTTTCATAAACAGTTCTCAAAACATTAAGAGCCTTTCGTAAATAAGTTTTATTATAAGTATCCTTCCTTTTAATCCTGAACTCTTCTGTCCATTGTTGTTTTGTTTTATCTGATCTCCAACTTAGCAAATCACTATCAGACCATTGATCTTTTGCTAATTTTGATAAAAACACTTTTCTTTCAGGATTTTCTTTAAAAAATTCTTTTAATCGCTTAGATTGTTTTGTTCTATTGTTTTCATTTCCCCAATATTGTTTTTGAATTTCATCAAGCATCTTTTTATTAGAATCCCTATATTCAGCATTGTTCTGATAAAACTCCATAAACTTACTCTTCATAAACTCTTTATATTCCTTATTTTGCCATTGTTTCTTTGCTCGCTCACTTAAAAGAGCTTTCATTTTTGGAGAGGACATTACTTGACTCATTTTTTTCCTGAAAGAAGGTAGTTTATGAGCCTCCCTTGCTTTATTTTTTGCTTCTTCTGTATGAAGAGTTTTTTTCAAATGTTCAGTATGGAAAAGTAAATGTTCTTCTTTACTTAATCTCTTAAGATTATCTGGACTATTATTTAATTTATTAAAATCAATATGATGAATATGCTCATTAACACCCTTACTATAAATATTCTTTTCTAAATTATATTTATCCGAAAGCAGATGAGTAAAAATCCAATTATTGTTAGCTAAATTGAAAACCATTTCATAACCTTTAATCGTTATTCTTTCGTCTAATCTTGATAACTGTTTTCGCAAGGGCATCAAAGAATCAACTTTTTTTAAATCTTTAGCCTCCTTATATTCTCCATCCCTTAACATAAATTTATGGTCTGGGGTACAAACTATCTCCTCATCATTGTCTAATATAATTTTTATAACTTTTGTATTCTTTTTTGTTATTCTAGGATTTTCGATTAAGGCTGTTTCAATATCTCCATTTTTTCCAATAGTATAACAATAATTGTCTTTACCCTCTTCATATTCTTTTACTAACTCTTTAAAAGAGACATTTCTCCCATCTAATAATACAACTTCCGTGTCTCCAGAAAAACAACCACCAGCAGAATCTCCCTCCACGATGAACAATTCTGATTCCTCGGCACTTTTAGATTGGCAATCAGCCAATTTTCCAGGTAAAGTCATCCCCTCCAGCGCACCTTTCCTTAGAACACTATCCTTAGCTGCTCTAGCTGCTTTTCTAGCTCTCAAAGCAAGCATAACTTTGTTTATAATAGCTTTAGCATCATCAGGCTTTTCTTCTAGGAAAGTAGCAAAACTATCGCCAAAGACAGTTTCTACCATTCCTCTTGCTTCTACACTTCCTAATTTTGCTTTAGTTTGACCTTCAAACTGGACGTCTGATAATTTTACAGAAACTACAGCAGTAATTCCTTCTAAAACATCATCCCCTGTAAAATTCTCGTCTTTCTCTTTCAGAAGATTACTTTTTCTGGCATAACTGTTTAAAGTTCTTGTTAAAGTTGACTTAAAACCAGTCAAATGCATTCCTCCCTCAATAGTTGGAATATTATTAGCAAAAGTCACAATCCTTGAAGAGATATCATCTGTATACTGTAAAGAGATCTCTACAGACTCACCTTTATCATTAATATTCTTTTCTATATAAAAAATATTTTTATGTACTATTTTTTGATACTGATTGTAAAATTTAACCAGAGACAACAAACCCCCTTCAAAATAGAAGGTGCTAGAAGGAACTTCTAATTTCAAGTCTTTAATATAAAAAGTATCTTCGTCTATTTCCCCTTTGTATTCTCTTGCATCAATCACAGCCAATCTCATTCCCTTCACTAAGTAAGCTTGTTGGCGTAGGTGTTTTAGGACAACATCCCAATTGAATTTAATCTCCTTAAAAATCTCTTCATCTGGTTCAAAGGTGATGATAGAACCTGTTAGTTTTGAAGTTCCTAATTTCTTAACTTTAGCTTTTTTCTTTCCTTGGGAATATTCCTGCATATACCTTCCTCCATCACGGTGAATCTCAACTTTTGTGTAAATAGACAAAGCATTTACAACAGAAGCTCCCACTCCATGTAAACCTCCAGAAATCTTATAGCCATCTCCTCCAAATTTACCTCCCGCATGTAAAGTGGTCATAATAGTCTCCAAGGCAGATACTTTGGTTTGTTTATGAACATCCACAGGAATCCCCCTCCCATTATCAGCTACTCTTATTCTATTACCAGGTAAAAGAACCACTTCTACGGTATCAGCAAAACCACCCATAGCTTCATCCCTTGAGTTATCAAAAATTTCCCAAATTAAGTGATGTAGTCCATCAGTGCTGGTTGTCCCGATATACATTCCCGGTCTTTTTCTAACAGGTTCCAGACCCTCCAAAACAGAAATATCCTTAGCACTATATTCTCCATTTTTTTTGACTTTTTTATCTTTTGCTTTTGCCATATTCTTTAAAATTAAATGACCAATCACGGCCATTTAGGATACTTATATTATAACAAATTTAACCTCCATCCGCTACTCAATTTTACCCCTTTTGTGTATAAATATAGCCATTTTACGCCAGTATTCCCTAAATTTATCGAAGGGTACAAAAAGCCTATTTCCCTCCCTATCTCGATAATCTGAATCGTGATAATAGAAGCCGTTTTCATCGTAATCAATTAAAACGATTTGATGAAATTTACCCTCAAATTCTGGAGAAAATTTCTGAGCTTTTATTGAAACAATCACTGGGCCCTTTTCATCGAGGAAATCTTTTAATTCCTGCTCATTTTCCATCCCCTCTTTTCTGTGAGCTTCCATTCCAAGATCCTCAGCTATTGCCAATAATTTGTTATGTATCCAACCACTCTCACCGAAAGCTTCTTTCTCCAAAGCTAATTTTAAAAACTCGTTTATCTCGGGGGTTTTAGTTTTGTGAAAATCTAAAACCATTTTTAGACAAACTAAACCGCAAGCCTTGCCCTGCCAGTCTTCATCTTTTATGTCTTCATGTTGAGAATAATAAGGGACGTTTAATTTCATTTTTTGCATCATACTACCATTTTACCCCCTATTCCTATAAAATGCTGGAGTATTCTATAGGAATACATTAATTTTTGGTCTTTTTTGGATAATTGTTTTAAATATATTTCTCTTGGAATGAGTTTAGTTTTTTGATTTTTCATATTATTTAGTACTACACTAAAACTGCGGTCGCTGTTTTAGTGTAGTACTATTATATTATTAGTTATTATATATAACGCAAGCCTTTTATTGTTATTCAATAATTTCAAGTGAGGATTTGTAAAAACGATTATGGTAATAATATGTTTTTACATAATCCGAACGCAGGAATTATATGCTTGCTTCATATAATTTCAAGTGAGGATTTGTAAAAACGATTATGGTAATAATATGTTTTTACATAATCCGAGCGCAGGAATTATATGTTTGCTTCATATAAAATACCTAGGATTTTATAGGAATTAAGTGATTTTGGGATGATTTCTTTCAACTTCCGGAGGTTGAACCTCCGGAAGTTTATCTGACGGTCCAGTTTTTGGCTTCAACTTCAAGGGTAATTTTGTCCATTATTTTGTTTATTTCGTCGTCGGTTAGGGTTTTTTCTTGTGACTGGAAAACGAGATTGAAAGCATAAGAAGTTTTATCCCCTCCCTCAGGGGCATAAGTGTCAAATAATTTAGTTTGAACTAGCAAATCTCCGGCGTTGTTTTTAATTACGGCTAAAATATCTTCAGCACTATTTTCATTCCCTAAACCTGCGGTCGGGCAAGTAGGGACGAAAATAGCTATATCCCTCAGCATAAAAGGATAGGATGATATTTTTTCATATTTTTTAGTGTCAACAACATCTTTAATACCAACAACATCGTTAACATTAATTGACAAATTACCCGGATTCAAAACACCTTTGTAAGATTCTGGGTCTGGAAGTTGCTCTATTAATTTATCTAAATTGATTTCAAAAACACTATTTGTTACTTCTGGCATATCTATGTCTAAATTCTCAGAAATTTTTGTTAAGGCTGACATTAAAATTCCATTTTCAATAACTTCCCTCTTTTTCTTTTTAATCACAGAAACCCCCAAAGACAAAGCCGTATACTCACCATCCAAAGATGGAAAAACTTTACCTATTTCAAAAACCTTAATTTCATCCAATCCTAAGACTGATGCGTTTTTGCTATTCAATTCTAGAGATCTCTGTATACCATCTGTTAGATTAGTTCTCAATTTGCCTAAGTTAGAAGCCAATGGTTTTTGAACCTCTACCTCCCCTTTATCCCCAAACACATAGGTTTGAACTTCATCAAAACCATTACTCACCAAAATATTCTTAATTTTATTTATATAATAAAATTCTTTATTTACCCCGTTAGAAATTATAGAAATCTTTGATTTCTTATTTCTAACGGGGTTAATTTTTGGCTTAAACGATTTTTCTACAGCCACCGATTCAATGTTTTTGTAACCATAGACTCGCCCAATCTCTTCAATCAAATCTTCCTTAATTCTTAAATCAAGTCTTTCGTGAGGGGCGGTTACTACATATCTGCTAGAGTTATCAGAGATTCTTCTGTAACCAATGATATTTTTAAAAGTGTCAGCTTCAGCTAAATCTTCTATAATAGACTTCCCTATTTCTGAGCTAGTGTGTAAAATCCTATTTTCTCCTAAGGATAGGCCGACATGATCAATTCCTTCTGGAACCTCGGTTCCTGGTAAAAATTCAATTGTTTTAGTGTGAATGCCAGTTTCTTTAATTAAACCTGTGTTAGCAAAAACTAAATCCCCTGCTTGTAAATCTTCTTTTTCAATCTTCTCTCCCCAGATATATTGATCTACAGAAATTCTTGGGATAGCAACACCTGACTGAGCAAAAAGATAAGCGGTTAGTGAGGAGCAATCAAATAAGTTAGGAGCATCATAAACAACACTAGCTCCTGACTTGTAAGGGATATCTAATAGAGTTTGAGCTAATTCTAAAACTTTATCAATTGGTTTTATTTTTTCGCGTTTAAAATCAAGTTTTTTTAAGATGTTTTCAATTTCGTTGTCAATTAAGGTTGTTCCTAATCGTTTATTTACCTCTTCTACAGATACCCCAACTTTGTAGGGATTAGGTTTTCTTGGGTAAACATCTAAGACATCTTCAGAAGCCTTCCCTTTTGTTATTTCCACCACCAGTTGAGTCAATCTCTCCATTGCTTCTTCTACTTTATTTGGTGAGATTCCATTTTCAAAGCGAATTGAGGCATCGGTTCTTAAACCTAATTTTTTAGACGTTTTTCTTATATTAACCTGGTTAAAGTTACAGACTGACAAAACCACATTTTTAGTATTTTCGTCTATACCCGAGACAATCCCTCCTTTGGTTCCTGCTATGTCTAAAGCTTTCTCTTTATCGCTAATAACTATCATATTCTCACCCAGTTCAAAGTCAGCTCCATCTAGGGTTGTAATTTGTTCTCCCTTTTCTGCGGTTCTGATTATAAAATCTTTTTTGCTATCTCCTGCGACTTTATCAAAATCAAAACAATGGACTGGTTGTCCAGTCTCCCACATTACATAGTTTGTGATATCAACAATATTATTAATTGATTTCTGACCGATTGATTCTAATTTTTCTCTTAGCCAATCAGGTGAGGGGCCAACTTTCACATCTTGAACCAATCTTTTCATGGCTCGAGGAATTAAATTAGGACTTTCTACTTTCAAAGAAAGATAGTCCGAAGATTTTAGTCCTTTTTTTATCTCAAAATCCTTATTGATTGTCTTCAACTTTAATCCAGTTAAAACTGAAATTTCTTTAGCAATTCCTTGATAACAAAAACAATCGTGAGAACGATTAGGTAAGACATCAATATCAATTAAATCTCCTCCTCGACCGTCAGTATAATCAGGCTTAATTCCTTCTATTTCAAAAGCATGAAAAGTTAAAATTTCTACCAAGTTTTTAATTTCTGGTAAGTCTGCTTCAAAATATTCTTGTAACCATGTGTATGAAAAAATCATAGATTTGAATGTAGAATGTGGTAGGTAGAAGGTAGTAAAAATTTGGATTGTAAATTTTACCTCTATCTATCAGTCTTCTACTTTTTACTTAAAAACTTTTTAAATCCTCCTAATAAATTGCCTAACTCTTTTATAGACCCTTCTAATTTCAAGAAGTCCCCCTCGGAAATAAAGCTTAAATCTTTTGATATAAAAAGTAAACTCTCTACTTCGTTCAATGAACCTATCGAAAAATTCACGAATCTGGTAAAATCTTTTGCCGAACCTCTTCCCGACCCCTCAGCTATATTAGTTGATATGGAAACAACAGCTCTCCTCAGCTGAGACGTTAATCCATATATTTCTTCCTTCGGAAATTCATTCGTAATCTTATAAACCTCTGTCGCCAAAGATATTCCTTTTTTCCATATTTCTAAATTTTCGTAAGTTTTAGCCATATTTTTATTTCTAAATATTTAATGTTGCTTTTTTTTTAATTATTGTTATTATTTAGACATAACCATGAAAAAGGCCCGGTGGTAGCTAGTTTCCATTTAGGGGCTTTTTCTTTTTGTCTAACTTTTTTCTCAAGCTATTTAGATAAGTAGTCTCACAATATAATCGCCTTATCAAATAGGAAAGTTTCTTGGAAGGAGAAACAACAAAAACTTCTTTGCTCTCTTTTTTTGCAAATTCTAAAAGACAAGCAAAATCTCCATCACTTGAAACTAAAACCATTTTATTCATGTCTTTTCTTATGATATCTTCTGTCGATTTTAAGACTAACTCGGCGTCACAATTACCTTTTATTTGTCCTTTAGATTTTAAGGTTCTTTTAAAAATAAGTTTGTATCCTATCTTTTCTAAAAATTTGTATAAATCTTTTTGATCTTCAACAAACCCGATAAATAGGTAAATTTTTTCTGTTTTAAAATTTTCGGTAAGCCAAATATAAAAATTTTTATAATCAAAATCCCAGTCAAGAGATTTTGAACCTCTATACAAATTCGCTCCGTCTATATAAACTCTAGTTTTATTATCAACTTTCATAATTAAAATTGATTAACCAACCTTAAATCTCCAGAATAAAGTCTTCTAATATCATCTAGCCCGTGTCTTAGCATAATAAGCCTATCTACTCCTATACCAAAAGCAAAACCTTGATATTTCCGACTATCAATTCCACAACTATTTAAAACATTGGGGTGAACCATGCCGGCTCCTAGGATTTCAATCCAACCACTGTGAGAACAAGACGGGCAACCGCTTCCTTTACAACGGAAACAGACCATATCTACTTCTACGCCTGGTTCTACAAATGGAAAATACCCCGGACGAAGGCGAATGACAACATCTCCTCCAAATAATTTTTTCAAAAAAGATTCAAGGGTACCTTTTAGATTAGCTAATGTAATATTTTCACCAACTACTAGACCTTCGCATTGATGAAATTGAGCATCGTGAGTGACATCAGTAGCTTCATTTCTAAAAACTTTTCCCGGTACTACAACAGCAAAAGGAGTTTGATTATTTTCCATATAACGAACCTGCACCGGTGAAGTGTGGGTTCTCAAAAGTTTTTTAAGGTTATCTGGTTTTAGCCAAAAAGTGTCCTGCATATCCCTAGCAGGATGGTTTTTGGGAACATTCAAAGCATCAAAGTTATGATATTCGTCCTCAATCTCTGGGCCACTAGCTACCTCAAAACCCATTGAAGAAAAAATCTCAGAAATTCTCCGAATTGTTTGAGTAATTAAATGTAGATGTCCTTCCTTATTTTCTTTATTCATAACGGTCTTATACAAAATTTTATTAAGCACTAAGGCTAATTATATCTAAAAACAACGATTTTTCAATGATTCTATATCTACTTTCATTGATTGAATTTCTTCTTTTAATTCAATGTTCTCTTTCCCTATTTTAACGATTTTTTAAAGATTCTACTTCAATTTGCAATCCTTCCACCATTTCCCGTAGTTCTCTAATTTACTTTATAAAGTATATAATTCTCTGGAACAGCCCCAAAATTTCTAGAGTCTTTACTATCACTAATATTATCACCAAAAACAAAAACAGTTTCTTTTGGTAAATATCCGTCTTTGATATAAAGTCCAAGCATTTTTAATTCATTTGTCTGGAAAGAATAGGTTTGATCTTCTGAATTTTTCATTAATTTACCGTTTATTAATAGATTTACATCTTTTATCTCAAGAAAATCTTCATCAGTCGCCTTGACTATTTTTATCAAAAAATTTTCGTTAGCAGAATGTCTTAATAAAACAATATCATTTCTCTTAATTACATTTTCTTTATAATAATTTTCGTCAACAAAAACCTCTTCATTATTCAAAAACATTGACTGCATTGAATTTCCATTTATTGTAAATTTTCTATCCTGATCACCTAAAACAGCGGTATCAGTTTTTAAAAAACTAAAAGACAAAAAAATGATTATTAAAATAGATAAAGTTAAAAAACTTTTTTTATATCTTTTCATATAAACCTGATTATATCATATAGTTAAAATCACCTTAACCAATTGTTTTTTCTTTTTATTAAGAGCTTTCTACATTTTTAAAAACAGGAGAAACAATCGCTTTTTTGTAACCTTTGGTTATACAGATATATTTAGCAAAATATGACGAAAGATTTTTATAAACCAATTTTTGACACAATTTATAAGAAGAACATCTATAAAAGCAGCCTAAATATGAATTCAAAACCGCTAAAAATGTCTTTAGCTGATCCTCAGTGATTTGTCCTTTTTGATTTTCTATAATCTTATTCCATTCCATTATTTTTTTGTAAAAACTTCTCTTATTTCTTTGTCCAATATAAATACGATAGGGTTTGATAACTACGCCTAAAAATAGAACTCCTTTGGAAAAATACTGCAAATAAATCTTTTTAGGATGAATTTCTAAATCAAGTTCCTTTTTTAAATAATTGCTAATTTTCGGAATTATAGATTTTAAATATTCTTTATCTTGGTGGACAAAAACCATATCATCAACATATCTTCCATAATATTTACATCTTAATTTAGTTTTCACAAAGTGGTCAAAATCATTGAGATAAACATTTCCAAAAAGCTGTGACGTTAAGTTGCCAATTGGCAAACCTTTTCCTTTTTTAGCAAAAAATAAAGACTTAGTTTTGGGTAAACCAACCCAATCTTCTTTGATACCTTTCATATAGCAGTGTTTTGTCGGGTCATGAAAGATAACCGGATAAACCAAATGAAGTAATAATTCCTTATCAAAATTAAACTCATTATTGACATCACAAACAACTTTTTTTATTTTTTCATATAAAATCTTCTTATCTATAGACATAAAGTAACCCTTGATATCAAGCTTCAAAATCCAACAATCTTGGGAGTAATTCTTAGAGCAAGAACGAATAAAGTAATCAGTTCTACGAATACCAAGAGAGACTCCTTTTTTTAAACGACAGCTATAATCATCATAAATAAACAATCGTTCAAAAAGAGAGCTAAGGGCATTATAAATCAAATGATGAACTATCCTATCTCTAAAGTTTCCAGCAAAAATTTCTCTTTGGACAGGGTTAAAAGAAATAAAACATAAACTACGGGAAATATTATACTGATTATTTATAATTTCATGATAAAGTTTAAAAATGTTTTCTTCATAATTCATTTCAAAAGCTAAACAATCCGGAGATTTTCTTTTATTTTTTCTAGCGTCGTAATAGGCTTTAAATAAATCTACTAAAAGTTTAGATGGTTGTTGCATAATATTTTAAAATTAAGGGCGGATGATTCGCATCCGCCCTCTAACTTCACCAGTTCTAAAAACAACGAACCGAGAAACCGTTCGCCTGACTGTTTGGGTTGCGGTTGACAGTAGAGTTGCTAGAGTTCAGGTTGCGTTTCCAAGCATTAGATCCTGATACCGTAGAAGACCAAAAGTTCGTGTTCGTGCCCAAATTGTTGAAACTAGTATCAGTATTGCGGTTGCCGGAAAGTGATAAAAACTCCTAAAGCTATTAGTGACTGTTTAATTCCTCTTCCATTCTGAAAGAAAAGAAGAAGCTTAGCATACGCCAAGAAATTCCTTGTTTTATTTTTACACAAACGACAATTATATTCAATAAAACAAGCAAGCCACGGAACTGATGTTATGTGTACTCTTATTTTTACCGTAATAAAAATAACTCTGACAAATATAATTATACCATATATTATTTACAAGATTTATACCACGCTGTTAATTGTTTACTGACTGATTCTATTTCTTCGTTTAAAACGATAAATTTTTTCAAATTTATTTGTTTTAAATCTTTTAATAATCTTAAATACAAACGGATTGTTTCAGTATTTTTTTGAGCTTGCAAAATTCTAATTTTTCTGTTTGATGTTTCTTTGTTACTAAAATATATATTACTAAGTAACTCCACTACTTCTTTTTTAATGCTTTCTCCTAAAGTATATTTATAATCACGCGAAAAATTATTACTAAACTTAAATAAATTCAGTAACAATTCATAGCTTGTTCTATAAACTGGCAAATTAGAATAAATAGACATTTTTAAAAAGAAATAATCTTTCCTTGACCCTGTTAAATGATTTTATTTTTTTAAGTTTTTAAAAAATAAAATTAAGATTTAGTGTTTAAAAAAAGTGTTTATTTTCAATAGGAAATCATTGATTTAAAAATTTATTAATTAGAAAATACTAAATCTTATTTAACTGGGTTGACTTTTTTTTTATACTTAGTAGTATTAAGGATACACAGTGCTTCTTCAGAAGCTTCGAGAAATCCCGCTTCGGCGGGATTTCGATTTTATGTCTTAAACAATACAAAAATTAATGAAAGAATTCTTTTAATCTTTTTTTAATTTCAACCAAGTCATCTTGAGATATTTTATAGATATCTCTTTTAAATCTTTTAATACTCATTAGTTTTAGTTGGGCTAAAACTACAGAAATTTTTTGGTTATTATTATCTAAAAAATTGTAATAGAAATCAAACTTTTTTTGTTTAGTTGAAAGTGGAACCACCCAAAACATTTGGTTATTAAACTTCTTAACAATTAAAACTGGGCGAGAAAAGTTACCAATTCCACCATTTTGTTCAACTCCAATATTTTTACCAAGAAAACTTACCCATACTTCACCTTCTTTAGGGAAATTATCTAATTTTTTCTGATCTTCCTCTACCTTCTTTTTTATTTTATTCCACTCATCAAAATTTTTAATATATTTTTCTTTATTATTTTCATCACTTTAATTATAATATAAAAAAACTAAACGAAGCTTCGCCTCTTTCAAAAGAAAGAGTCAAAGAGTCGAAGAGTCGAATCATCAGTCCTTCAAACAACGAACCGAGAAACCGTTCGCCTGACTGTAGGGGTAGCGGCTGACAGTAGAGTGGCTAGAGTACAGGGTGCGTATCCAAGCATTAGATCCTGATACCGTAGAAGACCAAAAGTGCGTGTGCGTGCCCAAACTGCCGAAACTAGTACCAGTATTGCGGTAGCCGGAAAGCTTTCCTTCAAATCCTGAAGAACCACCTACTTTTAGGGCTGTACCAGCTGGACTACAATCCCAAGCTCCCGAACGACTGGTATCACAAGTACCAGTAGATAAATATTGATCAAGTGTATCTTGTTCAGAATCAGTCGGAATATGCCAACCCGCAGGACAGATACCTTGGGCTCCTGCTGTTTCTGTATATTGCATAGCTTCATCCCAATTATAAAATCCACCATAGGTGGTACAGTTAGCATCACTGTTATCATAACACCATTTTTCTATGGTTCCATTATCAGTTGGTTCAGTAGCTCCTGAGGCTAATTTTGTTCCAATATTTAAATTTTCAGCAAACCAACACTGTGTCCCTATTTGTACCGTTTCATAATCTTGGCCTCCATGACGAACTGTCTTTCCACAACCGGTTTTTTCCACAATCCAGTTACTTCCATCACAATAAGTGATAGCACTGGCTCCTTCGTCCCAACCTAATTGATCTTCTATTCCGGCTGTACAGGTTGTACCATCTGGCCAGAGTTCTGTTTTACTGGTACTTGCGGCCGCATCAACATAAGCCTTGGTCGCTAAATGATTATCAGCTGTTGGTGTATCAGCAATGATATTTCCATTAACTTCTAATTTCTCACCAGGACTCGTCGTGCCGATGCCGACGTTGCCGCCACTCAAAATGGTCATTTTAGAAGTTCCGTTAGTGATAAGACGTAAGTCTGTATTAGTGTAGGTACCTATTAGTCCTTGAGATGTGCCTGACCATATACCTGTGGTTATTGAGTTAGTAGTGTCTGTTACCTTAAAACCTTGCTGACCTTCTCCCGAGACTTCTAGCAGTGCAGAAGGGGTGGTGGTGCCTATACCTACATTACCTGTGTTGTAATAGATACTTGAAGAACCAATCCATTTACCTAAATCTCCTATGGAATCAATTAAATTACCATCTGGTAACTGAAAACCTTCTGTGGAATAGATCTTACCGTCTACTGATAGTTTTTGTGCTGGTGTAGTTGTTGCTACTCCTACATTCCCAGTAGTATAGTAAAGATCATCACCTGAGTTAGTCCAGAGAGAAGCTAAGCTATCTATGATGTATTCTAGTCTTTCTATTAGACTACCGTTGGTGTTAGCTGTAACGTTGGTGGAATCAAAGTCGTTATTGTTATTGTTAGCTCCTAGGATGTTTTGGGTGAAGTCTTGGTCTGATGATGAGGGTGCTACTGTAGGTTCTGTGAAGGCTGCGTTGGTTGTATTAGTAATTACAATGATTAATATCACTGGTATTAGAAGAATTGTTTTTTTGAGAAAGATTTTCATTTTCATTTATCTAAATTTTATCATAACAATATATATATATATATTATGTCCTGTGGATAACATTAATAACTATCTAGTTATAACTAATATATCTCTAATTAAATTTGCTTTACCCTGTTCACAGTTTACTAGTTAACAGGGCTGTCTTAAACAGACTTAACTATATTATTATACCTAAATTTGAGTTTATAAATAAGGTTGAGTGGGGATAAAAAATAGATGTTATCTATTTTTTAATCTAGATGATTACCTATATTTTTTAGACTTTTATGGTATTATTTTTCTATGCCTAGTAAAAAGAAAATACTATATTTAATCACTAAAGCTAACTGGGGTTTACCCCGTTGCTCTCTTATATTCTAGTTTATTTAAGTTATTTTTATGGAAATAAATAAGAAAAAGAAAATATTGTACTTAATCACCAAAGCTAACTGGGGAGGAGCTCAAAAGTACGTTTTTGATTTATCTTCTGAGATGAAAGATTATGAAGTAGTAGTTGCTTACGGGAAACCATTCGGAGAATTAGAAGAGAAACTTGAGAATTTGGATATCAAAACTATTAAAATTGAAAATTTAGGAAGAGATATTAATTTATTGAAAGAATTTAAGGTTGTCAAAAATATTTGGGAAATTTTAAAACAAGAAAAACCTGATATTCTTCACCTTAATAGTCCTAAAATAGGTGGGTTAGGTGGGTTGCTCGGGCGATTAGTAGGAATAAGAAAAATTATTTATACAGCTCATGGTTGGACGTTTAATGAGAAGCGTCCTTTTTGGCAGATTTGGTCAATTAAATTTTTGAGTTGGCTAACTATTATTTTAAGTCACAAAACTATAGTAATTGCTGAAAGAGAATTTAAACAAGTCTTTAATTGGCCTTTTGTAAAAAACAAGTTGGAATTTATTTATAATGGAATTAAGCCAATCTATTTTTTGAATAAAGATGAAGCTCAAGAATTTTTGGCCAAAACACCCTTGCAAAGCAAGGGTGTTCGCCCGGACATTTCTGATAAGAAATGTTTTAGAGGTGACAAGATAGGAAATGAAGATTTAGTTATAGGGACGATATCAGAACTTCATAGGAATAAGGGGTTGAAGTATGCGATTAAGGGGTTTGGAAAAGTTGCAAAAAAGAATGACCACCTTAAATTCATAATCATTGGTGAAGGTGAAGATAGAGAATATTTGGAAAAGAAAATTAAAAAATATGGGTTGCAAAATAAAGTTTTTTTGGTTGGGAATGTTATAGATGCTAGTCGGTATTTGAAAGCTTTTGATATTTTTCTTTTGGCCTCAATTAAAGAGGGGTTGCCTTTTGTTTTGCTGGAAGCTGGATTGGCTAAGTTGCCTGTTATTGCAACGAAAGTTGGAGGAATCCCTGAGATTATTGAAAATGGGGTGTCGGGAATTTTAATTGAGGAAAAGGAAGATGATGATGTTGAGGAAGCTTTGAAAAAATTAATTTTAGACAAACAACTTCAGGAAAAATTAGGAAAAAATTTATACAGTAATGTTAAGGAAAAATTTTCTTTTGAAGCAATGTTAGAAAAAACAGAAGGTTTATATTAAAAAAGTATAGAATGTTAACTGAATTAACCACCCCCTCAACCAACTACACTAAATCAGCGACCGCAAGTTTAGTGTAGTTGTCTAAAATAACTATTGAAAAGTTAGTATTTCTAGATATACTTAAATGATTAAAAAGATAATACCATAAAAATTTTAATCACTAATCTTCGGCTCAACAGAGCCGAAGATTAGAGGTTTTATTTTTTTGAGGTATGTAATTCTAGGTGGGTTTTGGCGACTAAAACATCTTCAATGTTCGTCCGGTCAAAACGAAATTTTAACTTAGGATCAAAATGAAGTTTTGATTTAGGGAGCCAAAACCCACCTTTTTCAACAACGATAGGTTACAAAAACCGAAAAACAAGTTTCTCCAAACAGACTTTCGGAGTCCGAGCGAAATCAGACGAAATCCGACCTCTTGACTACAATAACTATAATCTTTAACCACTGTATCTTGCTTGACCACTACTGAGGTCGAATGTCTTTTTGGAAACTGTTGGAGGGTCGGGGGGGGGTGCAAAAAAATATTTTTTTTTTTAACAGCAGAGATGATAATATTTTTTTTTTTTTTTCGCGTCGTGTTCCCCGTCACAAAAAACACACCAGACAGACCCCCCCCCCCCCCGACCCTCTATTTTAATTTTTGTAATTTTAGAAACCATTTTAGCGAAGCTAAAATGGTTTCTTGCTTTCAACTTTATGGACTTTGGGCTTTGGACTTTTCTTATCCCATTCCGAGAAATTCGTTATGCATATCATCTCGATGAACGACTCGAGAATATTTTCTCATTCCCATTAAAATACCGAGGCCAATAAATTCAACCAGAAGATGAGAACCGCCGTAACTCATGAAAGGGATAGTAATTCCTGTCACAGGAAGAAGCCCAATATTCATCCCCACATGAATGGCAAAGTGACTTATAAACATAATTGCCAAACCCAAACCAAACAATACCTCAAAATTAGAGGAGCCCTTAGCTGCATTAGCTAATATCCGCCAAATTACAATACAGAAAAACAAAAAGAGTAAAATGACCCCCATAAAACCCCACTCCTCAGCAAAAGCAGCAAAAATAAAATCTGTCTCGTATTCTGGTAAAAATTGAAGTCTTGACTGGGTTCCAAAACCAACCCCCTTACCTAACAGTTGCCCTGACCCAACAGCAATAGTTGATTGGTAGGCGTTGTAACCAGCCCCTTGAATATCAGCCATGGGATGAATAAAAGTTATAATCCTATCTTTTTGATGAGGTTCAAAGACATAAAACCACAAACCAACAAAAGCAACTATTCCAATTAAAAATACTGCTAGTAAGTGCTTCTTAGAAATCCCCGAAACCAGTACCATCCCCAACCAGATTGAGAAGATTATAATAGCGGAACCAAAATCAGGTTGCAGGAGAATCAAAACAAAAAATACTAAAGCATAAAAACCCGAAACTAAAATATGACGAATATTGGCAATCTCTATGTGTCTTTTAGAAAAATATTTGGCCAATAACAATATTAAAACTAATTTAATCAAGTCAGCAGGCTGAAAGGCGAACAAACCTAAGTCGAACCAACTTTGAGCTCCTTTAATACTACTAGTTAAAAAGAGGAAAACTAATAAAGCAACTGAAATAGCAAACAATGACAACAAAACACCTGTCTTTTTAAAAAACCTGAAATCTAAAGCACTTAAAATAAAGAAAATAGCTATCGATATTCCAAACCACAATAACTGTTTTTCAAAAAAATAATTTTGACTAACAAATGAGTTCATTGTCACCAGTCCAGCAAACACCAATGGAATTACAGAAAAAAAAAGCACCCAATCTATATTAAATCGTGAGTGTAATTTAGTGAAACTATCTCTAGCCGTTACTGACATATCACTTTAATTTTGAAACAGTAAAAATATCTACTTTTATGACTTCCTTATCAAAAGGAGTAGGCCAGGTAAAGATAACTTTTTCCGATGAATCTTTCCTAATTAAATCCAAAACTGTCTTAGAAGAATTTACTAAATTATTTTCTCCATCTAGGAGCAAAACAACTAATTCTACATTTTCTATATTTCTAACAGAATTATTACTTATGGTAGCAGACACACGAGGTAAACCGTTCTTTTCCAGAAATTGTATATCATCTATAAAAACTTCTGGTCCTACCACTGTCTCCAACCACCGAGGTTTTTCGGTAAACTCGAAAATAGCTTTTTTAGGAACTCTATTACCCACATTGATTATTCCACTAAAAATAGGAAATTCCTTATTTGCGGGAATGAAAGTTTCTCCAGTATATTCAGATACCAGCAAACCCTCACCATCATATATTTTAAATATATAAGGCACATCATATGCTTCAGCAGACACGTTAGGATTTTCGATTAAAGCTGTTACGCTGTAAGCTTTTTCATACATTTTAGAAACCCGACTCCAGTGTATAATTGGGTCAATAATTTCAAAACCACAGACTGTTAAACAAGGACCCCCGCAATCAATTCCATCTTCTTCTTGGTTTTGCTTGCCATCCACACAAGTAGGAGCCTCATACAAATAAGAAAAAGTTATTAAGGCTACCGTGATTAAAATAACAGAGGTAGTCACTGTTATGTAAGTTGATTTTCTCTTTGATGACCAAGACATTACTTATATAATAACAAAATTAAAAATAAAGAAAAGTATAAAAAACAACCCCATAAATTAAAATTCATGGGGTTGTTTTAAGTTTTCAATACTTTGTTCTGGCGGCTACCTACTTTCCCCTTTAAGAGTATCATCGGCGCTAGTGAGCTTGACTTCCGAGTTCGGAATGAGATCGGGTATTACCCCACCGCCAAACCACCAGAACAAAATATTGAAAAAAATATTTTGAATTAAATAACAAGTAAACAATAAACAAGATTGCGAACTTTAAAATTCCTAACAAGAAAATCAACGAATTAGTACTTCTCGGCTAAATGTATTGCTACACTTACACCTAAAGCCTATCACCTAATCATCTCTTAGGGGTTTCAAACGAAATCTAATCTTGAAGTTGGCTTCCCTCTTAGATGCTTTCAGAGGTTATCCATTCCCAACATAGCTACTCAGCGATGCCCTTGGCAGGACAGCTGATACACCAGAGGTCAGTTCACTCCGGTCCTCTCGTACTAGGAGCAAATCTTCTCAAATTTCTACGCCTGCAGCAGATAGGAGACCAACCTGTCTCACGCATGATACTCAATTGTTTCCAATTGCATGGACTAAATCTTCTTTAACGCAATGTCAAAGCCCAACGTATAGTCTCTACGGGCGAACGAGTCTATAAAGTTAAAAGTCGAAAGTCGAAAGGAAAAATGACACCCTAACGGGTGATCCCCCGCAGGAGGACAAATTTTTTAACCTTTGACATTATGGACTTTATGGACTTTTGACTCGTTTCTTCCCTCGGTATTACCATTTAAGGTTCCACCGATATAAGTTGAATTTTTCCTTAAACATCTTTGGCAAAATGTCTAAGACCGCCGTGTAAGATTGGTTCTTATTCTATCTCAATATATTTTGTCAACGAAAAGACAATGATTACAAATGTACAGAGTTTAGATTGCTAAACATCTTTTCAGAAAAAGGTGCTTAACGGTCTAAACCCAGCTCGCGTAACTTTTTAATTGGCGAACAGCCAAACCCTTGGAAGCTTCTCCACCTCCAGGATAAGTTGAGCCGACATCGAGGTGCCAAACAACGCCGTCGCTATGGACGCTTAGGCGTTATTAGCCTGTTATCCCCAGGGTAACTTTTATCCGTTAATCTCGGGCCGTATCTAATTCGGGCCCTCGGTTCACTATGTTCTGCTTTCGCATCTGCTTGACACGTACGTCTCGCAGTTAAGCTGGCTTGTGCCATTACACTATCAGCACGGTTTCCATTCGCGCTTAGCCAACCTTAATAAACTCCTCCGTTACTTTTTAGGAGGATAGCGCCCCACTAAAACTACCTGCCAGGCACTGTCTCTCGACGTTTTTTCCGTCGAGATTAGAATGCACGTTTCAAGAGAATGGTATTTCACTGACGACTCCGATACCCCCGAAAAGGTACCATCAAAATCTCCCATCTATTCTACGCAATTAAAACGAACACCCAATACCAAGCTATAGTAAAGCTCCTGGGGTCTTTTCGTCTAGCTGCAGGTAACCGGCGTCTTCACCGGTATTGCATTTTCACCGAGCTATTCTCCGAGACAGTGCCCCACTCGTTACACCATTCGTGCACGTCTGAACTTACCAGACAAGGAATTTCGCTACCTTAGGACCGTTATAGTTACGGCCGACATTCACCAGGGCTTATATAGTCCAGCATATTGATAAATCAACATACCCCCCATATTTAACCTTCTGGCATTGGTCAGGTGTCACCCCCTATACATCCTCTTACGAGTTCGCAGGGAGCTGTGTTTTTGATAAACAGTCGGCAGGGCTACTTTCGCTGCGGCCAGTACCACTCCTTATTTTCAATCAGTTATTAAAAACAAAAAGTGGTACTGGCAGATCTTATTCCGAAGTTACGATCGCTTTTTTGCCGAGTTCCTTGGAGAAAAATCACTCGTTCGCCTTGGTCTTCTCGACCTGACTACCTGTGTCGGTTTAGGGTACGGTTCCTTTATTTTTAAGCTTAGAAGATTTTCTTGGAAGGCTCTTCGCAAAAATCCCCTTTCCCGAAAGAAAGAGTTTTGTCTATTTTCGAAACTTGTCCGAAGACCATATCCCGGATTTACCTAAGATACGTCTCTCAAAATAAACAACACAAATCCAATAATGTGCTTCTACTTGTGTCCTCCGTCACTCCATCGCAAAACAAAGAAGTCATGGAATATTAACCATGTGTCCATCGGATCCGGCTTTCGCCATCTCCTTAGGCCCGACTAACCCTTCGCTGATCACCATTGCGAAGGAAACCTTAGTCTTTCGGCGTGCGGGGATCTCACCCGCATTGCGGTTACTTGTGCCAACATTTTTACTTCTATACGCTCCACTATGGCTCACGCCTTTAGCTTCATCGCAGAATAGAATACTCTCCTACCGCTCGCAAATTTCATAGAAAAGGCAAATCTCTAATTTGCCGTGTTTGTTTTGGTGGGGACGACGGGGTTTGAACCCGTGTCCGCGCTGATTAAAAGTCAGCCACTCTCCCAAACTGAGTTACATCCCCACATTAAACAAAATAAAAAATACTCCTCTATGAAACTTACGAACCCTAATCTTCGGTATCATACTTAGCCCCGATAATTTGCGGTGCAAAATCTCTGAATGAGTGAGCTGTTACGCTATCTTTAAAGGATGGCTGCTTCTAAGCCAACCTCCTCATTGTCTGAGAAATTTCACCTCCTTAAGTGCACTTAGTATGAATTTTGGGACCTTAGATGTAGATCTGGGCTGTTTCCCTTTCGACCAGTGGAGCTTAGCCCCCACAGTCTAACTGCTTAGAAATTGACTACTGGTATTCGGAGTTTGATAGGAATGACGAGGTTTCCCCCTATTCAATCCTTCCAGTGCTCTACCCCCAGTAGGTAATCTAAACGCTAACCCTAAAGCTATTTCGGAGAGAACCAGCTATTACCAAGTTCGATTAGCTTTTCACTGCTTACCACAAGTCATCCGATGGTGTTGAACGGCCAACCGGTTCGGGCCTCCCTTCAACTTTCGTTAAAGTTCACCCTGCTCATGGCAAGATCACTTGGCTTCGGGTCCAAAGCATGGAGTTAATTGTTCGCGCTATTCACACTCGCTTTCGCTATGCCTTCGAGGTGTTACCTCTTCGACAAACTACATACTTTGACTCGTTGGCTCATTCTTCAATAGGCACGCTACAACGGACGCAAGCGCCCGCCGTAACTCCTTGTAAGCATATGGTTTCAGGTCTATTTCACTCCCCTCTCCGGGGTTCTTTTCACCTTTCCCTCACGGTACTAGTTCACTATCGATCTCTAAAAGTATTTAGCCTTACCGGTTAGTTCCGGCAGATTCACCCAAGCTATTCATGTCTTGGGCTACTCAGGAACAACAAAAAAGAAGATAAGATGTTTTCGTTTACGGGGCTATTACCCTTTAGCGCTTTGCTTTCCAGCAAATTCAACTAACAAAATATTTTGTAACTTCTCCTATCACCGAAGCAATAGACTCTGTCGTCCTACAACCCCAAATTCTATAAATAGAATTTGGTTTGGGCTCTTTCCTTTTCGCTCGCCGCTACTAAGAAAATAACAATTGTTCTCTTTTCCTCTGGGTACTGAGATGTTTCACTTCCCCAGGTACGCTTCCGATGTTAATCATCGGATAATAGGAATCTATCCTACTAGGTTTCCCTATTCGGACATCTCCGGGTCAAAGGTTGCTAGTCACCTCACCGAAGCTTATCGCAGACATGCCACGTCCTTCATCGCCTTTTAGAGTCAAGGCATCCACCATACGCCCTTAAATTTCTTGTTAGGAAATTTAAAAACCGCAATCTTGTTTTAAATTATAAAATGATTTTATGTTTTATAATTCAAATGCTTACTTTAAATTAAAAAATAATTCAAAGTTATTATTTACCTGCTATTCAATTTTCAATGAATCATTCTTTCTGAATTTAAAAAACCGCTTACGAAGCGGCAAAAACAAACCAACAAGATTTATTATTACCGTCTTTTAAATTGATTTTTTTCTAACATACAGTAACCAATAGTATATAGAAAAATAAAGATTTTGCAACCCAAAATGACCATAAAAATAGGGGATTTTAGCTACGCCAAAATCCCCTTATTATCCAACACCTAATCCCTAATATCCCCCATCATTAAACAAAAAGGGTGGATTTTGCTTCGCAAAATCCACCCCATACAAACCCACCAAAATCCACCCTCACAAATCATCTCCTTTCAAACCAAAAACCAAAGGACAAAGAGACTCCTCCTCCGCTAAAGCTACGGAGGACAAGAAAGAGTCGAATCATCAGTCCTTCAGGCAACGAACAGAAAAGCTGTTCGCCTGATAGTACGGGTAGCGGTAAACAGTAGAGTAGCTAGAGTGCAGGTGGCGTATCCAAGCATTAGATCCTGATACCGTAGAAGACCAAAAGTACGTGTACGTACTCAAATAGTTGAAAGAGCCATCGGCATTGCGGAGGCCGGAATAAGGGATTTGACCAAAATCTTCTTTCTGAAATTGATTGAATTCCTCATCAGTCGGCATCCTTTTGCCGACCTTTTCGGTCTCCCGCATGGCTGCTGGCCATGTAAAGAGTTGCTCACCAACCAATTCTTCCGGAACTCCGTCGACATACTCCCAGATATTGCCTCCAGGATTTTCCAGATAAACAACCTCTTGCTGGTTTCTTTTTTCCTTCCAGCCAGAAGAGTCCACTCGAAAATTTTCTTCTTCCAGTTTCAATTTCGGAGATTTTTCAATCTTCAGTAAACTCCTTATCTCCGCTACCTTGGCAGAAACATCTTTGACCAATTCTTCTAAAAGCTTCTCAATCTTTTCTTTTTCCATTTCCTCCTCCTTTTTTTGTTTTTTGTAAAAAGTTTTTTTCAAAAACCAAACTATCTACTCAACAGTAATACACCAAACTCCAATTCCTGTCAATCCCTTCAAAAATTACCTTGTTTTCACAACCAAAACAGGGAGAATTTTGCTTCGCAAAATCCTCCCTGTTTTATCTCTGACACTTCCGACACCAAAAGACCGAGCGTTGACTTAATTTTAATCTTTCCACTCTCCCCTTACATTTTAAACATTTTTCTCCTTCTCTACCATAAACTTTCAAAAAATTCTGAAAACCACCTTTCTCTCCAGAAGTATCCCTGTAATCAACCGTCGAAGTCCCTCTCATCTTTACAGACTTTCTCAAAACCTTTCGCATTGCTTGATAAAGTTTCTTCCGTTCCTCCCCCTTCAAATCCTTAACCAACCGCTCCGGCGCAATCCCCGCTTCAAACAAAATCTCACTTCGATAAATATTCCCCACACCAGCTATCCATTTTTGATCTAAAATCACCACCCCAATCTTACTATTTTTCTTTTTCCCCAATAACTCCTCAAATTTTTTCAGGCTCAACCTATCACTCAGAGCATCAATTCCTAACTGCGAAATCTCTTTCATTTTCTCCACCTTATCTGTTTTCACAAAACGCATCCAAGCAAATTTCCTCATGTCAGACATAGCCAAACCATCACCGCCCTTAAAATAAATAATATGATGAATATATTGATTTATTTTCTCCTCAAATCTTTTGTTTTTCTCACCTTTTTTCTTAAACAACAAATGGCCAATCATCTTCAAGTGAATCACAATAGAATAACCGCTATTCAAATTAAGAACCAAATGTTTCCCCCTCCTTTCAGTATCAATCACTCGCCTGTTCAAAACCCCTTTCTTAAAAACAGCAAAACTAGGCCTCACAGCTTTCTTATAATCACTCCAAACATCTGTAATAGTTTTTCCAACCACCTTCTCTCCCAAATCATCTACAATCGTCTGGACTTCTGGTAACTCAGGCATATTATTTTTTCCTAGCAATAAGTCTTTTGAACGGAATGAACATCACCGACCAAGGGATCACTGATAACACCACTAAAGAAATTACATTCGGATCAGTAAAAAACTTATCAGCCACCTCAATCGCTAAAGTAAAGTTCAAATAAGTCACACAAACAGACACAGTCAATTTATTTATTTTAGACAGCCACGGAATTAAAAAGTATCCAATCAAATGCAAAAATATAAAAAACAAAAATAACAGTCCCACATACAAACAACTAAAACTGCCGATAATGACTTCCGCTTGCTTAGCGATAATAATCATTATTAAAATCCCTAACAGAATAG
This sequence comes from Patescibacteria group bacterium, assembly GCA_034661035.1. GTDB lineage: Bacteria > Patescibacteriota > Minisyncoccia > Phycocordibacterales > UBA12079 > JAGYLJ01. The sequence continues at coordinate 656 of JAYEKM010000030.1, read as the reverse complement.
TCGAAATCGATTCAAAAAATCCAGAAACTTTATCTATTTTTTTCTGGCAAATTTTCTTACAAAACTGAGCTGTAAAAAACGGAATATAAATAACAATCGCCAATAACTTAAACATACTCCAAAAACCAACACTAACTGACGTCCCTGCCAAAGTCGTAATAATTAAAGGCACAGTAAAAGGAGCCAACAACGAAGTTGTAATAGTTAAAATCAAAGCCAAACTGGGCTTCCCGCCAGAAATTTCAGTTAACAAAGAAGCCGTCATCCCCACCGGCATAGCTGCCAAAATCAAAAAGGCAATCGCCAAAGCAGGAGAGAAAAAACTAAATAAGTAATACACCACCACCGGCAAAACCAACAGCATAAAAATCGTGATAATCACAATCGTCCGTTTCCTTTCATCTAATTGCTGAGAAATATTTTTTAAATCAATCTTTAACGAACTCAAAAAGAAAATTCCCATCAAAATCAAAGTTGTATAAGGAGCCGCCCAAACAATACTAGTCGGAAAAACTAGACCAATCAAAAAAGCCAACCCTATAATAAGATAGTGATTTTTAGTAATTTTCTGCACAAAATTTAAAATTTTCACAATTAATTTATATCACAAAAAATAGGTGGATTTTGGTTCGGAGAATGCACCCCCCCAACTCACA
>JAYEKM010000029.1:0-57804 GCA_034661035.1 Patescibacteria group bacterium | reverse complement strand
TTAAAATAATAGAAAGGAATTATTGGAAGAAATGGGGGGAAATTGATGTAGTGGTTAAAAATAGGAAAACTAAAAAACTTTATTTTATAGAGGTTAAAACTGTTTCTTGTGATGGTCTGAAGGAGGGGATTCCTGATAAGATGAGTAATTATAGGGTAGATAACAATGTTCACTCCCAGAAGTTAAAACGATTATCACGTGTTTTTCAGACTTATCTAGTAGAGAGGGGTTTTTCTAATAAAGTAGAGTGGCAATTTGATATTATTGTTGTATTTCTAGATTTAGAAAATAAGGTTTCTAGGGTTAAATCCTTTAAAGACATAATAATTTGACTTGACAAAATATATAAAAAGTATATATTATATGGCAGGTCATTAAGTTCTTAAACATAAAAAATCAAAAGAGAAAGGAGGTGAAATAGGGTTGGTGTAGTTTAAAAAATTGCTTAAAAACTTGAAGGAAAAAAGGAGAAAAAATGAAAAAAATAGTGGTTTTTGGAATGATGGTTGCTTTTTGTCTGGTTTTTACATCGATTACCTTTGCTGATCCGCCCAAGAAGGATCGATGTCAGTGGGTCAGTGCCAGTGCTGTTTCTGTCAACACTTACTCCGGTAAAGCAATGTATCCGAAGGAGAGCGATGAAGAAATTACCACTCCGGAAGTTTGGTTTGGTGGATGGGGGGAAGAGGAGAAGTACTTTCTCGGTTTTTATGCCGAGGGAATTAAACCGGAATACCAGGTTATTTATGGCATTAAGGGGCCAGCAAGCTTCGGAGATTGGGGGTATGTATCTTTGACGAACCCCCAAGACACCCAGATCCTTCATAACTCAGGAGAGTATGAAACTTATTCTTTTCCTTATGTTCAGACCGGTGTATACGTGCCCGGTCCTGGGGAATACTCTCTGGAGATGAGGATTTACATTACTTCAGAATGGTACTTTCGCTACACTAAGGTAGTAACAGTGCCGGCTTTTGAAGTATGGCTATCTGATGTTTGCACAGAAGATAGTCAAGTAAAACTCTCCTTTACGTTATACTCTTATTTTTCGACGAAATTTGCTGTCGGCGATAAGATTACCATGAATATTGACAGGACTTCTTTGGAAGTTTTTGTATCGTCAATCAATGAATGGGGTAATGCTCAAATTTCAGTGATGGTTGACCCCGATACTTATGGAAACTATCAAGGGGAGTCATTTCTAGTGACTTTTATCCTTCTTTCAGGTGAATCCTATTCCCAGGATATTTATTTCTGGGAACCCTACGGAGAGTGTTCGTCATCAACGAAGGGATAACAAGGGAAGTCCAATATAGATAACAATGATGTACTCACCCTACCAAGATTTTGGTAGGGTGTTTTTTTGTTTTCAATAGTAAATATGGTAGTATATAATGGTATAAAAATAATCGGGATGTGGTGTAACGGCTAACATTCTCGCTTTGGGAGCGAGCGACTCCGGGTTCGAATCCCGGCATCCCGACTAGAATAAAAAAACACTCAGTTTTTGAGCGTTTTTTTGTTTCTAACCTGTTTTATTTTTAATGAAAAAAGACCGCTCAGGGAGAGCGGTCTGTTTGTATAAAATCATTTATTTGACATTAATGATTTCGTATCGGTCTGGGAGGGGCTCAAGAGGGAGGGGTTTCCCGTCGGCCGTGAAGACAGCAACGGCCTTATTTTTGCTCACAGAATGGTGAACGTAGGGGATTTGCATCCATGATACCGCGGCCCAGCCAATGAGGGTTATCATCCCAACAAACATTATAAATAGAGATATTTGATTCAGCCACCATGGACGTCTTTTCTTCTCTAAATTTAAAATTCCCAAAGTATTTTCCATTTTCTCCTCCTCTTAAAATTAAGTAAGAACAAAACCGTTTATAATAATAACACTAAAAAGATATTTGTCAAGTTGGGTAGCTGAATTATTGGAATTATTTCGTTGTATAAAACAAAATCCCTGATTTACTTAACAATAAATTGTTTTTGCAAATCAGGGATGTAAACCATCTTTACATCAATCAACGGTGTGGAACACCTTTTCTGTATAGGATGACTGTTTGTACAGGAAGAGACTTCCCATCAAAGACGTTGAAGATTACCTCAATATAACCTTCCTCTGTGTTTTCAGGGATTTCAAAAGAGGTTTGACCTTCTCTGTTTGCTCCGTACAGAGTTTCCGTTAAGATCAGGTCTTCGCTATTGTTGATGTAAACTTTTGCTCCGACGAGCCAGCCGTTTGAAGGAGTTCCGTCCTTCCATTGGACTGTAATGGGGACTTTCTGTCCAGTGGTGTCACAATTTACTATCATAAACTTTGGAGCGATGATAATATGCCCTCTTGGTCGGAAAGGTTCCGCGTAAACAATTGTGCTGTAAGACAGCAATACCATCAAACCAACGAGTGTGAAAAAACTTCTTTTTTCCATTTTTTATCTCCTTTCTTTGGTAGGGGTTTTTATTAAAAGTACTATCCATCTAGGTTTATACATCATAACTAGAAGAAAAGCAATTTCTAAATATACGTTCCATAAAATAAAAGTTTGAAATATTAATTTAAGAAACCCCTTCCTGTGAAGGGAGGGGTTCAGACTGAAGAGGAGAAATTTTACGTATGATCGGAAATATATTCAATAACTTTTCTGACAGTTAAAAGTTTTTCGACATCTTCATCCTTAATGGAAAGGTTAAACTCTTCTTCCATCGCCATAATCAGTTCTACCTGATCTAATGAATCAGCTCCAAGGTCGTCAGCAAAAGATGCTTCAGGAAGTACTTCGTCAAATTTGACGTCTAGACGATCCGCAATAATTTCACGGATTTTGTCTATGGTGAATTGCTTTTCAGTAATAACCTTACGAACTCTAGAAACTCTTTTCTTTTCCATTTTTCTCTCCTTTATCCGACCATCTTTGATGGTTTAGGGTTTTTTGAATAACCTAAATCCGTTAAGTTATTCGTTTCTGATTAAGAACAATTAACTAACTGACCTAATTTTAATCAGAGACATTAAAAAAGCAAGGAAATATTTTTTTTTATTGATAATGACAAGAGGGAAGTGTAGAATAAGAAAAGAAAGAATTAAATTTCTTTTAATTTTTAGTAAATAAATTAATTATAATTATGTTCAGTCAATTATCACAAGCTAGTTGGAATATCACTTTGTTGGGAAATTCTGTCTTAGATTACTCAATAGCTTTAATAGCTTTAATTTTATTTTTAATTATCTTTAAGATATTTCAATTAATTATTTTGAGTCGTCTTAAAAAATTAGCCAAGACAACTGAGACAGATATTGATGATATCTTAATCGAAGCAATTCGAAGTTTAAGGCCACCTTTTTATTACTTTCTGTCAATTTATTTTGTCTTACCTTTTTTGGAAATTAAGGAATCGGTCCTTGAGATTATTAATGGTATTTTAATTATTCTAATTGTCTACCAAGTCATCAAGGCAATTCTCGTTTTGGTTGATTACATTTTCAAGAAAATTTCTGAAAGGAAAGATGATGCTGGAACTAAATTAGCTTTTTCTTATTTAAGCAGTTTTGCAAAAATAATGATTTGGTCTTTTGGTTTGTTATTAGTTTTATCAAACCTTGGGGTTAACATTACTTCCTTGGTGGCTGGATTAGGAGTTGGTGGTATTGCTTTTGCTTTCGCCATGAAAAATATTTTAGGTGACTTGTTTAGCTCCTTTGCAATCTTTTTTGACAAACCATTTTTACCAGGTGATTTTATTCGAGTAGGGGATAAGAGTGGAACGGTTAAAAAAATTGGGATTAAGACAACGAGGATTCAAGCTTCTCAAGGAGAGGAAATTGTTTTTTCTAATCAAGAATTAACCTCTACCCAAATTCATAATTTTAAAAAATTAAAAGAAAGAAAGATAAGTTTTTCTTTTGGTGTGGTTTACGAAACTCCTCTTAAGCAAATCAAGAAAATTCCCAAGACGATTAAAGAAATTATCTCAGAAATAAGTAAAGCTAGGTTCGACAGAGCTCATTTTAATCGCTTTGATGATTCAGCTTTAAATTTTGAGGTTGTTTATTTTGTAGAAACTGATGATTATAAAAAGTACATGGACATTCAGCAAAAAATTAATATAAAGATTATGGAGATCTTTGAGGAAGAGGGGATTGAAATGGCTTATCCGACTAGAGTTGTTTATCAAAAATAAGGTTTCACTGCTGTGTAGAGTAAAAAACCCCTTAGTTTCACTAAGAGGTTTTTTATTTTTGTGCGGATAGGTCCGCACACTAATTTTCGTTTAGGAAAAGTTTCATTGTTGAGCCTATTCTTTTTAAAAGTTGTACACGGGCTTGACCTCTTAGTTTTAGAGCAGATTCTCTGTTGTGAGCTTCTTGTTCTGTTCTATATGATTCATAATAAAGTAATTCAAAAGGAACCCTAGATTTTGTAGAGGAGACTTTTCCAGAATTATGTTCTTTAAATCTTTTTATTAGGTTGTTTGTTGAACCAATATAGATATTTTTATCTTTTTGGCTACCAAGTATATATAAGTAGAACATAATTTAAAACGAAATTTAGTGTGCGGATAGGGAGAATCGAACTCCCGTTTCATCCTTGGCAAGGACGTGTTCTACCACTAAACTATACCCGCTTAGTAGAGTTAGTTTATCAAAAAAAAAGACTTTTCTCAAATAAATAGAAAAAATAAAACCGCCCATGTGGGCGGGTTTATCAGTTTCCTTATGAGCGTTCGTTTCACACTCACAGATGATAGTTTCTAGCTATTTTTAACAGTGTCTTTAAGAGATTTTGAGGCTCTGAATTTAGGAACTCTCATAGCTGGAACTTCAATAGGTTCACCTGTTCTAGGATTTCTAGCTGTTCTAGCTGCTCTCATTTTAGCTGAGAAGATACCAAAACCTGCTATTGATACATCTTCTCCTTTTTTAAGTGAATTTGTAATACCTTCAAAAATTGTATCTACTACTTTTTCTGCTTGAACCTTCGTTCCATCTAAAGTTTCGTGAACTAATTCAATAATTGCTTGTTTATTCATAATAAAAATTAAATTATCTTATAATTTCAAGTAAGGATTTATAAGGATAAATTATATTAATATTTATTTTTATATAATCCGAACGATGTAATTATATGCTTGCAGCATATAATAATTTTAATAAGAGCGACCTTTTATTAAAAATTCTAAAAACTAATAATAAATACATTATATATTAAGCCTTTTTTTGTGCAAGCCCCGTTAGAGGTAGGGAGCCAGAGGCTTCCGTAACCTCTAACGGGGCAAGTCCTTCTTTAATTATCTCGCGTATTCAATTACTCGGGTTTCTCTGACGACATTAACCTTGATTTCTCCAGGGTACTTCAACTCTTTCTCAATTTTTGTAGCAATATTTCTAGCTAACTTCTTTGCTTCAATGTCAGAGACATTTTCTGGTGTGACTAAGACTCTTATTTCTCTTCCTGCCTGTAAAGCATAGGATTTTCCAACACCTTCAAATGAATTCGCAATACTTTCTAGTTCTGTTAATCTCTTTAAATAATTTTCAACAGTATCTCTTCTTGCACCAGGGCGACTACCTGAAATAGAATCGGCAACCTGAACGATGATTGACTCAATACTTTCATAAGGGTGCTCTTCATGATGTGATTGCATGGCTTTAATAATTTTTTCATCAGCCCCAAATTTTTGTAGAATTCTTTTCCCTATTTCGACATGAGTTCCTTGAATTTCATGATCAACAGCTTTTCCGATGTCATGGAGAAGAGCTCCTGCTTTGGCCACCGCTACATCAGCTTTCAGTTCTTCTGCTAACATACCAGCGATGTGTGACATTTCAATTGAGTGTTGTAGAACATTTTGTCCATAACTTGTTCGGAAGTAAAGTCTTCCTAGAATAGAAACTATCCTTGGGTCTAGATTTAAAATACCACACTCGTAGACAGCCTGTTCACCTTTTTTCTTAATAGTTTTGTTAATTTCTTCTCTAGCTTTTTCAACAAACTCTTCAATTTTGGCAGGTTGAATTCTTCCATCTATAATTAGGTTTTCTAAAGCAGTTCTAGCTACTTGTCTTCTAACAGGGTCAAAAGATGAAATTGTAATAGAGCCTGGCGTATCATCAACAATTATCTCTGTTCCAGTGACTCTCTCAAAAGCGCGGATGTTTTTACCTTCCTTACCAATAATTTTACCTTTAATGTCATCGGAGGGAATCGTGACAGTAGTTGAAAGTACGTCAGCTGCCACAGAATTACCCATACGATGAATGGCTGTTATTAAAATATCTTTAGCCCTTTCTTCTAATTTTTCTTCGCCGTCTCTTTCTAGCTTCTGCATTTTGACGGTTAAATCTTCTTCATATTCTTTTTCAACTATCTGCAGAAGTTTTGTTTCAGCTTCTTCTTTATTAAGACCAGCTATTTTTTTTAAGTTCTCTATTTCGTTTTCTTTTATACTTTCAATTTCCTTTTTTATATCTTCAACTTTTTTGATTTTACCTTCTATATTTTTTGCTCCAGAATCTATTTCTATTTGACGACTATCTAAGAGATCTTCTTTCTTTACTAGTCGCTCTTCAGCTTTTCTGATTTGATCTTCCTTTTCCTTCTTTTCCTTTTTAACATCTTCTAGGATCAATATAGATTTGTTTTCTGCCTTTGAGACGATATTTTTAGCACTCTCTTGAGCGTCTAAAAGCATTTTTTTTATTTTTAGTTCAGCTGAACCTTGTTTACCGAAGGTAAGTGCCCATCGCAGAAAATAACCAATAGTGGCTCCACCAAGACTAAATATTCCTATCAGGAATATAACTGTTTTTAACGACATAAGTTTAGAAACCCGCCTTTATATAGATTTAGAAAGGAATATATAAAGATTTTTTTGTAAAATGGATTTGATATTCATGGGATCAATCTATTTCAGACGAATTTAGTGTTAATTCTTAAAGTATAAATCCACTATATCTTATTTGTTAAGAAATGTCCAATTTTTGTAACTTAACTAGGATTTGAGGTAAAAAATCTAAAAAAGGAAATTCTATTGAAAAAGGGTTTCGTGTAGCGAAAACCTTTTTATTATTTGTATATTGTGTTTGTATACGGATTATTTTTTAGGTTTTAGTATTTTGTCAATAATTCCATATTTTTTAGCTTCCTCTGCTGACATCCAAAAGTCTCTATCAAGGTCTTTTTGGATTTGAGTAAGAGGTCTACCTGTATTTTCTTTTAATATTAAACTTAACCTTTCCCTTGTTGCAATAATATGTTTGGCTGAAATCTCTATATCAGTGGCTTGTCCCTCAGCTCCTCCAAGTGGTTGATGAATCATTACTTCTGCGTTTGGTAAAGCAAATCTTTTACCTTTTTCGCCTGAAGATAATAACCAGGCTCCACCAGAAGCTGCCATTCCTACACAAATTGTTGAAACAGCTGGTTTTATGTGCTTCATGGTATCTATCATAGCTAAAGTAGAAGATACTGAACCTCCGGGAGAGTTGATGTACAGGTAAATATCTTTTTTAGAATCTTCTGATTCGAGAAACAATAATTGAGCAATTACTATATTAGCTACATGGTCGTTGATTTCTCCGCCTAAAAAAATGATTCTATCCTTTAAGAGGCGAGAATATATATCAAAAGCTCGTTCGCCAAATTGTGATTTTTCTATGACTGTTGGGATTAACATAAATGAAATTATAAATTATAAATTATAAATTGTAAATTACTTTTGTTCCTCCAAAAGCTTAAACACTTCTTGGTTAGAAAGCACCATTTCAATGTAAGGGCGCACGTTTTCTTCTTTAGCTTCCTTATGTTGTTTGAGGATTTCCTTTATGTTTTTTTCCACCTCTCCTTTGTCAACTTCAATTTTTTCTGTTTTTGTTATTTTATCTAAAATAAATTGTATTTTGGCTCTTTTTTCTGCATCAGGCTGAAGTTCTTTTCTTAGGTCTTCCTCGGTTTTCTTTAGGTGTTCAAGGTATTTATCAAATTGTAACCCCATTCTTGTTATGTCTGCTTTGGTTTGGTTTAAAAGTCTTTCAGTTTCATCTTTGATGATTATCTCAGGTAATTCCAATTTAGTTTCAGTTAAAATCTTATCCATGATCTTAACTTTCTTTGCTTCTCCAGCCTTATTTGTTTTTTCTAGCTTTATGTTCTCTTTAAGCTTGTTTTTAAAGTCATCGACGTCTTTAAAATCACCCAGTTTCTTGACAAATTCATCTGTTAATTCAACATTACCTTCTCTTGTTTCTTCTTTAATTGCTTCTGGAGATTGGTTTACTTTCTGTATTTGTTTGATTGCAGTTTCCATCTCTTCATCTTTTACTTCAATTACTTCCTGTTTCTCGGAGTTTATTTTTTTTGCAATTTTTTTATAGTCAGGTAATTCAAATTGTGGAAAGATGGCTGACTTAACAGTAAACTCAACCGGGTTATCTGGTGCAAGTTTAGTAATTGTTACTTGGGGGTGTCCAATAACGTCTATCTTATTTTCTACCACAATTAACGGATAAATATCAGCTAGGGCCATTTCGGCCATTTGATTTAGGATAGCTAATTCTCCTAATTTTTCTTTTAGAATATTTTCAGGAATGTGACCTTTCCTAAAACCGTCCATGGAAATTTCTTCTCCAAGCTTCTTCAAGGCCCCTTCCTTGTATCTATTGAGTTCTTCTACAGAGATTGAAGATTTAATTTCTACCTCAGAAGTGCTTACATTATTTATTTCTACAGTTCTTTTTTCTACCATATTTTTTTGTCCGTCACCTGTGAAGGTAATTAGGATGTTAATTAAGATAATAAATAGCTTAGTTAAAATAAAAACTCTCTTAATTGTTAAGAGAGTCTTTATTTTATACTATTTTCCTTCAGTTGTCATTATAGAGGCATTTCAGCTCCAGAGTCAATTGTGTTGATGTCTGTTGCATTTAAGTCTGCTTCAATGGCATCTAAGTTATCAGAAGGAGATGTATTATTCAAAGCATCCCCAATTGGATCTTCTATTGGTACTTCTGTTGTAGGATCTACAGGATCTATTATATCACCATCGGTTGGAGTATCTGTTCTTGTCCCCCAGAAATATAAACCACCAATAATGATAACTATAATAACGATTATAGAACCAATAATTGAACCAGTTTGTTTCTTTTCAGGTGCTGCTGTAGTTGCTTCAGGCGCTGTTTCTTCAGGCCTGTATTCTTGATTTTGTTCGTCCATATTTTTTTATTTACCCTATTTACAAGGTTTAGTTTTTATGATTAATAATTTTTAATTAACCTTTTTATTAAATTTAATTGTCTTGAAAAACTAATTTATTTAATAGGGTTAACTTAATTTACAAAAACCTGTGGTGACCTGCCCCAGATTATTATTGATAATTGATAATTGAGTTTATTCATCTTCGGACGTTGGATTTTCTTTGGAATTTTGTTGACCTTTAGCGAAACTCTCCTTCATTTTCTGAACAATTTGTACTAATTTTGTATGAGCATTCTGAGCTTCTGTTTTTAAACTTTGAGTTTCTTCTCTGACTCTCTCAAACAAACCTTCTAGGTTAGCAGACTCTAATTCTGTTAGTATTTCATTTCTAAATGTTTCCACCCTATTTTTAATTGTCTCAAAGTTGGTGTCAACTTCTGATAATAATATTTTACTTTCTGACATATCAAAACCGTTTTCTTCTAATTTAGTTAATCTCGATTGGATGCGGTTTTTTATTTGATATTCTCTTTGTACTAAAGCGTGGAATCTTCCAGCAATATTTTTAAGGTATCCTTTGATATGTTCAATTCTCCTATTCTTTGCTTGGTCTTCTGTAGTTGATCTTTGAGTGTTTTTTTCAAAGGTATTTGTGCTAGTGGTGGCCTTTACAGAAGTTGGCCTTTGTAAACTATTAAATGTAGTGTTGGTTTTAATTTTTCTAACCTCTTGTTGGAGAAGTGATGGAGTAGAGGGGTTTTGCACAGGTGCAGTAGAAGTATTCATTGGTTTTGGGCTACCTAGAGTAGCTTGAGGTGTTCCAGGTTCTTCGTTATTAGCGAAAACATGATTTGCAAAAATAAAACTTAGAACTACCAAAAAAATTAGATATTTTTGTTTTTTCATAATCTTTTAAAGATTTTATAAACTAATATAATTTAATTATTAAAAAATAAGTTGCACACTTAAATAGCCATATACAACAAATTAACAACTTTGTCGTATATGGCTATATTGTAATAAAAATAATAGAAAAAAAGAAACGAAAACTGTGTATAAATCGATTAGTTATCTTTGTCAAATTCTTCCCCGTATAATTTAATACTTCTTTGGAAGGCTTCTTGAGCTTCCTTTTTGCCTTGGAATCCACCTACTTGGACTTCTTTTTCTTGTATTTTCTTGTAAGTTGAAAAGAAGTGTTCAATTTCTTTTAAAGTATGTTTATTAATGTCCTTTAGGTCTTGGATATCTTCCCAGCGGGGGTCATCTATAGGAACAGCAATAACTTTATCGTCATTATCCCCCGAATCAACCATATTTAGAAGAGCCACTGGTCTTACTCTGACCAAAATACCTGGATTTAAGGGGTAAGTGGTTAAAACAATAACATCTAAAGCATCACCATCGTCATAATAGGTTTGAGGGACAAATCCGTAGTCAAATGGGCAGTCTTGAGAGGTATGATAAACTCTATCTAGGGCTATTAAACCAGTTTTTTTATCAATTTCGTACTTATTTTTAGAACCTTTATTGATTTCAATGATTGTATTCATCTCATCTTGTGTACCTGGTTCTATATCATGCCATAAATTCATATATTTATTTTTTATCTTGTTAAGTTAAGTTTTAACAAGTTTTTATTAATTGATAATGCTTATTTTTCTTCATTATTATCCTCTTCAGTTTCCACATTTTCGTCCCCTATGCCTTTTATGTCAATTTTCCAACCAGTCAACTTAGCGGCTAATCTAACATTTTGACCACCTTTCCCAATTGCTAGTGATTGTTGATCTTCAGTTACATCAACAACAGCCTTTTTTTCTTTTTCATCTAATTCAATACTGAGGATTCTAGCCGGTGAAAGGGATTCAGTAATAAATTTCTTAGGATCTTCTGACCATTCTATAATATCTATCTTTTCACCACCTAATTCACTCATGACTGTTGAAACTCTAACCCCCCTTTGACCAACCAATGATCCAATTGGGTCAATGTTCTCATCGTTTGAATGGACGGCTATTTTTGATCTGGAACCAGCTTCTCTGACAATGTTCTTTATTTCTACAGTTTTACTGGCTATTTCAGGTACTTCTGTCTCAAAAAGTTTGTAAAGAAATTGAGGATGAGATCGAGAAAGTCTTAAAAATATTCCTCGAGATGTTTCTTCAACTAAAGATAAATAAGCTCTGATTCGTTCTCCTGGCTTAAACCTTTCTGAGTGGATTTGTTCAGAATAAGGAAGTATTCCTGTGGCCCTTTTCAAATCAACAAAAATATTACCTCTTTCTACTCTTTGGATGATTCCGCTGACAATTTCTCCCTGTTTTCCGCCAAATTCTTTAGAAATAGACCCTCTTTCAGCTTCTCTAATCTTTTGAATAATGGTTTGTTTAGCTGTCTGGGCAGCTATTCTTCCGAAATCACTTTTTGGTTCCAACGGAAAGATTATTTCTTCATCTAATTCGGCATCCTTCTTTATTTTTTGGGCATCTTCAATCAAAATATGGTGTTCAGGATTGAAACGGATTCTATCATCTCCCTCAACGTCTTCCTCCTCTTCTGTTTTAACTCGAGTATCATCTACAACTATCTTTATTTGGAAAAAGTCTGTTTTTCCACTATCTATGTCAAAATCAGCTCTAATGATTTGACCTCTCTTACCGTACTCTTTTTTATAAGCACTAGCTAAAGCTGATTTAATTGTTTCTATTGAAGAGGCTTTAGAGATTCCTTTTTCCTGTTCTAACTGGTCGAGAACTGAATGAATTACTTTTAAATCAAACATAATATTTTTCTTATGAGCTAAGCGAATTAGAAAAATATTACCCTGTTAAATCAAATTTCGTAGAAATTTGAGCCATTTGAGTTTTAGAAAATCAAATGATATTTAACACGGGTTACATTTACTAAAATACCTACTCTCTAATTATTAAAAATAGCTCGCTGTCAGGCGAACCACATCTTGTCTTCGTATCAGTCACCTCTTTAAAATAACATTCTTTCAACAAAAAAGCAATTATAAAAAATAGGAAAGTTTATCCACAAATACTATATAAGCTTTTTAGACTTAGGTGTATAATTAGGTAAGTTTAAGCAAACTTTGTGTTGGTTTTATTTTTATGGAACAAATAATAAAAAACAAATTTTTTAAAAACTGGGTACTGGTTTTAATTATTCTATTTTTATTATTGTTAATAGCTTACAGTTTTGGTGAAAAGGGAGGGCAGAGTGACTATGCTTTACCTGTGGCTAAAGCAGCAATTAATGATAATATATCTGGCTATGCCTGGAGTGATAACATTGGTTGGATTGGTTTTAATTGTATTGACCCAGATACTTGTAGTACATCCAATTATGGGGTTAGTATTGGAGCTGATAAAAAATTATCTGGCTATGCTTGGAGTGATAATGTCGGTTGGATTAGTTTTAATGAGAACGAGCTGAGCGGGTGTCCGACGGGGGTCTGTCGAGCAAAGTTAAATGGTTTAGAATTAAACGGCTGGGCTAAAGCTCTGGCTGGAATGAATGCTGACGATGGTTGGGATGGTTGGATAAGTTTAAGTAAACAAACTACAGATAGTATAAATTACGGAGTTGTCCTTAACGAGAACACTAATTTTTTTGAAGGTTATGCTTGGGCTGGTGAAGTTGTTGGTTGGGTTGACTTCAATCCTGCCTATGGAGGGGTAGAATTTATAGGTGACTTTCCTGTGATAAGGCTAGGTACTTTCCAAGTGGCTAGTGTTGTGACTGGTAATAGACCTAGAGCTGTCTGGGAGACAGAACATGTTGTTTCCTGTGACCTAGTGAGCGATACTGGTTATGAAGATTTAGACGTTTGTCATAATGAAAACCAATGTGAAGAAATGGATTTACTTGTAGATATGGCTGTGATGGAAGAAACAACTTATACCATAACATGTTTTAATGATATAGGGATGAGTGTCACAGAAACACACACTCCTTTGAGATATTTTGAATTAAATGGAAGTCCTAATCGGGTTACAATCGATTTCTCTGGGGGAGGAGCAACTACTACACCAGTATCATTAATAGGAGTGACTTCTTGGAATGGTTTTAATAGTAATATCTCTTTCTCAGCTGATTTATCTCAACTACCAGAATCTCCTGGAGACGGAACTACTAATCTAGCTATTTTCTCTCGTCCGAGTTTGTCTTTTGCTGAATATTTTACAGCTGGTACAAGGTCTGCATTAGAAGTTTTTGCTTCGTATCACTTTATCGGTCAGAAAACAGTCGCTGTTGAAGGAAATGGTTTGTACCCAGTTAGTATAATCATTGATGCTGGAAATATCGAGCCAGTTTATGAAGAAATTTAATTTTTAGATTTTAATTTATGGTGAATAACAAAAGTAATCAAAATAATAAATTAAGGGTAATTATAGTTGTTTTATTCTTGTTAATTATCTTGTTAATATTTTTTGCAGTAGTAGGAGTTTTGACTAGGAGTTCAGACCCTGACATACAAGAATATAATATTTCTCATGATACATATATTCCTTCTCCTGGAGATATCTATTCTTCTGAAAGTATTAAGGAGGTTGTTCCTGCAGAAGAACATCAAGAGTTGCCTTTATCTGAGGATATTGTTTCTACGAAACCTAAATCAGTTTCTTCCCCACAAGAAACTTATATGTCACCCTCTGAAAAAACAGTGCCAGATTTTAATGAAAACTTAGAGGGTCCGGAATCCATTTTTATTTCTGATGATACTTACATTGATTAAAAATATAATTAATAAAAAACATATGCAAATCAAGACAACAAAAATAATAATCCTATCAGCAGTAGCTTTCATAATTTACTTTAGTTTGGTATCAGCTTGGACAGGACCAACAGCTAACCCACCTTCTTCTAATACTTCAGAACCACTTAATGTTGGAGCTAACTTCCAACTAAAACAAGGTTCTTTGCAATCAAATACAGATATGAGGTCCCCTGTCTATTACGACTACCCAAGTACAAGTTATTACATTGATCCTAGTAGTACTTCATACACCAATAAGTTAGGTTCTTTTTATTTAGCTAATAATTATGGTGTATCTACAGATCATCCTTACGGAATGTATTTTGCTAGTGGAATGAGTAGTGCTTATGCTATCTATAGAGAATCAGGATCATGGACTTCTCCCTACCCTGATTTAAGAATAGCTTTCCATACCGGGATAAAACTAGGAGCCAACGCTAGTTACAACGGTATTCGTTTCTATAATGATTACAATATGAGTACTTTAGTTATGTCAGTTAACGATTCTGCTACCAGTGGAGCAAATAACGTCTATATTCCAAATACTCTGAAAGTAGGTACAATAAATCTTGGTGGTGTGTCTCTTTCAGCTTGGCCATCAGGAGCAGATAATCTTGGGAATCATTCAGCTACACAAGATTTGGATATGAATAATCATGCTGTTAAAGAAGTTAGTGTTTTAAGATTAAACAATGGTTTTGAGTTACAGCAAGGTGGTTCTAATTACGGAAGACTTGGTAGCTGGCTTGATGTAAGAGGGTATGGTTTGTATTCAACGAGTGTGAACGGAGCACATTTTTATCCAAATACTAGTTCTAATTATGGTTCATGGCAAATATCTGGCACAAGAGGCGGTTGGAGCGGGATGAACTATGCTAATTACGTAACACTCATGATGCATAGTAGTCATATTGGTGGATATAATGACCGCGATAATGAGTGGATTTATTATGGTACTAGAAATGGACCTTTTTATGCAATGTACAATGGAGCTACTAGATTGACAACGACTTCAGCCGGTGTAACTGTTGGTGGTACGCTTACTGCCTCTAACGTTGTTTCGGGGGGGCAAAATGTTTGTCGTCAAAACGGTACCTATTGTCCTTCATCGTCAGATGACCAAACATTAAATGAAGTTTTAGCTCAAGGAAACAGTGCTGGTAATAGAGAGATGGTCAATGTTAATGGAATTAGGTTAGGGAGTGCTTCTAGTCCAGGTAGTTGGCAGATATATGGTTCAGGAAATATGTATACAGCAGGATATTTTAGAGCTGATGCTTCTATGCGAGCCCCTATTTTTTATGATCAAAATAACATTGGTTATTATGTAGACCCAGCTTCTACTTCTATATTAAGTCGTATTTATGCTTATAATGATTTATATGTTGGAAGCAGTTCATCAGACAATACTTCAGATATATATATCGCAGACAAAATTCATGATTGGGATAATACTGGTTATTATCTTGATCCAGCGAGTACCTCTAGGTTAAATACTGTTGCTGCAGATAGAGTTTATGGCTATTCAGATATTCGATCTCCTATCTTTTATGATTATAATGATACAAATTACTACGCAAACCCAGCAAGTACTTCTAGATTTAACGCTCTTACGGTAAATGGTATTACTCTTGGTGGTGTTTATAGAAGTAGCTGGCCGAGTGCAGGGATAACTTCAGAGTCAGACACATTAGCAACAGTAACAGCAAGAGGAAGTAGTGCAACTTATGTTTATAGAAGTTATGGTTACAATGGTAGGGAATATGACGCTAACAGTACTAGTTATTACGTTGATCCATCCAGTGTTTCTGCTTTTAGTGATCTGAGAGCGACTATTTTCCGTGATCGAAATAATCCGAGCAGTTATCTTTTGGATATGGATGGTACTTCTTATTTAAACATTCTGTATCTGAATGGTATTTCTGTTAGTGGACAGTATCTTACTTCTATTCAAAAAAAATTAACAGGAGCCTGTTCTGTTGGTCAAGTTGTGCAAAATATAAACTCAGCCCAAGGGACTTTTTCTTGTGTAAACGCAGGTTCTGGTGACATAACAGCTGTCGTTGCGGGGACAGGACTAACAGGGGGAGGCACTTCAGATTCTGTAACACTTACCTTAACGACTAGTTCCCCTCATTATGCTACTAAATTTGTGGATAGTGACTATCATGCTTATTATCTTGACCCAGCCAGCACAAATAGGTTGAACTATATTGTTTCTGACAATATCTATAATTATGGACATCTTACTACAGGTAGTTATACTATTAGTTCAGATATAAGACTTAAAAAAGATATTGCAGAATTGGATAGTTCGTTAAGTAAGATATTGCAGTTAAAAGGAGTATCTTTTAAGTGGAAGGATGAAGAAGCGCGGGGTGATAGTGTTAATATTGGTTTGATTGCTCAAGATGTAGAAAAAGTTTACCCAGAATTAGTAATGACTGATGAAGAAACAGGATTAAAATCAATTCAATATAGTAATTTAGTAGCTCCATTGATTGAGGCAATAAAAGAACAGCAAAAACAAATTGATGAATTAAAAAATGAGATTAAGCTACTTAAAAGTAAATAGAAGTTTTTATTAGAGAGTTCAATTACTAAATAATAGTCAAAAAATTATAATTTAACAAATAACAAAAAATGCGAAAAAAAATGAACCAAGTCGTAATAATTTTAATCACAGCCCTCATATTTTTTATTTTAGGAATGGCTGTTCCGTCAAATAATGAAGAAGGGTTTGTAGCAATGCCGGGTATAGAAGATATGGAAATAATGACTATTAGTGGTGATATCCAAGAGATAAACGGTGATAAAATCGTTTTGAAAATTTATCCATTATATCCAACTTCTGTTGGTAGCTCAGATATAAGGACTATTGAAACAACTGGGGCTAAGTTTTACAAATTTGTAGAAAAGGACCAAGCACAGTATCAGCAGGAGATGAAGGAGTTTGATGAGAAGATAAAAGCACAGATGGAAAATCCTGAAGTAATGATAGAACCGATTTTTCCTCCAGAAATGTTTAACAAACAAGATGTTATCTTCAGTGACTTGAAAGTTGGTCAACAAATAACTGTAACAGCTAAAGAAGATATTAAGGATGCAAAACAATTTAGTGCAGAAGAAGTGATAATTCAATTTACCCCAATTATAATAGAGGATGCACTAGACGTTCCTTTGGAAATTGAAATATAATCACCTTACCTGTATTTAAAGAAAAATGTTTATAGATAAAAACAAAGTAGAAGATTTAATTTTAGAACTTGGTTTAGTAAACCAGGATGATTTTGATTTGGCTGTGAAAGAAGCAGAGGAAAAAAAACTTAGATCATGTGATATTTTAATAAGGAAAGGAATTCTTAACGAACAAGATTTACAGAGTTTACAGTCAAAGGTGTCAGGGATTCCTTTCGTTGATTTGAGTAAACAAAAAATTGATTGGGCTATTCTTTCTACCATACCGGAACCAATTACAAGGAGACATAACATAATTGCCTTTGATAGAGATGAGAAATCCTTAAAAGTTGCTGTTTTGGATTTAGACAGTTTAGAAAAAGTTGATTTTCTAAAGAAAATGGTTGGTTTAAAGGTAGTTCCTTATTTGACCAATAAAGATTCTTTAAATAAGGCAATTTCACAGTATCAAGGAATGCTAAAAAATGAATATGGGGCAATGATCCAAAAAGGCTCTCTTTCTTTCCAAACTATTCCAAATGGTACACTAAAGAAATTACCCAGAGAATCAATACTGGAATTAGCCAGAAGTAAGCAAGTAAACTCAGTTTTTGAATTGCTTTTAAAACACGCTTTGATTCAAAATGTTTCTAGTATCCATATAGAACCTCAAGAGGATAATGTTTTAATTAGGTATAGGATAAATGGTAGTCTGTATTCAGCAATGGTATTACCTAAAAGATCGGCTACTTTTCTGGCTTTGAAAATTAAAACGCTAGCTAATTTGAGATTAGATACAGATAACTTATGTCAAAATGGTCGTTTCCAAGTAGGTTTTGATGGGAGAGAAATTGATCTCAAAATACATGTAATTCCTTCTTCATGGGGAGAGAAATCTGTTTTAAATATATTAAGAAAAGGTGATTCAGGTTTTTCCCTAGAAGCAGCTGGTTTTCACGGAGAAGGACTTGATTTGCTATATAAGGTTTTAGGTAGAAAGAAAGGTATGATCTTGATTGCTGGCGGGAAACAATCCGGTAAGACGACTACTTTTTACACGATTTTAGATATATTAAAAGACCCCAGTCTTAGTATTGGGACAGTTGAAGATTCAATTGGTTTCCAGATGTCAGGAATAAGTCAGGTAGTAATTAATTCAGAAATAGGTTTTGGCGTCTCAGAAGGGATAAATAATTTAGCTAAACAGGATTGTGATGTTGTCGCAGTGGATGGTTTAAAAGATTTAAATTCAAATAAATCTATTTCAAGTCTTTTGAAATTATCTAGTATTGTGAATGAAGATAGATTAGCTCTGTCTGTCGTTGAGATGAAAGCAAGATCCTCATCAGATGTTGTCTATAAAATGACCTCATCCTCTAAAATTGATTCTACTTTAATAATAAATGGTTTAGAGATAGTTATCCTGCAGAAAATGATACCCAGACTTCCTGAGGAAAAAAAGGAGTATTATTTAAGTGTTTCTGAAATTAAGAGTATTTCTAGGTATGTTGATCTAAATAAGGTCATGGTAGCTCTAGTTAATGAGAATATTCTATTGAGCGAACAACCGTGGTCAGAAGTAAAATTTTTCAAATCAAAAGGCAAAAGTACTGAAAAGATTATGATAAATGAGATATCAAGGGTTAGCCCTGCGACCAGAGAACTTTTGAGGGAAAAAGTTCCCTTAGACAAAATTGAAAAACAAGTAAAAGAAGAGGGAACTTTAACATTAAGAGAAGAAGCTTTTTTTAAAGCAGTGCAAGGTTTAGTTTCTATTGATGACGTTTTAGGAAATAAATAGATTCTTATCTGTGTTTTTATTAAATTAATGTGATTTTAAAGTAAAATAGTATTACAATAATAGTATATATTCATTTTTTAAAAAATTATTAAAAATTTAACAAAACAATGTATTATGAAAAAAAATTTTAGATTTATAGAAAGGGTTGCATTTACGCTGTCTCTTTTGGTTGTTTGGTCAGCTTGTCTTACAGTTCAAGCACAAGATTGGGTTTCTGTTGATATTGAAATTCGTAATCCTGTTTTGGTTTATGAAGATAATGACATAAGTGTCTCCTTTGACATAACTAATGGAGAAGGGGCTCAGTCGGGCATAAAATATGGAATTCGGCTAATAGAAGATGGGGGTACTATTGATGAGAAAGTTTATACAGAGGTGTTAGATATCGGAGAAATGGAAACTCTTTCTAGAGATTTAAAATATTCAGCCCCTGCTTTTTTGCGAGGAACCTACGGTTTGGAAATTGTTGCTAGAAATGAAGCTGGTCTTCCTGTTGCTATTAATAATGTTGGAGATATCGTCTTAGACGGAACAGGTGAGTATCTTAACATTGTCAACGATTCTTGTTATTTAATTGTTGGGGAAGGAAATGGAGAAAATTATAATATTAGACAAGGTGTTGATGTTGCTCCCGAAGAAACTCTTGTATTAAATTGTAGAGTTAGTAATCTTACTCCAGAAAAAGTAGAGTTTGAACCGATTTTCGAGACTCACAGAAGGTCAACTTTTGGGGAAATTGTTTTTGTTAATGAAGATAATTTAAATGGGACTAATAACATTGAATCTGAGGGAATTGAGATGATTTCTTTTGTTATACCTAAGCCTGAAATACCCCAAGCTTATGACACTAAAGTATCTTTGTCTGGTTTAAACGATAATGGTGAAAAGATAACCTCTAATTCAATTGCCATACATTATGTTGTCAGAGGAGGGAGCGCTACTGTTCATAATATTAAATTGGATAGCGGGTATTACTTGGAAGGGGATTTAGCAGAAGTTTCTTTTCTCTGGACTCCTTCAGCTGATGATTTTCAAGATTCAAGGCTTGGTATGGGAACCAAATTAGATGATGTTGTTATTGAGGGTGTTATTGATGGTTGTTCTGACCGTTTTTACTACACTCCTAATGATAATTCATTTGGGTTAGCCTCTGTCAGTGTCCCTATTTTAAAAAGATGTCAGGATCCTAAGGTTTCGCTGCTAATTAAGTCTGAAGAGCAAATTTTAGATGAAGCGATTTTGAGTATTAAAAATGGAAAAAAGGATTCATATTTCTTAATTACTTTTGTTGTGATAGTAGTTCTTGTTTTTTATGGTCTATATCTGTTTAGAAAAAGGAGAAAACAAGATGATGTTTTCCAACAAATTAAAAATACTGCTTTATTCCTTGTACTGATAGGTACAACTATGTTGTTAGGTGGTGCTAAGGATGTAAACGCGGCTTCTTGGGCAGGGGCTATTCCTAATAGTAGTAATGGTTATGGAGCATTTTTTACTTATAGTATAAACATGAATTCCAATCCTGTTCCTGTTAGTTTGCAACAATTGACTTCGGGTGGGTGTAATAACGCTTATTTAAATCTCGACGACGGTTATATTGAAGTATTCCATGACGGTGTTTCTGTTGGTAAAACCATGTATGAAAATCCTACCACAAAAGTTAGGTCGCAGGTTTCGCCAGTAAATACTACTAAATCGACAACACCAGGAACACATACAATTACTCTAAAATTTTATGCGAATGAAAGTGTTTATGATATGTCTTCTTATTGTTTAAATTCAGCGACACAATTAATGCCACTTGGTAGTTGTTTAGATGAGGAATGGGGATTTGATAATTACCCAAGTGCTAATTGCGATATAAAATATGAGGTAGACAGTGGTATGGTAGGTATGAGTTGTATGTGCGTTAACATTAAGTCACCCCCACCTTATCCAGTGTGTAGTTCTTGTTCTTACAATGATATTTGGGGTAGACCTAGTTGTCCTTCATATACTCCTACCTTCAAGTATATAGGTTCCAAAGATTATACATATACTGTGGCAGATCAGACCCCTTCTTGTACTGTTGAGTGGGATGATAATGATGGGGGAATAAAAACTGGTGATTCAAGCACTCTTACTTGGAGCTCCTCTTCTAACGCCGTTTCAGCTAAATATTCTTGTTCAGGAGTGCTGTCTTGGAATGATGGTTGGGGTTCAATTAATCCAAACGGATCCTATCCTTTTACTTTTGATAACCCCGGAACTGAAAAATGTGTCATCACTGTGAAAAATAGCAATGGAGTTGAATATTCGTGTGATGATACTCTAAGAATAGATCCAACTAGTCCTCCAGCAAATCCTACCTGTAGTGTAAGTTGGGTTAATTCATCAGGACAAGATGTGTCAAGTGTTAAAGTTGGTGATTCAATTTATTTTAAGTGGGCATCTGAAAATGCAAATTCTTCATTAAAGATTGTTCAGCCTTTAACTGTTAATCTTGCAACAGCAACAGGATTGTCAGGTGATTTGAAGAATGTAATTAAAAATTACAAACAGATATTACTTAAAGTAACTGCAGTAAGTAGTTCTGGTAAAGAATATTCGTGTTTTGACAGTTTGGTTATCAATTCTGCTGAAGAACTTTCTTGTAATTTAAGTTGGTCTAATTACAATGTTGTTGCTCCTGGTTCTAGCACAGCCATTTGGTATTCGAGTGGCAATGCTGTTTCAGCAAGTTACGCTTGTACTGGACCCATTACAGCAGCGGCTAGTGGTTTACCTGTTTCTGGTTCAGCAACACTTTCTTTTGATGTAAATCAAACTGGAAATCAGGTTTGTACTATAACTGTAGCTGATAGCGCTGGTAAGACTGCTACCTGTGGAAGTAACTCTACTGTAATCGTTAGTACGACATCTTGTACCCCATCAAGTTGGTCACCTTCTACGGCTTCTGTGTGTGATGGAGATGATTTTACTCAGACAAGTGATTGTGGTTCTACTCGGGGAGCGACAGGAACAAAGAATTGTGGTGGTTGTACTCCATCAAGCTGGTCTCCTCCTACATCCTCTGAGTGTAGTGGAGATAATTTTACCCAGACAAGTAATTGCGGAACAACTCGGACAGCTACAGGAACAAAGAATTGTGGTGGTTGTACTCCATCAAGCTGGTCTCCTCCTACATCCTCTGAGTGTAGTGGAGATAATTTTACCCAGACAAGTAATTGCGGAACAACTCGGACAGCTACAGGAACAAAAAATTGTTGTGTTCCAACGATATGGGAACCAGCTGCTAGCACCACTTGTGAGGGAACTACTCTGACGCAGACAAGTAATTGTGGTACGACGAGAGAAGTTCCAGGGGTAAAAGATTGTCCTATCTGTACAGCTGCTTTTAACCCTACTTCTGTTACATCTCCTGGTTCAAGTATATTGACTTGGAGTTCAACCTACGCCTCTGATATAAAATATTCTTGTACAGGTCCTGTTGCCGGCGGTGCTGATTATGGTTCAATTCCTTTGAATAGCCCAGCTAGTCCAGCTGTTGTCTTTAATTTCCCTTATGGACCAGCCGCGACAGAGGTTTGTACTTTTACTGTAAAAGATGATTCAGATGGAGGTGAGGTGGGGACTTGTAGTACTGATGCAGGGGCTGGTAACGGAGGTGTTGTTGTTACACCTCACTCTCCAACCTGCACCTTGAATTCATCAGAAGATATTGTTTTCTTAGGTGATAGTACGACATTATCTTGGACTTCAAATTACACTAATTCAGCTTCAATTAACCGTGGGGTAGGTTCTATTTCTCCGCTGGCTAGTGGTAGTGTCGAGGATTATCCATCTGTAACAGAGACTCAAGATATTACCTACACAGGTTCATTTACAGGTTACGGAGGAACAACTAATTGTTCAACAGATTTAATTACCGTTGTCGTAGATCCTCCAGAGATAATTTCAGGTAGTTTCAACGTTCATAACCAAAGAACAGGTCTCAAACCGATTGCTGAGTGGCAGACACAAAATGTAGTTAGGTGTGATTTAGAAAGTGACACAGGTTATAGCCAGACAAATGTTTGTTCTTCTGAAGCTACTTGTGCCTCTGTAGGAGATTATTTAATTGACAAAATTATTCTCGAAGAAACAGTTTATACTCTTACTTGCTATCATGAATTAAGCTACGAAGACACAGCTACGTTTGAGCCTCTTGCCTACTTTAATTTATTTGCTACACCTACCGAAGTAGAAGCTGACTTTGCTGGAGGAGGTGTTGAAACTGAACCAGGAATTGACATTGAAGTTATTTCTTGGAATGGTTACCGGAATGATGTTTCTTTTACAGCAGATCTATCAAGCTTACCTGAATCTCCAGGAGAAGAGACAACTAATACAGCTACATTTACTCCAGAGACTCTCTCTTTTGCTGATTACTTCACGGATAGTCTAGGGTCAATTTTAAAGATTTTTGCTTCCTACAGGTTTACTGGTGAGAAAATGATTACCATTTTTGGTAACGGAATAGCTCCTGTTAATATAACTATAACTTCAGATCAAACTATACCTATTTATGAACCTATTTAAATTGAATGTTAGTTTAAAAGAGGGTATCATATGATATATGGTAAAAAAAATAGTAGTTGCTAATTGGAAAATGAATCCTACCACCTTTCGTGAGGCAAAGGCAATTTTTTCTAATACAAAAAAACAGTTGAAAAAAACAAAAGGAGGTGAGATTATTGTTTGTCCTCCAGCTGTTTATATTAGTGAGTTAAAAAAAATTTCTGTAGGAAGCAAAATTTCCTTAGGGTCTCAGAATTGTTTTAGTGAAGAGAAAGGACCTTGGACTGGTGAGATTTCTCCTGAAATGTTAAAAACTAGTGGAGCTAAATTTGTTATTTTGGGTCATTCTGAAAATCGTAAAACAGGAGATAGCGATGAACTAATCAATAGAAAGGTTAAATTAGCTTTAAAAAGCGGTTTAAACGTAATTTTATGCGTTGGTGAGCTAGAGAGAGATGAAGATGGACATTATTTTCGCTTTTTGAAGAAACAAATTTTGGATGATTTGGAAGGAGTTAGTAAAAATTATTTAAAAAATACTTTGATTGCATATGAACCTGTTTGGGCCGTTGGAGTAAAAGCTAAAGAGACTATTACTAAGAAACAATTGCAAGAAGCTACAATTTTTATTAAGAAAGTTTTAGTTGACAAATATAATGTTCGTGATTTTAAAGACGTTAAAATTTTGTATGGAGGTTCAGTTAACTATAAGATAACTGAAGAGTTAAGGGAGACCGATGTGGATGGTTTTTTGGTTGGAAGAGATAGTTTAAATAAAGAAAAATTTAACAAATTTTTAGAGGTTCTTAGTGGGGTTTAATTGTTTCCCTAAATATTTTTATGAGATCTATTTTTGAACAAAAAGGTAACTTAAAAAATAAAAAAGTTTTATTGAGACTGGATTTAAATGTTCCTGTTGTAGATGGTGTAATTGTTGATAATTTTAAGATAGAAAAAATTTTAACAACTATTGGTTTTTTAAAAAAGGAAGGTTCTAAAATTATTATCTTGAGTCATATTGGTAGGGACGGTTCAGAAAGTTTGTTATGTGTTTCCGATTATTTAAAAAAATTTTTTGAAATTATCTTTATTAAAGATATTTTTAATTATGAACAAAATAAAAAAATTTCAAATATGCAGTCAGGTGATATTGTTTTAATTGAAAATATACGTCAGTTTAGAGAAGAGAAGGAGAATGATAATGAATTCTCTAAAAAGATATCTTCATTAGGGGATATCTACGTAAACGAAGCCTTTGCGGCTTCACATCGTAAACACAGTTCTATTATTGGTTTACCTAAATTTATGGAATCTTTCTTTGGACCTGTTTTTATTAATGAAGTTGAAGAATTAAAGAGGGTATTTCAATCGAGTTCTCCTAAACTGTTTATCCTTGGGGGTAATAAATTAAAAACAAAGATTCCTTTTATTAGAAAATTTCTAGATATTGCGGATGTTGTCTTTGTGGGAGGGGCTTTAGCTAATGATGTTTTTAAGTCTAAAGGCTTTGATATGAGAGGATCTCTAACTTCGGGTGAGGATTTTGATTTTGGTAATTTACTGGAAAATGAAAAGGTTGTTTTACCTACTGATGTCCTTGTGGAAAAGCAAGGTAAAGTTTCATTAAAAAGTCCTAATGAAGTTTTAGGAAACGAAAGTATAATGGATGCTGGACCTAAAACCATTTCAGAATTAGAAAAAATAATCAAAAAATCTAAGTTTATTTTGTGGAATGGACCGCTTGGTTACTATACAAAAGGTTTTTCCGATGCAACTTTTGATTTGATTCGCCTTATCACAGAAAGCAATGCTGAGTCTATTGCTGGTGGCGGTGACACCGAACACTGTATTTCTAATTTAGGATTAGAAGATAAGTTTGACTTTATTTCCACTGGTGGTGGTGCTATGTTGGAATTTATATCAGAAGGAACTCTCGTTGGCGTAGAAGCTATAGAAGGGAAGAAATAAACTTCATACACTTGACAATTTTCTTGTTTAATCCTATCCTTTTTATAGGAGTGTAGTTCTTTGAGAATTACATATAATTTTAAACCTAAAATAAAAGGTCTTGAGCCTTACAATTTAAAAAAGGAGGTAATAAAAATGGAAGTGACAAAACGTTGTAGTTTTTTCGTAGTTCTGGTTGTTGCGATGTTCTTTGTTTTCTCTAACTTTGGTTCAGTAAATGCTGCCCCTGTTTCTTTTGAGACGGCTCAGGTTGTGGCTGAAAACTGGATGGAAAGGGTTGGAGAAGATAGGGTTGTTGATGAAGGAAGAACCCTTCAAAATGAGGGCAACTCAATCGGTTATCTGTTCAGTTTCTCTGGCGGAGGGTTTGTGGTTGTTCCTATGGACGATACTTTCGAACCCGTTAAGGCTTGGAGTAGAAGGGGACACTTTCGTGGTGACCCTTCGCGGTCTATGGACATGGAAACTATGGTTAAAAAAAGTTTCCTACGACAAAAACATTTTCTCGTTACCGTAAGGGCTTCTTCGGCGAATTACCAAAGTAGCCTGACAGACGCCCATGAAGGGTGGAGACGGATTTTGTCTCCAGGAGAGGTAAGGGCGCAAGAAAGTTCTCAGGTTGTTGGTCCGTTGTTGACAACTACTTGGGGACAACGTGAACCTTACAACGCTTATTGTCCTATAGACAATGACAATGGCGAACTTTCTGTCACTGGATGTACAAGTACAGCCATGGCTCAGATATTAAGGTATTGGAGATGGCCGGAAGCTGGAACAGGAAGTAAATGCTATTCTTATTGTTCTAATTATGATTGTCTTAATAATCCGGAAGTGACTTTATGTGCTGATTTTGAGCATGTTTATAATTGGAATAAAATGCCAGATATCCTTACGGAATCTTCGCCTGCCGAGGAAATTGATACCGTTGCCACGTTGATGTCTGATTTAGGAATTATCTTTGAAACTAATTACTCCTCTTCTGGAAGTGGAGCATTTCCTTACGAGGACGATTTTTCTACCTACTTGGGTTATAGTGATGAAGTGGAGATAGTTTATGAATCCTGGAGTAGTTCTTATTCAACTATTAAGAATCAGCTAGACAAAGGCTACCCTGTGTTTTTTTGCTCTAGTAACCATGCTTACGTTGCTGATGGTTTTCGGGAAGATCTTGGTATGAATCAAACTCATTTTAATTTTGGTTGGGATGGTTCATCGGATGGATGGTACACAATTGAAGGATTAAATGAATTCTGGGGAGCTTCGTATGACAGTTCTAGTCGGGTGACGATGATAATCAACATTTATCCTGACTTTATAACAGCTGATAGTGCCCCTGATTCCCCGGTGTTGGAGGTGGTCGTCAATGGAACTATCGTTAACTGTTCGTGGCAACCCGTGACGGGAGCCACTGGTTATTTATTTTCTTACGCACCAGCTCCTTATACAGGACCTGGTTCAATAGTGACGGTTGATTGGGGTAGTCAAACATCCATGTCTGCCAATCTTTGGGTTGGTGCTAGTTATTTTGTCGCAATACAGGCATATAATTTAATTGGAGGTAGTGAATACTCCAATATCGGACTTTTCGAGATCCGTTGATATGAGGTTTAAAAATGATCTATGTAATTTTAAAGACCGTATTTGCTTTTTGCTTATACGGTCTTTTTATTTTTTATCTTTACTAATGTACCTAAGAGTTCTTCGGGAGTGTGTTTTTTACTAGGCCAATGTCTTAAGTTTTTAATCCTGCACGATTAAAGTGTTGCATAGGTATTGAACCATAACGATCTATTGACAAAATTTATCTTTATCCATACTATTCTATGTAGAAGTATTGTACTTTGATATTTTTGTATAAATTAATTCTCAGCTTTTACGAATGAAAGGAGATGCAATGATGGAAAAGGTTAAGATAATTTCGTTGCTATTGATTATTTTTTTATTTCCTGTTGCTGCTATATCAGAGGCTCAATTTGTTTCTTTACAGCAAGCTCGGCTTATAGCTGAGTTATGGATGCAACGAGTCGGAGAAGACAAAATTGTTAATGAAGGAATAATCCTTCAAGACGAGAAGGGTAAATCAATTGGTTATCTATTTAATTTTTCTGGTGGAGGTTTTGTAGTTGTTCCTACGGAAGATCTCTTTGAACCTATTAAAGCCTGGAGTAAAGATGGAAGTTTTAGTAGTAATTCTGAACTTGCCATGGATATGGGGGTTATGGTTATTGAGAGTCTTGTCCGACAAGCAAAATTTATTGTCCACACTCTTTCAAATAAAAAACAAGTCCTTCAGGTCAATAAAGCTTGGACACTTCTTGAGAAAAGGTCTTTTGTTACCACTGATGATATTATTAGCGGAATGGTTGGTCCTTTATTGAAGACAACGTGGAGTCAACAGACTCCTTATAACAACTACTGTCCGTTGGATAATAACGGGGAAAGGTCCGTAACAGGTTGTGTAGCAACTGCCATTGCTCAGATTCTCAAATATTGGGAGTGGCCAAAGGTAGGTTCTGGTTCTAAATGTTACGATGATTATTTTTCTGGTTCTATCAGTTGTGGAACAAACCAATATATCTGTGCAGATTTTTCTCACGAATATTACTGGAACTTGATGATAGATTCTTATTCTTGGTTTGAGGGACAACCCTCACCAGAAAATGATGCAGTCGCTCGGTTAATGGCTGATGTTGGAGTTCTTGCGAAAACATGTTATTCCTCTACAGAGAGTTCTGGTTTTTATGCTGGTTTGGTTGCTGGACTTCCAGAGTATTTAGGTTACAGCGACGATCTTCACGATATAATAAGTTATCGTGATAATTTTTTCCCGATAATTCAGGAACAAATCAATAAAAGACAACCTGTCTTTTTTTCATCGGATAGGCATGCTTATGTCGCTGACGGATATTGGTCTGTAGATGGGATGGATCAAGTTCACTTTAATTTTGGTTGGGGTGGTTCCTCTGATGGATGGTATACCGTCGAATCTTTTGATTCTTTCTGGGAGTGGGACGACACAAAGAACAAATATGTTTCGATGGTTGTTGATATTCATCCGTTGAAGGGTCCTCCTGGTTTTCCCTCTCTGGATATTGATATTGAGGGTCAAGTTGTCAATTTAGGTTGGTTAACATCGGACACGGAGGGTTATATTCTTTGTTATTCTCTTACTCCTTTTTTAAACGAGGAAGAAAAGGATGTCTATCAAATTTTTTTTGACAAACAACAGACAACTGCGTCTTTTGTTTTGCCTCACGGAGCAATGTATTACGTTGCTGTTCAAGGTTATAACCGATATGGATATGGAGGTCTTTCGGAAGTAAAAATTATTCAGGTTCCTTGATATTGAAAATTGAGAATAAGGATTAATACAAAGAAGGCCACAGCTATGTTTTTAGTAGCGGTGGCCTTTTTTTATCATCAAAACAATTTATTTCTTATTTTTTCTAGTTCAATATTAGTTATTTTTTTACTAGGCCAATGTTTTAATCCATCATCAAGAAAACGGGGAATAATATGAACATGAGTATGGAAGATTATTTGTCCTGCTCCGGCTTCATTATTCATTAAAATATTTATACCATCGCTTTTCAGTGATGTTTTTATTTTTTTTGAGATTTTTTTAATGATAATAATCATTTCTTTTGATAATTCATCGTCCATCTCTAAGATGTTTTTGGAATGTTTTTTTGGGATAATTAAAGTATGACCAAGGTTGGCTGGATTGATATCTAAAAAGGCTAAAAAGTTTTTATCTTCATAGACCTTATGGCAGGGTATCTCTCCCGACACAATTTTACAAAATAGGCAATCATTCATGTTTTTATTATATGCTAAAATGGTGAAATGAAAAGAAAAATAAGTTTTGGCGGTGAACTACCTGATAAAGTAAAGAAAGAATTTAAAAAATACCCAGATATTTTAGGCCAGTTGTTATTTTATAGAGGTCTGGAGAACCTTGATGATGCAGAAGATTTTTTAAAGCCCGTTTATAACGAAGATAAGTTTAACCCTTTTTCTATAAAAGGTATGGATTTGGCGGTTGATAGGATTTTAAAGGCAATCAGGGAAAATGAAAGAGTAATAATCTATAGCGACTATGACGCTGATGGTATTTCAGGAGCAGTTATCTTAAATGATTTTTTTAAGAAGATTGGTTTTGTTAATTTCAGTAACTACATACCCAATCGTTTAAAAGAAGGCTATGGATTAAATAAAAAAGCTGTTAATAAATTTATTCAGGAAAAAACAGATGTTCTGATAACAATTGATTGTGGAATTACAAATAGTGAAGAGGTTGCACTGGCTAGTAAGAACGGGGTTGATGTGATTGTAACAGACCATCATTTACCTGGAGAAGAGTTACCTCAGGCTCTGGCTATTTTGAACTCTAAACAAACTGATGATAATTATCTAGATGATATGTTGTGTGGAGCAGGAGTTATTTTTAAATTTATTCAAGGATTAATCCAAAAAGGTGATTTTGATATAGTAGAAGGTTGGGAAAAATGGTTGTTAGACATGGTAGGTTTGGCAACAATTGCCGATATGGTGCCTTTAAAGAGGGAGAATCGAGTTTTTGCTAAATATGGTTTATTAGTAATGAGAAAATCTCCTCGTTTAGGTTTAATAAAATTGTTAAAAAAAATTAAAGTTGATCAAAAGTACATAAACGAGGAGGATATTGGTTTTATGATAGCCCCGAGGATTAATGCTGCCTCTAGAGTAGCTGATCCTCAAATTACTTTTGACTTACTTTCATCCGAGGACGCTTTTGTGGCTAATGATTTAGCTGGTCAATTAGATTCTTTGAACAATAAGAGAAAAACTCTTGTCGCTACAGCTGTTAGAGAGGCAAAAAGGAAATTAAAGGAGAGAGAATTAAAGGATGTCATTGTAATAGGTAGTCCTGAGTGGAACTTAGGACTTTCTGGTTTGATAGCTTCCTCTCTCAAAGATTTCTATAAAAGACCTTGTTTTGTTTGGGGAACAAATGAGGAAGGAGAATATTGTGGTTCGTGTCGGTCAGATACAGTTGATTTGGTAGAACTAATGAGCTTAGCTGACCAAGGTTTTTTTACCCATAGTGGTGGGCATAAAGCGGCTGCTGGTTTTGGTATTTCATCAGGTGAAATTCATTTTTTTGAAGAAAAAATTATGAAAGCTTTTGGTAAAATTTTAAATCAAGATATTGTTGAAGAAATATTCGTCGATAAAAAACTTACTCTTGATGATTTAAATTGGGAAAACTTTAATTTGATAGAAAAATTAGCTCCTTTTGGTGTTGGTAATAAAAGACCATTATTTATGATTGAAAGTTTGGTGATAAAAGAGGCTCGAATATTTGGCAAGGCTAAAAATCATCTAGAAATGACTTTTATAAATTCAAAAGGAAATAAAGTAAAAGCTATTGATTTTTTTAGTCAATTTATAAAAGATAAAAAATTTATTTTGTCACAAAAACAAAAGGTTGATATTTTAGTTAATCTTGAGAGAAATACTTATGGTGGAAGTAATGAATTAAGATTAAAGATTGTTGATATAGTTTAATTTTAAATGCTTGTTTTTTTTTTGATATAATTCACTCTGTTAAATAAAATTTGTGGTAACAAATTTTATCTTCAAATCTCTCTGATTTTAAGATATAATTCTTTTTATATCGTACGAAGAGAATACTTACTTAACATCAATTTATTATCAGATTTGAATATATTTAATAGGGTAAACATGAAAGAAAATGAAATAACTATTTTTACAGATGGCGGATCCCGCGGAAATCCTGGAGATGCAGGAGCAGGAGCTGTTATTTTTAGTAGCACAGGACTTGAATTAAGGGCCACCTCTAAGTTTTTAGGGACTAAAACAAATAACTGGGCTGAATATGAAGCTGTTGTTATCGGTTTAGAATTAGCCCAAAAAGTATTTGGTAAAGATCTTGTTAAAATGGAAGTAACAATTAAAATGGATAGCCAGTTAGTTCAAAGGCAATTAAATGGTGAATATCAGATAAAAGAGGAAACCCTTTTTTCTCAGTATATAAAAGTTCATAATTTGATCGTGAAAAACTTTAGGAATATAAAATTCACATATATCCCTAGAGCAGAAAACAAGAGAGCTGATGAACTCGCTAATCAAGCTATGGACAAAAGAGGATCATAGTACATGAAGTATTCTTTT
Source organism: Patescibacteria group bacterium (assembly GCA_034661035.1). Classification (GTDB taxonomy): domain Bacteria; phylum Patescibacteriota; class Minisyncoccia; order Phycocordibacterales; family UBA12079; genus JAGYLJ01. Next base: position 26,180 of record JAYEKM010000029.1, on the reverse strand, counting down.
TTCTATTTTTCTATTTTGAGTTTTATAATTGGAACAGTTTTTTGTTCTCTTTGGGATTTAGGTTTCTACTTCGGTTTTTTCTGGATTTTTTTGTCGATAATGGTTTGGTTATTAGTTTTATTTATAGGTCAAAAAACTTCTGATAAGAAGTTTTTTTTGTTTATTTCTTTGCTAATGTTGTTTTTTGGTATTGGTTTGTTGAGATGTTCACTTTCAAACGAAACACAACAAAGTTGGTTGTTAGATAATTTAGAAGATCAAAATGTCTCTGTGACTGGTATTGTTATGGATGAACCTGACGAAAGAGAAAACAATACAAAGTTGGTTGTTAAAATCTTGAGTCTAGAAAATCTTGATTTAAACAAGACAAATATTAAGATGTTATTAACAGTTCAACATTATCCTCAATTTGAATATGGAGATGAAATTAAATTTTCTGGTGTGCTACAAAAACCAAAAAATTTTTTCACCGATGGTGGTCGAGAATTTGATTATGTTCGGTATTTGTCTAAAGATAATATTTTTTATCAAATATTTTACCCAGAGGTTAATCTTGTTTCGGGAGGGAATGGTAACTTTGTAAAAGAAAAACTATTTTCATTTAAAAAAGTTTTTTTAGGACAAATTAAGGAGATTATTCCAGAGCCCCAACTTTCTTTGTTAGGTGGGTTGTTAGTAGGGGCTAAACAATCTCTTGGTCAAGACTTGCAAGATGATTTCAGAAAAGTTGGTTTAATTCACATCGTGGTTTTATCTGGTTACAATGTAGCGATTATTGCTGGATTTATTATGAGCCTCTTTTCCTTCTTTCCTAGAATTATAGGAATGAGTTTAGGGGCCTTGAGTATTGTTTTGTTTGCCGTTATGGTGGGTGGTTCAGCAACAATTGTAAGAGCTTCTATAATGGCTTTGTTAGTTATTTTTGCGAGGGCTACTGGTAGAGTTAATGACATGACTAGAGCGCTTTTCTTGGCTGGTTTTGTTATGGTTTTACATAATCCAAATATAGTGGTTTTTGATCCCTCTTTTCAGCTTTCTTTTATGGCGACTTTAGGTTTGATTTTATTAGCACCTAAATTAGATAAATTTTTTAAGTTTGTTCCAGAAAAGTTTTATTTAAGAGAAACTGTTTTAGCAACTATCTCTACTCAAATTTTTGTTTTACCTTTGTTACTTTATATGATGGGTGAATTATCAATCGTAGCTGTCTTTGTTAATCTTTTAGTGTTGATGTTTATTCCCTTAACCATGTTATTTGGTTTTTTAACAGGGATGTTTGTTTTTATTTCAACCTGGTTAGCTTTACCTTTCTCTTACATAACTCAATTATTACTTTCCTACGAATTAAAGGTGGTAGAAATTTTTGCTAGTCTACCTTTTGCCTCTATCAAAGTTAATTTCTTCCCGTTTTATTTAATGGTGATTGTTTATTGTTTATACTTTTTATTACTGAGAAAATTTACAAAACAATCAGAAGAAATAGAAATTTTAGAATAAGGTGTCAGGAAGAGCCTTTTTTGGTAGAATTCACCCTGTTAAATAAATTTAAATTTTGATAAAGATATATATGTGTTGTGTTACAATTTGTAAGAATGAGGAAAATACTTTCATATGTGTTGTAAAGATTTAAATTTAAGATTTAAAGAAACAAGATAATAAAGTATTATGAGAGGAGCTTTTTAGTTAAGAAATTATTATTTATGAATCGGGCCAAATCTCATTTAATAGGGTAAATTATGCAAAAAAATAAAAGATATTTTAGCTTGGTTATTGGGTTTTTTCTAGTTTTATGGCTTTGTTTTTTCCTTTTTCAACAACTTGACTTGGTAACAGCTGATTTAGGTCGTTTCATAAAAAATGGAGAGCAAATTTTCCAAGGAAACTTTTGGGGAGTGCTAAATACTAATTTTTATTCTTTTACTCATACCCAATATCCATTTCTGAATCACCACTGGGGGACAGGGGTTATCTTCTATTTTATCCACGGAATTGGTGGTTTCACTTTGCTTCACTTATTTAGCATATTTTTAGCCATTTTTACTTTCCTAATACTTTTTAAGGTTGCTAAAAAAGAAGCTGGATTAGTCGTGGCTACCATCTTATCTATAGCTTTGATTCCGTTAATGGCATATCGTAAAGAAATAAGACCAGAGGTTCTTAGTTGTCTTTTCTCTGCGAGTTTTATCTATATTCTGTGGTTATATCGAAATAAAGAGATTTCAATTAGATGGCTCTGGTTTTTGCCTATTTTAGAGATATTGTGGGTTAATCTTCACATCTATTTTTTCTTAGGACCTGTAATTATCGGTGCGTTTCTTCTAGAAAAAATAATCTTTTATCTAAAGGGACAAAAGTCTTTTTTGAAGCCATTAACCATTGTTTTCTCTGCTACTTTTTTAGCTTCTTTTGTAAATCCATTTGGTTGGAAAAATGTTTTTTATCCTTTCAGGATTTATGAAGGGAGGGGGTATCTTGTTTTAGAGGAACAATCTATCTGGTTCTTAGAAAAACTAAATATTAATAACCCTTCTTTCTTACTTTTTGAATTTATTTTAGGTTTACTCATATTGTCTTTTGTTTGGATTTTGATAAAAAAAAGGAAAAAATTTCCTTTAGTAAATTTATTTTTAGCTACAGGGTTTACTTTTATGGCTTGTTGGTCTATTAGAAATATCACCTTGTTTTCCTTTATGTCTTTACCAATTTTTGCGAAAAACATAAAAATCATTTGGCCCTGTTTAAGTTTTGAGACGCTTAATAAAAGAATTTTAGCTGTATCAATAGCGCTAACTGTTGTTTTTCTGATTTTCATTAGTTACGGGAGATATTTACCGATTAACAATATTAATGATTTCGGTTTAGGTCTAGATAACAGGCAGAACAAGACAATTTCTTTTTTTCAAGAAAATAACTTAAAAGGACCTATCTTCAATAATTATGATATCGGAGGTTATTTGATTTATAATTTATTTCCTCAAGAAAAAGTTTTTGTTGATAATAGACCTGAAACATATCCTATTGATTTTTTCCAGGATGTCTATATACCAATGCAGGAGGACAGTAGTGTTTGGTTGGAGAAGGACAGAGAATATAATTTTAATACAATAATTTTTTATCGACATGATGCTACTCCTTGGGGACAAAAGTTCTTAATTGATAGGATCCAAGATGTTAATTGGTCTCCTGTTTTTGTAGATGAAAAAAATATAGTTTTTGTTAAACGTAATGATCTGAATCAAGAAGTAATTAACCAATTTGAGATTCCTCAAGGGGTGTTTTCCTTAAAATAAAAAACCGCTTGAGTGGGCGGTTTTTTAAAATAATTTTTTACTTGTAATTAATTACAAGTTGCATCAGTTGAGCTCTCTCCTGTGTTAGAAAAACCAAAACCAGGAGCAAAGGCTTCGGAAGATAAAGTTTGCGAACATTCTTCAGGGGCATTTTTGAAGGCTGAACAGATTGCTGTTAACAAACTTTGTGGATCTCTGTAAGTTAAGATTTTTTCCTCGTTAATAACTAATTCAGGAGAACCTTCTACTTTATATTTAAGGTTATCTTCCTTGTGGATATTGAATATCGGGGAAGGAGGATTCATTTTTGTCCAAGTACTTTTGTCTTCGTAATCTACCAAAGTATTATATTTGGTGTTTGTATTGCTTATACAAGTTTGTAGGGTTGAGTTATTGATTTCAGATTGTGACAAACAACGAGAGGAGTTGCCGTCTTCAAGAAAACATTTTAAGTAGCTTAACAGTTTATCCTTACTTTGTTCTCCAATACAATATTGTTGAGTTTGTTCATTCAACTCAATTTTGTCGTGGATAGCGTAATCACAGAACTTTAATTCAAAGTCTATTTTATCCCCTAATGTTTCCAGAACGGGTAAGATACCTTTTTCAATTTGAGTTCCGTAAGGACAGTGGCTCATTACGAAAAGTTCTACAACGGGTTTATTAGACTTAGCAGAAACCTCTTGCTTAGGAGCTTCTTTTTGAAGGTCGTTGAGTTCTCCTAAATCAATCGCTTCTGGGAAAAATTTTGAACCATCTTTACTTAGGTAAGAGTAAAATTCTTGTTCTCCCAAAACCACAGTTATCTTGTAGACACCTCCTTCTTCCACTACGCTTTTAATTACTGCAAGGTTATCAGGGTTCATATCAATTAATTCTTGGACCCTAGTTTGAGCTTCTTTAGGAGAAATGCCTTTAGATTCTCCTCCGAAAAACTTGAAACCAATAACTGCTAACAAGATAATAATTATTAAAATAGCTATATTTTTGTTTGTCATATATTCAATTTACTTAGTTAATAACGAGATTAGCTAACATCATAACAGAAACTAGGATGTTATCAAAATTATGTAAAAATGAAAAACACCGTCCGAAGACGATGTTTTTCAATGTACTTAAGTTATAGCAAGCTACAACTCAAGTACAATTATATATTATCAAAAGTGGATTAAATGTCAAGTATTTTTGGTTGAGTTGTGGATAATTTTAAAACCACTCAAAGAGTGGTTTTTGGTTTGTTTCTTGCTTTTTTGATCCTTTAATAATCAAATAGATGAGAACCAATGTGATTGTTTCCATTTGTTTAATCTCTTCTCTATTAAATCTATGGCGGGAATCGGTCACAAATCACTAAGTAAAATTATTTATAAAAATCGTTTTCTATAAAAAGCTATACCAGAGCCTGTTTTTAAATATTTTTCAAAAATTAAAGCTTTTTCTTTGGTAGGAAATGCACAGTACCATTTTATTATATAGGGAGTTTTTGCTTTTGTAGATTTCACTGTGTTTTGGTTGTGAGCAATTATCCGATTTTTCAGGTTAGAGGAACTACCAATATAATGACTGTTATCTTTTTGACTTTTTAAAATATAAACATAGTGCATATTAAATATTATAGCCCTCTTTCGCATAAAGCTACAGAGGACACTACTTCGCCAAACAAAAAATCACTTAAAATAAGTGATCTATTGTGCCTGCACTACGAAGCTTGTAGCGTAGCGGAAAGCGAAGTAATAGCCCTCTTTCGCATAAAGCTACAGAGGACACTACTTCGCCAAACAAAAAATCACTTAAAATAAGTGATCTATTGTGCCTGCACTACGAAGCTTGTAGCGTAGCGGAAAGCGAAGTAGTGGAGATGGCGGGATTCGAACCCACATGCAATAATTGATTTATTATGATTCTACGGTATATAGTTTGTTTTTGTGTTTAAGTTAAAAAGATATAAAGCAAACAAAACTCTTTCTTTCCGATTTTCTAAATTTTCTGAAGTTTGCCGAAAAAATTCAAACTTCCGTATTCTGATAATATTACACCCAGACGAACCTATCAGAATTCAGTTCATTGGATGCCGGCTTAAGCGAAAGCTAGAGCTGGAGCAGGGAAATAAGGCGAAGCCACATTTCCTGCTTTTTTGGATAAGTTTGCACTTATTCAGTTCTATTCTTTTACGAGTATAATAGAGAGCTCGATACAGCACATAATAAAAGGAAAACTATTGGCGAAGCCAAAACATCCCCAAAATTTTTAAAGAAAATTTTACCCTACACAGCTTTAACGTAGCAGGGGATCCTCTTTTTTGTCAAAGTTCTATCGATACTCTCTTTTCATTTCACGATCAATATCTCTCTGAGCAGTCTTTTTCTTAAGTGTTTCTCTATGGTCATACTTCTTTTTTCCTTTCACTATCGCAATTTCCACTTTAACTTTTCTACCCTTACTATACATTGAAATAGGGGCTATTGTCAACCCTTTTTGTGACTCTAAATTGGCTAATTTATCGATCTCTTTCTTCTTTAGAAGTAAGCGTCTATTTCTTTCAGGATTGTAGTCGTCAGGTGTATTATTTGGTTGGTAGGGTGGAATATTAGCATTAAGCAAAATAGCCTCGTTCCCTCTAACTGTGATATGAGAACCTTCCAGTGAACCTCTATTATTCTTTACAGATTTCACTTCAAAACCAGACAATTTGATACCCGCTTCTAATTTTTCTAAGATTTCGTACTTAAGCCCTATTTTTTTATTTTTTATAAAAACTGTCATATGTTCATAATATTAGCATATTTTACTTAGGGAATGTATAATAATTTTACCGTGGTGCAAAAGAAAAATACTAAAAAAGGAAAAAGTAAGAAAGGTAACTTTGACTTTGGATTTGGGAAAAAGAATAAAAAGTTCAATTTTGCCAGTAGCTTTATAAATGTTCTGATTATTTTCTTATTGGCTTCAGTTATTTATTCCACTTTTGTTAACAAGACAGAAAAACCAGTAGAGATTTCTATGTCAGAATTTGTGGCCGGTATTTTGGAGGAAGAAGTAAAGAGTGTTTCTGTAGAAGGGGAAAAATTATTAATAACTTTCAATGATGATTCGGTTAAAGAAACTAAAAAAGAGGTAGAGTCATCTCTATCTGAATCTTTAGCCAATTATGGGATTTTACCAGAACAATTAAGTAGTATTGATATCTCGATAAAAAATCCAAGCGGTTTTGGATATTGGTTTTTGATGACTTTACCTTTTCTTATTCCAATTCTATTTATCCTTATTTTCATTTGGTATTTATCTCGACAGGTGAAAGGGGCTAATGTACAAGCCTTCAGTTTCGGTAGTTCTAAAGCAAGATTTACAGACCCCTCTGATAAGAAAGAAAAAATTACTTTTAAGGATGTGGCTGGTGTAAAAGAAGCTAAAGAGGAGTTAAACGAAATTGTTGATTTTCTTAAGAATCCTAAAAAGTTTTTAGATATTGGAGCACAGATTCCTAAAGGAGTGATTTTAATGGGTTCTCCAGGAACAGGAAAGACTTTATTAGCTAGGGCTGTCGCTGGGGAAGCTAAAGTTCCTTTCTTTTCAATTTCTGGTTCTGAATTTGTAGAAATGTTTGTGGGAGTGGGTGCCTCTCGTGTTCGTGATTTATTTAAAACTGCTAAGAAAACAGCCCCTGCTATAATTTTTATTGATGAAATTGATGCGGTGGGACGTGTTAGAGGGACTGGTGTTGGTGGAGGAAACGATGAAAGAGAACAAACTCTGAACCAGATTTTAGTAGAGATGGACGGTTTTGATCCAAATGGAAAAGTTATCGTTATTGCTGCTACTAACCGTCCTGATGTGCTTGATCCAGCCTTACTTCGTCCAGGTAGATTTGATAGAAGAGTGACTATTGATTTACCTGATAGGTCCGATAGAGAAGCTATTCTAGAAATTCATTCTAAAAAGAAACCTTTTGCTGATGATGTAGTGTTAAGAATAATAGCAGAGAGAACCCCTGGTTTTTCTGGGGCAGATTTGTATTCGCTTATGAATGAAGGGGCTATTTTAGCTGCTAGAGAGGGACGCAAAAAGATTTCACAATTTGATTTAATTCGTTCTATTGAAAAAGTTATGCTTGGACCGGAAAGGAAGAGTCATATTATTACTAAGAAAGAGAAAGAGATCATTGCTTACCACGAAGTAGGTCATGCCTTAACAGCTACTCTTTTAGAGAACGCTGATCCAGTCCATAAGATTTCGGTTATTTCTCGAGGACAAGCAGCTGGTTATACTATTAAATTACCTGATGAGGAAAAAAGTCTCTATTCTAAAAAATATTTCTTGGATGATATTGGTGTTTCTCTTGGTGGTTATTTAACAGAGAAAATATTCTTTGGAGATGTGACAACAGGGGCTTCAAATGACCTACAAGTAGCTTCTAAATTAGCGAGAAACATGGTTACTAAATATGGAATGTCTGAAAAGTTAGGTCCAATTGCTTTCGAAAAGACAGGAAAAATGTTTCTTCAGGGTTATCCTACTAGCAAAGTGCTTTACTCTGAAGAAACAGCAAGAGAAATTGATCGAGAAGTAGATAAAATAATTCAAGAGATGGTAGATAAGGTTAAAATTCTTTTGGAAAATAATAAAAAGGCAGTAGAAATGATTTCCAAAAAGCTTATGAAGGTAGAAACCCTAGAAAGAGATGAGTATGAGAAACTTTTGATCTTGAATGGGATAGAACCGAATCCTTCTTCTCAAAAAGATAACAATAAATTATTAGGTTTGGTAGATGAAGAAAAATAAAATTTTTAAATTTATAAAAATATTGGTTAATATACTTAAAAATATTCTTTTAATATTTTTGTTGATTTTGGTGGTGATTTTTTTAAATCGTTTTGCAGGAACGGGGGTTAATCATTTAGATTTTGAGATCTGTGATTTAGAATTTGAGAGAATTCTTTTTGTGCCTGGGATAAGTACACCAAAGTTTTATTTATTTAGATGGAAAAAAGATTTAGACTTTAATTTTCCAGACAAGGAGATCGTTTTTCTAGATGACAGTATGTACATATATTGGCAGGATGATAAAACAGAAGAAATTGTTGGTAAAGGAGTTATCATCTTGAACGATAATAAGCCAACTTTTGTTATTGCTCATAGTTATGGTGGAGTGCTGGCAAAAACTATGATTGATAGAGCCGAGAATGCTAATATCGCAAAATTTATAACTATGGCTTCGCCCCACCAGATGAACGGTTTTGGAATTGATGAATCAAAAGACTTTTTAGAGACGCCTGAAGATGTCAGTGTTCCAACTTTTAGTTTTGGGGGTTACATTGATCCTATTGTGCTATTTCCTCTGTCTGATGTAGGGACTTCTAGTCATCAGGATATTTGGTCAGGACATAGTGGTTTTTTATTTAATAAAAATGTTAGAAAACAGGTGCTTGAATACGCTTTTGGTATTAAAGAGATCGAAGAGGTTGAAAAAATTGATTAAAAAAGTTTATATTTGTGCGTGTGCCAGGACTCGAACCTGGGACCACAGAGGTATATCTACGATATAATTCCTGCGTTCGGATAAACTAAAAATATGTGTGGGCGTACCAGGACTTGAACCTGGGACCACAGAGGTATAAGCTCTGCGCTCTACCAACTGAGCTATACGCCCACACAAATTTCTAATTATCCTCACTTGAAATTATAAGCTCTGCGCTCTACCAACTGAGCTACACACGCAAAATTTATGATCTTATAACTAGAATACTATCTCAAAATGGCTTTTTTCGCAATTTTGAATTACTCAAGATGAGTAACTTTTTCTATTTGTAGCAATTTTTGTTTAATAAGAGGGTGCTTCTGTAAATCAGGATCGTTCTCTATTATTTTTTGGGCTTCTTTGCGAGAAGCTTCTACCATTTTAATATTTTTAATAGCTTCCATCCCAAGGTCAGAAATACCCCATTGTTTTCTTCCAGTTAATTCACCAGCTCCTCGAAGAGTTAGGTCAAATTCAGCCAATTCAAAACCATTTTTGGCAGTTTGAAGGGCTTTTAATCTATCCAAAGTTTTCTTAGTTTTAGTTTCGCTGAAGATATAACAATAGGCTTGATGGTTGCTTCTAATTACTCGTCCACGAAGTTGGTGAAGTTGCGCCAATCCAAATCTTTCCGCTCCTTCTAAGATAATAATGGTGGCGTTAGGAACATTTACTCCAACTTCAATCACTGAGGTGGCTACTAGAATATTGGTTTTACCTGAAGAAAAATCATCCATCACTTTTTCTTTTTCGGTTGGTTTCATTTTGCTATGTAACGTTTCAATTTCATATTCTTTAAAAACATCTCTTTTCAGACGTTGAGCTTCTGCTAAAACAGATTTAACTCTTAAAGCTGAAGCTTTGTCTGGATCAGGTTCTTCAATCCGAGGACAAATCACGTAAGCCTGTCGACCCTTCTCTAATTCAGCTCGGATTTCTTCGTAAGTAGCTTCTCTTTTGTCAGGTGTAATAATTTCTGTAATGATTGGTTTTCTTCCGTGAGGCATTTGATCTAGAAGAGTTAAATCTAAATCGCCATAAATAGTTAAAGCTAGTGTTCGGGGAATTGGAGTGGCTGTCATAGACAACAAATGAGGCATAATATTTTTATTATCAGAACGGATATCTGTTTTTTGAGCTAAGCCTTGCCTCTGCATCAATCCAAAGCGATGTTGTTCATCAATAATAACAAAAGCTAGATTTTTAAAAATAACAGATTTGGAAATCAAGGAATGAGTTCCAATTAAAATAGGGATTTCTCCATTGGCCGTCCACTTCAGAAGTTGAGCCCGTGATATTTTTGTCCAACCAGTTGGGTCAACTTTGGAAGGGAACTTTCGACAACCACTAGAAGTGATTAAGCCTATATTAATATTAATGTGAGCAAAATATTGAATAAAAGATTCAAAATGCTGTTTGGCTAAAATTTCAGTAGGAACCATATAGGCAGTTTGCAGTTTGGCAGATGGTTGATTTTTTGGGGCTGTGGTGGTAATTGCGTAGATAGCTGAAGCGGCTACAGCAGTTTTTCCTGACCCAACGTCACCTTCTAGGAGACGACTCATAGCATAATCTTTTTCAAAATCATCTAAAATTTGTTGAACAGAATTAGATTGTGATTCGGTTGGTTTAAAAGGAAAACGGTCAATAAATCCTTTCATTTGTTTTTTTGTTTTCTTAATTTGAAAAGAAGGGTGACTTTGGTATTCCTTTTTTTGCTTAGTTCTAGAAAGTTGAATGAAGAAAATTTCTTCAAAAGCAAATCTTTTTTTAGCAGCTTGTGTGTCAGATTCTTTTTGAGGAGAGTGAACCCAGATTAGAGCTGTTTTGAGAGAGGGAAGGTGATATTTTTTTAGGATTTGTTTAGGGATGGGGTCTTTTAAATTATCTAAGATATCTGTTTTTAAAATTTTCTGCATGGTGTGGTAAAACCATTTGGAAGTAACCCCTTTACTTTCTGGGTAGACTGGATAAATAAAACTATCAATAATCTCTTGGCTGAATAAAGAGTTTCCGGTTGCTAAAGGAATTTTACCGAGGTTCTTATATTCCGGATTAGCTATATAAAGTTGTTTATTACGTTCGTTAATAGTGCCTTGAAACTTAGCCGAGGAGCCAGCAGGTAGCATTTTGGCGATGTAGGGTTGGCTAAACCAAGTGGCTTTAATGGTTCCGGTCCCATCCTCTAAAACAGCCTCGGTCATGGGAATTTTTTTGATATAGGCTTTGCTGGTGCGAACACTTTTAACTTTAGCGTAAATAATAGGTTTATCCCCAGCCTTTAGGTCCTTAATATTTTTTAGTTCAGTAGTATCACCATAGCGGGTGGGAAAATAAAAAAGTAAATCTTGAATAGTAATTAAACTAAGTCTTTTTAAGGCTTTTTTTTGTCCTGCCTTTAGTCTAAATTGGCTTTCTATTGTATCGACAGGTTTCATATGTTGTTATCTTATCATATTGCTTTATTTTTTGTTTTTGATAGTATGAAATTATTACAAAAACATATTGTCACTTATAGTTTTTATTATGAAAAATATATTTATTTTAGTTATAGTCATAGCAGTCTTAGGAGCAATTGGATGGTATTTACCAAAATCACCTGTTGATCCCGCAGAACTTGAGTTTAATAATAGTGGACGAGCTAAAGCTATTGAAGGTGAAACAGACCTTTGGAAAATCTACGAAGATAAAGATATTGGTTTTACTATAAAATATCCGCATGATGTAGCCCTTGGTGGAGAAGACGGTAATTTAGCTTTGGATATAGAAGTCATTAAGATTGATGATTTAGACTATCCTGGTTTTGATAAGGCCGATGTCCTTAAAGATATTCAGGTATTAGAAGGTGGTGAATTAACTGAAAATTCAGGGGTTTATTGGGGCCTTCCTCTTTCCGAAAAGGTTGTAAATCTTGGGAGATTAAATGGACAGGAATTAATGGTGTTATCTCGCTTTGAAGTTTGTAATGTAACTTTTGAAAGAAAACTGCTTTTCTACGATGGTGACTACCGAGTAGTGATTACATTAGAGGAGACTAAGAGTAATATTGTTGATAACTTGCCCCAGTACTTTAAATTAGATGAAGAAAATTGTGGTGATGAAATTATTTGGAACTTTGATAAGCAAGACCAGTTTTATAAGGACCTAGCAGCAGGCAAGAGTTTCTTTACAGCTCAAGAGTGGTTTGATACCTTTGATAAAATTATCGGTACTATTGAATTAGCTGAGATAGAAGAACCAGCTAATTATTCTCAACTGATTGAAGGAACTTGGACTTCTTTAGATGATGAAAATTCTATTATTGAATTTAAGGATGGAATGAAAACGGATATTTATTCTGGAGAAGAAATGAGTAGTGATGAATTTGGTTTTTATGAAAGTATTCCGACTGACGAAGATAGTGAGAAGAAAGATACAGCTAAATATTTAGTTGTCGAAACAACAGATGGGGTGTTTGAATATGAGATAGCTGAATTAACGGAAAATACTTTGAATCTAATTTATCTCCCAAGAGGAAATATTTTGAAGTATTCTAAATAGGGGATTAAAGTTTGTTCGTTGGTGATAGGATTTTTCTAATAGCACTTAAATAAAAGAAAAGGAGGCTAGAGATGTTAATCAAAATAGAAGGTCTTAACGTTTTGATTGAGGAAATGAGATTGCTGGTCTTGGAAATGCGAAAATTGCAGGGGTTGATCAAAAAATTGATTAAGGAGAGAGATCCAGAATGAGGAAAGAAGAATTCAAAGTAATTTAAATGCGAGGATTTGCTCTTTTATAAAACCCAAAAGGAGGTTTCAAATGAAATATACTGTTTGTACTAGTTATCCACGCGGAGATGAATTAGGTTCAGGTGCGCGTCCTAACATTAACGATATGATTGATGTTGTTAGGTTGCGGTTTGGTCTGGAAGTGAATCAAGGGCCATATGCATCGGGCGATGGTACTGCTAAAATATGTTTTATCACTGAGTCCCCCTCAGAAATGTTACAGCTCATCACTTTGTTTCAGGACAAGGGCATTGATAGCTACTGGTATGATGATAATCCATCAAGGAAACAAGGTGATGTTTGCCGTTTCGGGAATAGATTTAGGTGGGACAAACAAGATGGAAAATGAAAAGAGCCAACAGGCTCAAAACTTAAGGTGTTAGCTATATGGCTGACACCTTTTCTCTTGGCTATTTGTTTTGGCACGATGTTGCGGAGAGTCTATGTCAGGGATTCGGTCACTCTCGTGGATATTTTTATTCGCTTCGCTCTAAAAATATCTCACTCCATTGACCTCCACTCGTCGCCTCTGATTTTTTCGTACCTCAAAAATCAGACTTCGTGGCGACTCGGTTCGAATCCCTCACTCATCTATCCTTATGTTGTCAATTTTGAATAGCTCAGTCGCTATTTAAAATTACCAATGCGGAGAGTGAGGGATTCGAACCCTCGAGGGAGTTTCCTCCCAACACCCTTAGCAGGGGCGCGCTTTAAACCACTCAGCCAACTCTCCAGTACCTATAAAAATACCATATTTTTCACTTTTTTTCCACATCAAAAATACTTAACTACTGGGAGTATTTAAGAGAAAATCGTATTATTGTTTATTTAAAATAATTTTCTACGGCAAATTCAAATTGTTTTAAAAAGATTTCTTTAAAATAATTTAGGTTATTGATTTCATAAAACAATAAAGAGGCTTTTTTATATTCTACTTCGTCTACTGCTCTATATGACATAGGAATAGATCTGTATGACAACAGAATTGCATTGGCTATCATTCTAGCTGTTCGCTTATTTCCATCTTCAAAGGCTTGAATATATGAAAGTAATATCAAAGACAAAAAAGCTTTTTCAAAAAAGTTTTCTTTATTGTTAATTAATTTTATCATCTTATCTAAAGCTTCTTCTATTTGGTGGGCATTATCAAGAGGTTTATAATTTGTTCCTGTTATCCCAACAGGAGATTTTCTAATATTTTTAGAGATATTTAAGTCTTTTGTCAAAAGATGATGAATATGTTCAATATTAGAGCGAGTTAATTTAACAAAAACATCTTTATTTTGTAAAGATTTATTAAAAGCATCCTTGTGATTTAATATCATTTGGGTTTCCTCTTTTGTTTTCTGACTATCAGGCTTATTATCTTTAATAAGTTGTTCAGTATTAAGAAGTGAATAGGTATTACCCTCAATTTGTGAAGATTTCCAAGAAAATTCTATTAAAATCCTCTCAAACTCCTTATTGAGAAGTGTTTGACTGTCATATTTAGAAAAATTATTTAAAAAATCATTGTGTAATTGTAAAAGTTTTTCTTGTTCTTCTTCTGAAAAAATATCTTCTTTTAAAATATTAAAAATATCAAAATTAAAATTGGTTTTAACTTCTCTTTCATCAAAAGGAATAGAAAAATATTTTTCTACATCAATTTCTTTTAAGATTTTATTTTGGCTAGAAATAAAGTAAGAGACATTTCGTCCTGCCCCTGTCTGAGATATCAATTTTTTATCTAAAATAAATTTAATATCTCTAGAGATTGTTCTTTGATCTACCTCAAAATCTTCCTTAACAAAACCATAAATCTCCCCAATACTGGCTTTGCCGTTCTTTTTTATAAATTCCAATATTATCACTTGTCTTTTGCTTAAAGTTTTCATAGGTAAATTGTATCAGATAATCATGACATTTGGAAGCCTTAATCATGACATTTTTGTGAGGGCGGGGGTGATACAGAGTTGGCCAGTCGGTATATATATGGATATAGTCTTTTTTAATCATGACATTTTTTAGAGCTAATCATAACATTTTCACTTTTTTTCCATAAAAAATATTTAGCGCTCGGAGCGCTAAGTAGAGGTATTTTACCAAACCCAGTGCTGGATTTGGGTGAATAGGGGTGTTTTTATGCTAATATAGGGTTTAATTAGGACGTTAGGTTTTTAGGTCCTTAGAGGTTAGGAAAAAATTTGCAAAGCAAATTTTTTCCTAAATACCTAATTTCTAATTCTCTAATATCTAAGTCATGCTTGATTTTATAAAAAGAAATAAGAATATTTGTTTTATTATTCTTCTTGCTGTGGTGGTTTTGGTTATGTATGGGAGTAGTTTATGGGGAACCTATGTTTTCGATGATAGGGGTATTGTTGATCATCAGAGTTTTTTAGAGAGCCCTCTCAATTGGCCTCAGGTTCTGGTCACACCTTATTGGAATGTTGATGCAGGTCTTTACCGACCGATTACGATTTTTACCTATGGGGTTAATTTTTTCATCTTTGGTGAGGGAGCAGGGAGTTTCCACATGGTAAATATTATTCTTTATTTTTTAAGTGGTTATTTTTTATTTGTTTTTCTTAAACGATTATTTCCCAAAAAAGAATTATTGGTTTATCTCAGTGCTTTTCTCTTTTTAATCTTACCAATTCATACGGAAGTAGTGGCTAATATCGTGGGAAGGGCAGAGATTTTGGCCTTACTCTTTTCTCTCCTAGGTTTAATTGAATTATTAAAGAAGATTTCTAATAAATGGTTGGTGTTTATGTGGTTTACTTTGGCAATGAGTAGCAAAGAAACCGCCATCGCTGTTTTACCGGTTGCTTTGTTAGTTGCTCTTCACAAAACAGGGAGTTTAAAGAAAATTTTTAATAAAAATGTTTTAGAAAATTTATGGTTTCCCAGTATCATGTCAGTTTTTACTTATTTCTCGATTAGGTTTTGGGTATTAGGTACTCACTTTCTGACTAATACAGCTTCCCTTGTTGAAAATCCATTAAAGTTTGTAACTTTTCCAGAAAGAATTTTTACTGCTCTGAAAATTCTGTCTATGTACATTACGAAAACAATTTTACCGTTTAATTTATGCTCAGATTATTCTTATAACCAGATAACAACTGAAACATCTTTCTTTAGTCCAGATGTTCTGTTTGGTTTTGTTGTTTTGGTTTTGTCTGTTGTAGGAATATTTTTCTTTTTCAAGAAAAGATTTGTAATATCTTTAGCCCTGTCTTTTTTTCTCTTTCCTTTTCTAATAACTTCTAATTTATTAAATCCAATTGGGACGATTATGGGGGAAAGACTATTCTATTTTCCTTCGGTGGGGCTGGTTATTCTAGGGGCAACGTTGATTATTTTTCTTTTAAATTACTTAAAAGATAAATCTGTAGTTATAAAAAGAAGTTTCATTGTGGTATTAATATTAATTGCTGTTTTCTACGTAGGTCGGAGTTTGGATAGGTCTCTGGATTGGTTAAGTGAAGAACGTCTGTTTGTTTCTGCTGGACAGTGTGCTTCGCAGAGCGTGCTGTCTTTGTCTAATTTAGCTACAGTACATTATTTCAAAGGTGAATATGATGAAGCGGAAAAGATTATTTTAGGTTCCTATGAAATTTATGATGGTTATACAAAAGCTAATAACAATCTGGGTTTGATTTACTGGAAAGCAGAAAAATTAGAAAAAGCGAAAGAACAATATTTTAAAGCCTTTGAACATTATCCGCCCTATCAAGGTGTTTATGAAAATTTGGTTTTGTTTTATCTTAGCCAAGGGGACAGGAAAGAAGCAAAAAAGTGGGCGAAGATTGGTCAAGTCAGATATAGTTTCTAATGGGCTAAAGTTACACAGAGAATCTGCTTAGGCTTTGCTGACTTAAGAGTTTGGGTGGCTTCGATCAAAGTTGCTCCTGTAGTAGTAATATCATCAAGTAAAATAATATTTCTATTACGAATTGTTTCAAAATTAGTAACTTTGAAACAATTTTTTAAATTTTTTAGCCGTTCTTGTTTGTTTTTAGCACGAGATTGCTGAGGGGTATCTTTGACTTTTTTTAAGATATTTCTTCTGTACTCTAAAAAATTATTTTGATCAAGTTCTTCTATGGCTCTGGCTATTAAATCAACTTGATTATAACCCCGAGTTCTTTTTCTTTGGCGAGATAACGGTATGACCACTAAAATTGGATTATCAAAATTAGCTGTCAATTTTAAATTGGATAATTCTTCAATAAGATTATCGTAAATAACTTCGGCAAATAGCTTAGCTATCTGGTGGTTATTTTTGAATTTTAAAGACCAAAGGGTTTTTTTAACAAACCTATTCCTATAACTAACTATAGAGATTGTATTGGGTATCGGCGGAATTTTAGCTGGGTTGGTTAAAGAAATAAATTTCTCAGTTGTTAGATTGTTTAGAAAAGCCTGATTTTGGTGAATAGGAAAGAGAACATCTAGTAAAATTTTCCACATTTTTGATGTTTTTTTGTTAATGTTCATTATATATATGATATAATAATTTAGTAATGTTCGAAAATATTTTAGGGGGGAAAGGAATTAATTTTTCTCTTTCGAAATTCTTCAAAAAAAAGGAAGGAAGTTTTTTGGGACTGGACATCGGTGGGTCTGCCATTAAGATTGTTCAACTTAAAAAAAGTAAGGGAGGAGCTGTTTTGGAGACATATGGAGAATTGGCTTTAGGTCCTTATGCCAACGTAGAATCAGGAAAATCAACTAACTTAACCAATAAACAAATAAGTGGTGCCATTTTAGATTTGTTAAAGGAGTCAACCGTCAATGTGATGAGTTGTGGTTCTTCTATTCCTCTTAGCTCCAGTTTGATATTTGAAATGGAAATTCCAAGAGTTTCTAATGACCAATTAGAGAAGATTGTTCCTATTGAAGCTCGACGTTTTATTCCTGTTCCTATTACGGAAGTGATGCTTGATTGGAGAGTTGTTATTGAGGATGAAGAACCAGAAGAAGACTCTCTTGAGGACATGAGACCTGCCACTGAGACAGAAAAGACTAAATCTAAAAGTAAAAATACCATGAAAATTTTTGTGGTAGCCATCCATAAAAATGCCATAGAGAGATATAACGACATTATTAAGAATGCTAAGTTAGGTTTAGATTTTCTTGAGATAGAAATTTTCAGTACAATTAGGTCTGTTTTGGGACATAACGCAGGGGTATCAACTATTCTAGATATTGGGTCTAGTGTGACCAAATTGTATATTGTGGAATACGGTGTAGTAAAGAAATCACACCTTATTAATCGTGGTTCACAGGATATTAGTGCTGCCATTTCAAGAACTGTAGGAATTTCAATTGAAAAAGCGGAAAAGAAGAAAAGGAGTATTGGTTTAACGGGAGAGGGTCCAGATAAAGAAGTTTCAGATATTGTTTTAACGAATCTTAAATATATTTTTGAAGAAACACAAAAGGTTCTAATTAATTTCCAAAGTGAACAAGGGAAGAGTGTTGACACAGTGGTCTTTACAGGAGGAGGGTCTGTTATTAAAGGTTTAACTGAATCTTCCCTTAAACATCTAGAAATTGAATCAGTATTAGCCGATCCTTTTGAGAAGATTAAAACCCCAGCCTTTTTAGATGATATTTTAAAAGAAATAGGACCAGAATTTGCTGTAGCGGTAGGTCTTGCTTTGAGAGGTTTAGAAAAATAAATATAAAAATTAAAAAAATACACAGAATTAAATTAGGACTGGTTGTTTTGTTTTCTATCCACAGTTTTGTTTATTTCTGTTGTGTAAAGGTTTCTTTTTTAATGTATAATATTATTAATGCAAACATCTTTTATTCCTAAAAAAAGTCATGGAAGGAGGAAGACTAAAAAGAAAGATTTTGGTGGTTTGTTTATGGGGGTTGGAGTAGCAGTTTTCATTTTGATGATTCTAACTGCCTCAACAGTTTTTCTTTACAATCGTTATCTTGAAGGTCAAATAGAAAATATGGCAAGTATTTTGGATAGGGAAAAAGGTAGTCTCGAGAAGGAAATCATAAAAGAACTAAGTTTAATAGATAAACGGATAGAATCTGCTAAAAAGATTCTAGATAAACACACTATTTTAACTCCGCTGTTTGAATTACTAGAACAAAATACTCTGCAAGAAGTAAGTTTCAAGGAAATGGCTTTCTATCCAGAGGAAGATAGATGGGTTATTTCAATGAGTGGCACAGCTGATTCCTATGCAACAGTTGCTTTACAGTCAGATGTCTTTGGAGAAAATAAAAACATGGATGAGTTAATTTTTTCTGATTTAGGAGTGGGGCTTGACGGTGGAGTTGTTTTTAGTGTGACCGCTAGAATAGATCCAAGACTTATTTCCTATAGAAATAGTTTAGAATAAAAAAATGTTTAAATTTATAATTCCAATTTTTTTCATAATTTTAGCGGGAGGGTTATTCTTTTCCTATATTGATCCTGCTTATACGGAGACGAGTGTATTAAAGGAGGAACAAACAGAATATGATAATGCTTTAACTAAGTCTAAAGAACTAAGGGAGATAAGACAACAGCTTTTGGTTAAATATAATACTTTCACTAAAGTGAATGTTAATCGACTTGAGAAGCTTTTACCGAATAATGTTGATAATGTTAGACTCATTATGGAGATAAATCAGATTGCCGTAAAGAATGGTTGCATGATTAGAAGTGTTGAAGTAGATACAGAAATTAATGAAGGTGACCAAGTGAATGATTTAGGTCCTAATCTAGACGGGTATGGTTCTATTGGGCTAACCTTTACAGTTGAAGCCTCATATGAAGACTTTGTGAGTTTTATGGACGATTTAGGTAATAGTTTAAGGATAGTCGATGTTATTGACTACACTCTAAAGACTTCACTTGATAATGTCTATAAGCATAATATGAGTATTAAGACATATTGGTTAAAATAAATTTATGTTAAAAAGTTCAAAAAATAAAAATAATTTATTGATAAGTATTTTTTTCATAATGATTTGTTTCTTTGCTTATCAGTATTGGGCAAGTGCAGCTTCCTCTGATTCTCAATTGGTTTCAACTATGGGAGTTCAGGCTGTCGGGGATGAAACTCTTGAACTTCTTACACAGTTAAGAACTTTGACCTTAGACCAAGATATGTTTGAAGATGTTGCCTTTCAAAATTTAGAAGACTTTAGTATGGAATTAAGATTACAAGAGGTTGGGCGTAATAACCCTTTCTCTCCTGTTGGAACAGATGGCGAATATACAGGTGTCAACGTAAACGCCCCTGTTATTACAGCTTGTAGTGATAAAGATTGTTTCGAAGAAAATTTTGCTAAATGTGATTTAGCTACAGTCGAGGTTGAAGTTGAAGGCTTGAGTGGATTAGTTGGTCAAGATGTAACCTATAGGTATGAAATAATAGGTCCAAAAGGTGCTTATTGTGAGGTAGAATCAAAATTCGTCAAAAATCCTAACCAAGATTGGGTTGGTAAAGAGATGATTTGCCAATATGATAATTCTCAAAACTTTGATACTGCAGTTGAAGACATGGATAGGTGTAGCGGTGAACTATATGACCTAATGATTAAATAATTTTTAAACAACAAACTGTTGTTTAATTCGTTAAAAGTTGATAGATATGACTTATTTAGATATTTTAGTAAATAAAAATATTATTGAGGCTGGGGAAGAAAAGAAACTCAAAAAAAAAGCTGATGCAACAGAGAAATTTTTAGATGAAATTTTATTAGAGAAGGGGGTGGCTGAGGAAGAAATCCATAAAGCTAAAGAAGAATTTTTTAACTTACCATTTCGTAAATTAGATCCTAAAAATTTTACTAGTAAGGTTTTAAAACATATACCTGAGAAATCAGTTATTCATTACAGTATAATTCCTTTACAAGAAGTGGAAGGTTTTTTGGAGGTTGGAATTATTGATCCTGGTAATATAGAGGCAAGAGACGCCTTAGAATTTATTTCTTCTAAAATAAATTTACCTTATAAACTTTTTATAATAAGTAAAAGTGATTTTAAGAAGGCCCTAGAGGGTTACAAAGGTTTAAGTGGTGAAGTTTCTCAAGCTTTAACAGAACTAGAATCTGATTTAGATGATGAAGAAGCTAAAATAAGTGAGGCTGTTTCTAAAGTGAGAAAAGATAACGAAGCAACTTTTGTAGAGGATGCTCCCGTCACTAAAATTGTTGCTACCATCTTAAGATATGCTGCTGAAGATGATACCTCTGATGTTCATATAGAACATACTGGTGAAAAAGTCCGAGTAAGATTTAGAATTGATGGAATTTTGGATACCCGTCTAGTTTTACCTGCTAAGGTTCATAGTGCCGTTGTGGCAAGGATTAAGATTCTTTCCAAAATGCGTTTAGATGAAAAGAGGAAACCTCAAGATGGTCGTTTTTCTGCTAACATTGACGATAGAAGGGTTGACTTTAGGGTTTCTACATTTCCAGCTTATTATGGTGAGAAGGTGGTGATGAGGATTTTAGAACCAGATAAAGGAATTGCTCATTTGTCTGAGACAGGTTTAAGTGAAAAGAACCTTAATATAGTAAAAAAAGCAATTGAAAGACCTCATGGGATGATTTTGATTTCAGGACCAACTGGTTCTGGTAAAACAACTACTTTATATTCTATTTTGCACGAAATCGATAGAATGAAAAAAAATGTTTTAAGTTTGGAAGATCCAGTTGAGTTAAATATTGAAGGTGTTAGTCAATCTCAGGTTAGACCAGAGATAGGTTATACTTTTGCTAGTGGTTTAAGGACTACTTTGAGACAGGACCCAGATGTAATCATGGTGGGGGAGATTCGTGATAAGGAAACTGCAGGTTTGGCTGTTCAAGCTGCTTTGACAGGTCACTTGGTTTTTTCAACTATCCATACCAACGATGCCGCTGGAGTAATTCCAAGATTAATTGAAATGGAGGTTGATCCTTTTTTGATTGCGCCGACTCTGTCTTTAGCCATTGCACAAAGGCTGGTTAGGAAATTGGCTCCTGGTTCAGGTAAGGAGATTCCTGTGGAAGGTAGCATTAAATTATTAATTGATAAGGAATTTGAGACCTTACCCGAAAAATTTAGGAATGAAATAGATTTTCCTAAGACAGTTTTGGAAGCAACTCCTGTTAAAGGCAATCCGCAAGGATTGAAAGGAAGAACAGGTGTTTTTGAAGTTATAGAGATGGATCGTGATATTGAGGAGGTTGTTTTAAAAAATGCTGTTAATACTGAGATAGAAGCTCTTGTAAGATCAAAAGGAATGATTACTATGAAAGAAGATGGTTTAATAAAAGCTTTTAATAAAATTATTCCATTTGAGGAAGCTAATAAGTTGTAGAGTCTATAAAGTTCATAAAGTCGAAAGCAAAAAAATCGCAAGGCAATTTTTCCACAAACAAATTCTGTTTTATTATTTAATTCCTGTATAATAATAAGAGTTAGAAACTGAAAATAAAGAAAAATTTGCTTCCCAAATTTTTCTGACTTTACGGACTTTAGACTTTATAAACTTTTGACTAATTTATTATGGATTATAAAGAATTGTTAAACAATTTAATAAAAACAATTATAGAAGAAGGGGGTTCGGACTTACACTTATCTGTTGGTTACAATCCTGCTATTAGAGTTCACGGTAATTTATTCTTTTTAAAAAAAATAAATGTATTAACAAGTGAAGACGTTCTTGGTGTTATTAATGAACTGTTAGATAAGGAATATAATGCTAGATTTGAAAGAGAAAAAGAAGTTGATTTTTCCTATGGAACAGAAAAGATTCGTTTTAGAGGGAATTGTTTTTATAGTCAAGGAACACCGGGGGTTAGTTTAAGAGTAATTTCTAAGAAGATAAAAACTTTAGAAGAATTAAATTTACCTCCTGTCCTAGAAACTTTCACTCAAAAAGAACAGGGATTCTTTTTAGTTGTGGGACCAGTTGGAAATGGTAAGACAACAACTCTAGCGACTATGTTGGATATTATCAATCAAAATAAACCTGACCATATTGTGACGATCGAAGATCCAATTGAGTATGTGTTCAGTAAAGGTAAATCAGTTATTGATCAAAGGGAAATTGAAACTGATACTAAAGATTTTTCTACAGCCTTGAAGTCTGTCTTCAGACAGGACGCCGACGTTTTAATGATTGGTGAGATGAGGGGAATTGAGACAATTGCTACTTCTGTGACCGCTGCCGAAACAGGTCATCTTGTTTTCTCTACACTTCATACTAATGATGCAGCACAAACCATTGATAGGATTATTGACGTTTTTCCTGCAGGTCAACAAACACAAATTAGAACCCAGTTAGCGGGGAGTTTACTCGGCATTTTTTCGCAGAGATTAGTTCCAAGAACTTCTGGAGGAGTTATCCCTGCTTATGAATTGTTAATAAAGAATACCGCGGTAGCTAACCTTATTCGCGAAGGGAGAACCTACGAGATACCGAATGTTATAGAGACAGGCGCAAAAGAAGGGATGATAAGTTTAGATAAGTCTTTGTCTGATCTTGTTAGGATTGGTGAAATAACCCTTGATGATGCGAAAAGATATTCTCTTCAAGTGGATCATTTGGATAGAATGCTAAATTAATAATAAAAATATGTTATTCAAGTATAAAATCGTTGATAAAGATGGGAAAGAAACAGAGGGAAAGATAGACGCTATCAGTGAAGATGTCGCTATTAGTTCGTTACAAAATAGAGGACTTATTATTTCCCATATTCAAGAAGTTGGTAAACAAGGTTTGCTTGGTCTCAATTTTTCAATTTTTGAGAGAGTTTCTAATAAAGATGTTGTTATTCTGTCAAAACAAATTTCCACTTTATTCGGAGCCCAGGTTTCTGCTCTCAGGGTTTTTAGACTTTTGGCTGATGAGGTGGAGAATCCTGTTTTAGGAAGAATTTTAAAACAAATTGCTGATGATATTCAAGGAGGTAATTCAATTTCAGTAGCGATGTCAAAACATCCAAAGGTCTTTTCTGAATTCTACGTTAATATGGTTAAGTCTGGTGAAGAGTCTGGTAATTTAAATGACACTTTTTTATATTTAGCTGAACATTTAGATAGGGGCTATGAATTGATGTCTAAAGCTAAAAATGCTCTGATTTATCCTATTTTTGTTGTAATTGTTTTTATTGTAGTTATGGTTCTAATGCTTGTGATGGTTGTACCTAAGATTAGTGCTATTTTAATCGATGCAGGTCAAGAACTACCTATCCTAACGAGAGCGGTGATTAATTTGAGTGAATTTTTTATAACCTACGGAGTTTTTATGCTGATTATTTTTGTGGTAGCAGTTTTCTTTTTCTTTAGATTTAGTAGGACTAAATCTGGCAAGATGTCTATAGATAAGTTTAAATTATCCATTCCTGCTATAGGAACTTTGTACAAAAAGATGTATTTATCTAGAATTTGCGGAAATATGAATACAATGTTGGCGAGTGGTATTCCTGTGGTAAAAGCAGTTGAAACAGCTTCCACTGTTGTAGATAGTGCTGTTTATGAAGAATTGTTGAAGAACGCATCTCAATCTATAAAAACTGGTAGTTCTGTTGCTAATGCTATGGTTAATGAGGGTGAGATTCCTAACATCATGATTCAAATGATTAAAATAGGTGAAGAAACTGGTGGTTTAAACGATATTTTAGAAACATTGTCTAAATTTTATGAGAGGGAAGTTTCAGGAGCTGTTGATATGTTGGTGGGGATGATTGAACCAGCTATGATAGTTCTTCTTGGTCTTGGGGTGGGAGGTCTCTTAGCTGCTATTTTGATGCCTATTTACAATATTTCCTCAGCAATATAGTTAGGTTTTAGAGTCTTAGAGTCTTAGAGATTTAGGTTTTAGGGGAAAAAATTGGCGAAGCCAATTTTTTCTTTCCTAAATAACTAACATTCTAATCCCTAACATCTAATTAATTATCCACATTTATTTCTTGTTGGATTTGGATTTAGTTTAGTTTGGACTTATAATGTAAGCTATAAATTGTCGAGGTTTATTCTTTGAATTACGAATTCTATTTTGTAATTTAAAGTATTATCAATTATTAATATTTATTTATTTATTTATTTTTATGTTTAGAAATACTAAAAAAGGTTTTTCTTTGATTGAGTTGCTTATTGTGGTAGCCATCATGGGAATTTTATCAGCGGTTGTCTTGAGTTCTTTAGGAACAGCTAGGGAAAAAGCTAGGGATGCCAGAAGAGTTATGGATGCTAAAGATATGTCTAGGATATTGGTTGAGAATTCTGATAATGGCAATAACGCTCTTGGAGGCTGTGTTCTTGCTGACGCTTTAGCAAACACTTGTACCTATGATACTGACGGTGACGGTTCAGTAGAAAGCATTTTTGCAAATTATTCAGATCCAAGTAATAGTACCACTGCTTGTAATGATACCTCTTCAGCTGCCTGTGACTATTCTATAAGTACAGATCTTGGTGCTGCTGGTGCTGGTACAGAAAAATTCCAGATTTGTTTTTATCTTGAGTATGGTTCAGCTGGTTTAAATGCAGGACCTAATTCAATTGTAGGTCCCATTGGTAATTTAGCTGCTGGTTGTAACTAACACTGAATATAAATGTCTAGTTTACCAAAAGATAAAAGAGGGTTTTCTTTAGTGGAAATGCTTATAGTTGTAGGAATTATAGGTTTGTTGAGTTCTTTTACTGCTTGGTCATTGACCAATTCTAGACCAAAGGCAAGGTTAGCGGTTACGCAACAACAGTTAAATTCTCTTCAGGCTCATTTGGTGATCTGTGAAAGTGATAATGATGTAGTGGATTTTAGGACGGTTTTACCTGTTGTAGGGGAAAAGATTTGTGCCCACGCTAATGTTGATGCTGTGTTTCCTGTATTGCCGAGTAGTTGGGATTATGTTGCTAGTGATAATCTTGGAGAATTTAAAGCTTCTACTGCAGAAGGTAGCTCTTGGTCAATTACATGCAGTGAACGTGGTTGTGTTACGACTCCTTAAATAATAAATTTATGATCATAAAAAAAGGACAACAGAAAGGGTTTACTCTAGTTGAATTACTCATTACAGTGGCTATTATTGGTATTTTGTCAGCGGTAGTTTTAACCTCAATGAGTGGGGCTAGAAACAGAGCTAAGGATGGTCGAAGAATCTCTGATATTAAACAAATTCAATTAGCTTTAGAGTTATATTATGACATCAATACTAGTTATCCGTTGGATAACGGTACAGAAGGGACTCTTTATGGGACACCTAAACCTTTAGCAAGTTTTTTAAAGATTTCCAAGGATCCAGATGGAGACAATTATTTTTATTGGGGTACTGGACAAAATTATCACTTAGGAGCAGTTTTGCAAGAATATAATCCACTTCTAACAGAAGATGATGATGATACAAATGGTTTTAACGGTGGAAGTTCTGATTGTGCTGGTGGAGCTGGTGATGACGGATGTTATGATGTGACACCTTAAAAACAAAAGAAAAAATCAAATTTTTCGAGGTCCGATTACTTGTAGTAGTCGGACCTCTTTTTTGAAAATTTAGAGTTTTTTCTTTTATTTTTAAGAATTATAAGTTATAGATTTTAAATTTTAAATTTATTATTTCTAATTCAAAATTAAAAAATTTTCTATATTATTATATATGATATAATTTAAA
>JAYEKM010000028.1:0-25054 GCA_034661035.1 Patescibacteria group bacterium | reverse complement strand
ACTGGACTCTAAAATAAACTTTATCTTTCTCTATACTTCTACATTTTTTACCAACCCTTACATCATCAATATTTAAACATTTTTTAAAAGAATTAATTAAATCAATATCCTTAGAAGTAAAATCTATATGCCTACCGTCCTTTGATAAATTACCATCCGTAGTTAATAAACCAATTGCATAAGCAAAACCCGCAGACCACTCGATCTTAACCATCTTTTTAGGCTTAGGACCAAGTTTACTTATGTCTCTATTATATCATGTCTACCAATTAATCACGCAAAAAGAGCCAAGTTTGCCGAAAAGCAAACTTGGCTCTTTTGATTTTTAAAATTACTCTTTCTTTTCCTTTTCCTTTTCCTTGTCCTTGTCCTTGTCCTCTGTAGCTTCAGCGGAAGAGGGCTCTGTAGATAGGTTAACTTCTCCCTTTAATTCCTTATCCTCTGTGACTTCAGTAGAAGATTCTTCTTTAACTTCTTCTTGTTCTTGTTTTGTCTTTTCTTCCTCTTCTTTTTTAATTCTATCTGCTTCTGCTATATCACTCTTAGTAGTAATATCAACCATCTTCATCTTTCTCATTTGCCTTCTAATTTCTCTAGCTACTTTTTCACGAATAAAATAAAGTTTTGATCTCCTTACTCTTGACCTTTTAATAATTTCGATTCTATCAATAATTGGTGAAAATAAAGGAAAAATCCTTTCTACTCCTACTCCACTAGCCACTTTTCTTACAGTAAATGTCGCCCCTGCTTCATTGCCATGTTTTCTAGCTAAAACTAAACCTTCGAAAGCTTGTAACCTAGTCTTTCCTTTTTCTTGAATTTTTACCCACACACGAACAGTATCACCTGCTCTAATTCCAAGTTTTTTCCTTTCTTCTATATCAACCGATGAAATCTGGATTGTTTCTAATTTCATATTGCCAAACTTTATCATAAATCTTTATATTTCGCAATCCTATGTAGGATTATAGCATCAAAGTTAAAGCTTTCTCGAAATCATCAGGAAAAGGTGCTTCTACTTTAACTTTTTCTTTATTTAATAAAATAAACTCAATAGAAAAGGCATGTAAAGCAACTCTTTCAAATCCAAGAGCATACTCTCGTTTAGGAGCATATAATCTATCCCCCACTACAGGATAATTAAAGGCTTTCATATGAACCCTAATCTGATGAGTTCTACCTGTTTTCAAGTTAATTTCTAAAAAAGAAAACTCTTTGTTCTTTTTTAAGACCTTATATTCTGTCGTAGCTTCTCTTAATTTCCCACGAGCCCCCCTTTGGGCAGACCATTGCCTAAAATCTTTACTACTTCTCCCAATCGGTCTATCTATCACCCCTTCCTTGTTCTTAACTTCACCCCAAACAAAAGTCCTATATTTTTTTTCAATCTGTTTATTTTTAAATTGCTGTTTTAGATTTAAGAAAGATTCTTGAGTTTTTGCGATAATTAAAACACCGCTAGTTTCCCTGTCTAAGCGATGAACTATTCCCGGTCTCCTTATCTCTTTACCACCTCGCCCGTCTGCAAGATTAGGGTCCTGAAGAATTAGAGGTTCACCGACATTTTCCAACTTAGGATAATTTTTTAAAATCCAATCACATAAATTCACTTCGTTAGTTTTTCCGTCAGCATGAACAACTAAATTGGCAGGCTTATTAATTACCAAAACATTTTCATCTTCAAAAAGTATCTTTATTTTACTCAAATTCATTTAATTTATTTCTTGTTAATTCTCCGACAAAACCAGAGGTAGGTATTATACTATATTCTGTCTGAAAATCCTTAACTGCTCTTAAAGTACAATTTCCAAAACTACCCGAAATAGGACAATCATTTAAATTATACCCATACGGTGGGTAAAAACCTTGTTGAGACAAAAGGAATTGCATAGCCAAAACATCTTCATTATTATTCATCCCTTTACTCAGATTAAGGTCCCACTGATAAGGTAACATAAGGTTATCCTTCTTCAAATCCTTACTGAAAAAGTCAGCTAAGCTAAGATAAGTCTGCCATGCCATTTCTTTTAACAGAGGTTGCCTAGTATTTGAATTTGTGAATTGAGGTTCATAAATATAACCATATTCAACTAATAAACCAGCAGCATCTAGAGTATTAAAAGACCCTAGAGCTATAAATTCTTGGTTTTCTTTTATTCCTTGTTGTCCTTTTTCATATTTTAAATCACTATAAGCAAAATATTTACCCAAAAAACTTGAAACTGATCTGGCAATAGAGAAACTAATCTTGTGATTTGAATACTGTTCATCTGGGATATAAATAGTTAAGCCAGAATATTTACCCACCCAATCCGAGTACCTACCAGGGTAATCATTAAAATGAACATGAATAACAATATCCATACTCTCCTCATTTGACCATTTATTTATACCATACAACCTTGTAACAACTTCCGATAAAGATTTTTGGTCTGAATTAAATCTAATTTCAGAATCAACCAAACCAGAACTTGTTAAGGCACTCATAGTATCTTGATGCTTTTTTTGAAAATTAAAAATGTCTTCTTTATTATTTTTTATGTAATTTAAATAATCACCATCATACCCTTGTTTATTCCTTAACAGATAAACTTGAAAATCTTTTTCTTGCCTTAAATAATTAGTCAGATACTCTGCCAACTCCACATTTAAATCAGCTTCTTTTATTCCATTAAACTCCGTTCCCCAGTATTCATCATCGTGTCCAGGCACAATTAAAATTCTCACATTATCTTTGGCTTTTAATTGTCTTTCTGTGAGGCTATCAACAAAAAAAACACCCGCCAACATATCTTTAGGACTTATATTTATATAATTTGTTAAGACAAAAAATATTAAGAACAACAGTCCTCCAAAAATTAGTATTTTTTTAGACATTTCACTTTTAATTATACACTATTCATTGATTTATAGTGATAATATTGGTATAAATAAGCTGATTTTTAATTAAACCTGTCCCCGTAGTTCAATGGATAGAACTGAAGTTTTCTAATCTTCCAATGTAGGTTCGATTCCTACCGGGGGCACAAATCGCAAAAAACAAAAACGGAGAGGTTCAACCTCTCCGTTTTTGTTTTTTAAAAGAGTAAACTGCTTTGCTCTTTGGCGATTTGTGCGGGCGCAGGCATATTTTTACGACCTACTAGAAAGTAAAAAAGTTGAGCCGGGGTCGGCAAGTACTTAGACTTTTAGAATTCGTAAGAATTTTAAAAGGCTTAGTAACTTGTGACCACACAGAATAAGTATGCGAAGGCATTCCTTTAATCCAAAAAATCAGTTTTTCAAACAATCCACATTTAACCAACTAGGCATCCGATGCCTAGTTGGTTAAATTTTAAAAGACTAATTCACTTGAAATTTACTTCCATACAAAAAACCAAAGTAATCTTCGGTTTTTTGTGTTTTTGGTTTAAGCTTATTTTATAGGGAGAGGCGATTAGGGATTTTGTCACAAATAAATTTTCTTACGAAAATTTTTCGTGACCCCGACTCGGCTACAATTTGTTCGCAAGCTTACAAATTGGCTCCGCACCTCCGTCTTCCAAATCCCTCACCATCCATATAGCAATTAAAAAACAGTAGCGTTTAAGCTACTGTTTTTTAATTGTGTGGGCGATGAGGGATTTGAACCCCCGACCTTCACAGTGTAAATGTGCTGCTCTACCAACTGAGCTAATCGCCCCCTTTCTAACTCTCCGATTATATAAAATCCATCCTTTAAAATCAACCTAATCTACAAAACAAGAATCAATATAATTAAAATTACCAAAACCAGAAGAATCCAATTAAAGTATTTAAAGACGCTTCTAGCCATCTGTTTACCAAACACTTTTACAATATATCCCACTGCAAAAAATCTCATTCCCCTTCCTAATAAAGAAGCTATTAAAAATACAACAAGATCAATTTTGAAAAAACCAGCTGAAAGAGTAAAAACTTTAAACGGAATAGGTGTAAAAGCCGAAATAAAAATAGTCCAAAAAGCATTCTGTGAAAACATTCGGGAAACAACTGTCATTTGGTTTTGTAAATTATAGGTATCTATAATGAACTCTCCCACTAAATCAAAAAAGAAAAAGCCGAGAGTATAACCAAGCAGACCACCAGCCACAGAAGAAACAGTAGTGATTAAAGAATAGTGAACCCATTTAACACCATTATTAATTAAAATAGCTAATAAGAAAATATCTGGTGGAATAACAAAAAAGGAAGCCTCTGTAAATGAAAATATAATCAACCAAATTTTGGCTACCTTACCATGAGCACGGTTCTCAATCCAATCTTTAATACTCTCTCTAGTTTTTTGTAAAAAATTTAAAATCATTTTAATTTATCCAGCCAATTTTGGTTTAGGATTTTATTTTATCCAAGTAACTTTTTAAAATTAAAGCAGCCGCTGATGCATCTAGTTTATCATTTTTTCCTTGAATTCTCTCTGCCTCTGCACTAGTCAAAAATTCTGGTTCTAAATGAACAGTTAAATTATTTTTTTCTAAAACTTTTTTAAAATTTAAAACATCTTTCATAATATTATTAGGTTGGCCAGAAAAGTCAAAAGAGTCCCCTATAACAACTACCTTAATTTTTTCTTCTTCACAAATTTTTAAAACATTTTCCAAAAGTTGATTGTCATTATTTAAAACAACTTTAGCAAAAGCTAGCTCTCCACCGTCATCTGAGGTTGCTATCCCTACATTTTTCTCACCATAATCAATTCCTAAATATTTCATATATAATTTAATCCAAAGGATGAGAACTTATAACTCCTTTTTCTTTAGCAATTATGTTAAACCTTTCTTCATCAAGATAAGAACCATTTTTCTCCCTATTTTTTATCCCCTTAACTATTAAATAAAACTCGCTAAGGTCATTAAATATTTTGTTATATCCGTCGTATTTTTCACCAGAGTCCACCATTTTTAAAAATTTATCAAAGCCAATTTCTGGTTTTATATACTGAATCCTTCTTTTTATCGCACCTAAGGCAAATTCTTCTGAATAAAATCTTCCTAAGCAATATAAAATAGCACGAGCTTCATAAAGATCTTCTTTTGTAGAATTCTTATTATCTAATATTCCTTGATATCTATCCCATAATCTCTCTATACTTTCTTTAATTTTAGGGATATCAAAGATATAAGTATATTTTAATAAATCTAACATCTTATAATCGTTTCATTTTCCAAATTAATAGCAACTTCCTCTCCTGTGTTAAATTGCTTAGTTACTTCTTCAACCCCCATTAAAATAGGTTTATTATATTCTCTCGCTATAATAGCGGCATGACAAAGCGGGCTATTGATTTCAGTCACAATCGCTTTTACTTTATCTATGATAACAGTTACATCTGGCGTTGTATTTTTCACTATTAAAATCATACCATCTTTGAAACCAAGTAAATCCTCAGTTTTCCAAAGTCGTCTTTTTATTACAAATATTTTTCCTTTTATCATAAAAATGCTTTTAATTATAAAATAAAAAGCTCTCGCTTCTTGATATTATATATTAAGTATAATATCAATCAAAGCGAGAGCTCTATCATTAAATCAGCAAAATCCCATTTATTACCACCTGTGTGGCACCCCGCCTGAATCATCTTTTTTCTCAATTTCAAGTCTTGAGATGTAGAAATTACAATTTCAGAAATTTCAAGCAAACGAGGAATTAAACCAAAGGTCGTATCCTCTCCCAACCATCCATCCAAAGCGATAGCAAAAAACTTTTTCCCAGAAGAAAGAATTTCTTCCAACCTTGAGATAGAGCAGACAACTGTAATTTCTGCTTCATCATCTAATCGTTTAATAATAAGTTGTTCCCACCGCTTAATATCTTCAACAATTAGAATTTCCACTTCAATCACCCCCTTCTGAATAAATAGAATAAATAAAGAACTTCTACTATAGATAGTGATACTATGTTAGAAACGTTATGTCAATATTTAAAAAACCAATAGATTAGGTGCAAATAATAAGAGAACTCCTAAAATTAACATCAACATTCCCCCAATTAAAGAGGATAAATTAGAGTACTTTTGCCCCACCGCATAGAATTTACTAAAACCATACAAAGCTAAGCCGAAAATCAAAAAATCATCAATCATATAGGAAAGAGTGTAGAGAAAAATATAAAACTGTTCTGTTATTAAATTTAAATTATTTAATTCTAAGATTTTAGTAAAAGCTTGAGGTATTCCAATAGAACAAGCAAATTCAATAACGTTTACGGACAAAGCTACTCCAATTATTCCTAAGGTAGTTATAATTGTTAAAGGCCTATTAACTAACTTTTGAATCTTATTTTCTATTTTAGATTGTTCCCCTACATCAGTATCACAAACCAACTGCCCACGATTTTTCCAATACCTATAGAGGAAATAAACTCCTGCTCCAATAGCTAACAAACCAATCAGTGGAGTAATGATTTCATCTAACCCAATAAAATCCCACGTTTTAAACCAAAAGTTTAGAATTAACCAATACATAATTGCTTCAGCTAAAATAAACAAACCGGCAACTTGGAACATTTTTTTCTTATCTTTTACTTGCCATAAAATCAACAAGAAGGTCATCAATACCCACATAGCACAAGGGTTAAATCCATCTACTAAACCCAAAATAGTAGTTAGTGAAAATAAAGAAAAGTCCTTAGAATCTATAACACCAAAAAATGGCACCTTAAAATCAAAACTTTGCTTTGGATCCATAATAGTGCCCGTTTTTGATTGTTCTATAAAATTAATGATTTCTTGACCTGTGGTACTTTCAGATTCAAAACCTTGAAAAATATGTTCACCGACAATGGTAATAGGTGTTACTTTTGGTAAATTATATCTTTGAGTAATTAAATCAAACTGTCGTCTATTCTCTTCCTGTTCGATATCAACAACAATTAAATTAAAATCGCTTCTTTCTAAAGCTAACTTTTCAAAAAAGTCCATTTCCTTTGCACAAAAAGAACACCCATCTCTCTCAAAAAGATAAATATCAACTTTCCCTTCTAAATTTGTACCAACAGCTTCAAAATTCACAGGTTCTGCAAAAGAAACCAGTGGAGATATACACAAAATGCTCAAAATTAAAATTAAAAAGTTTCTTTTTAAAAAACTAAACATAACTTTATTATAATATCACTATTGTATTAAATAATAAACTTGTTAAAATTATTAGTAATTAGTAATTAGTAATTAAAAATTTAAATAAAAAAATATGGAACTTTTAACATCAAGCGTGCAAACGAACACTGTTGTCCCAACATGGGTACTCCTTTTAATTATGTTGTGGGTTCTTCCGTGGAAAGGTTACTCCCTTTGGTTAGCTTCTCGTAATTCACATAAAAAATGGTTTATTGTACTTTTAGTAATCAACACCCTAGCTATTTTAGACATTATTTATATTTTCTTTATTAGTAAGAGGAAGAAATAAAGGAATTATTATAATTATTAATAAATAACGTATTTATAAAAAATGGAAACAATAAAAAAAATTGCTGTTGTTATTTTAGTTATATCAGTTACCTTAATGACATTTTTAGCCATATTATCTATCTGGGATGTCCTAGACAAAGATGTATTTTGGAAATCTATCTCCACAATAGGAGTAGTCGCATTTGGATCCCTTATCATAGTTGTAGCAGTAAAGGCATTAGAAGATAGAGAATCCAACAAAAAAGAGAATAACGAAAAATTAACCAACGTTGCTAAGGAAACATTAGGAAACATAACAAATAACCGACAAATTTAATATCCTAATTTTATTAAGTACCGCTGGTCGTGGCTCGTAAAATGTCCACAGGACATTTTACCATCACTGTTCGAACCCACTCAGTAATGAGATATAAACAAAAAGCAACAACAAATGCTGTTACTTTTTGTTCATACTGCGGGCAACCTCGTGCTGGAACCGTGACCAACCAAGCCCTGCAAGGTGGTTTTAAGTTTTTTATGACTACTGACCGAAGGATCCTCGTGCACCTTTGTTTTTTTAAATTAATTTGTAGAAAATTTAAGTTTTGGCCATTTTTTAAACCAATCTTTCTTTTCCGCTCTTTCCCTTACCCCTTGTATTCCTAGAGGAGATTTTGGGCAAGGTTTTACAACTAAGTTAACTAAATCATCTATTCCGTAAGGCGCAATAAGTTTTAAGTTTCCATTTTCAAGCCTAACTCCTAAACTAGTTGCTGTTTCAGTCCATTGGGAAAGAGCATTTTCTGTAGATTTATATGGTTCTACATTATTTTTTGTATGCATGTAAAATTGGTTTCTTATTTCCCAGTCAATCCCTGTTTGTTCTTTAAGTTTTTGTGATAATAATTTATCCTCTTTCTTGTTATTTCCTTTTGGATCAAAATAAACTAGATCAATATCATTTGTATCAACTTTTGAATTTGAAAATCCATGTAAGTGATCCCAAACTTTATTTCTCACAAAACCAGCTCCAATAACCCAATCAGGAAGATTAAGTTCCCCCGCAATTTTTAAGATTTTCATCATCCATTCATCTTCTTTTATTAAATTAAGGATATCTCTTTCGTTCATATTTTAACTTCCTCGTGCTAGCACGATGTTGCGGGCTACATCGTGCTGGAACTGTGGGTGGTTAAGTTCTGTAAGGTTGTTTTTAACTATTTCAGTTTAACAAAATTAAGGTCCTCGTGTACATCATAACAAATTGTAGCCATCACTATTTTCCATAAGATTAGGTAGAGGTTTTAATTAAAAGATTTATAAAATAACCTATTATACCCCCTAAGATAACTGAGTAAACTAAATAAAAGTTGTTTATATAGTTTGAATACTTTCTGTCAAAAAAGTTAACGAGCCCGAAACTATCTTCTATTACATCATCGTTGATATCTAATAATTCATTATCGATATATTCTTTCAGGATTACTGATTCTCGGTTTAAAAGAATGTTTTTTTCTTTTTCTTTTACTAAATACTTAAAAGAAATTCTGTATTGTTTAAAGAAAGAAAGCTTTATAAAAAGTTTTTCAATTTTTTTTCCAACAAAATATTTTTTTGTTTCGATACTCCACCATTTGTTTCCAAAAGCCTTTCGTATATTTGTCATTAAATCCTCTATTTCATCCCACAATCTAAGTTCATAGGTATTTGATAACATCACAAGATAATACAAGCTTAATTCGTCTTCTAACTCTCGTACAAGAATAGATTTAAGATTTTTTAGTGAAGTAATTTTCTCTTCATCGCCATATAACCTAAATAAGTCATAGCTTTTCTTTTTTGTTATTTTAATTCCTAGGTTGGTTGTAAAAATATCACTATTGTCCTGTATAAATTTTTTGTTTTTTAATTCTAGCTCATAATCAATATGCATCGGACTAGGTCCTAATGTCTCTAGTTCTATTTCTTCTTCACATTTATCAAATTCATTCTTTAGAAATTCTCTTATAACAACGACTGAAACACTCCCTTCTCCCTCAGCAATTGATTTTGTAGGTTCCACAACTGTAAATGTAAAAATATGTGTATAATAAATGGCAACTTTAAAATTTTCTGATTCGCAGTATAAATTAAATGGTGATATTTTTTTTTGGATTCTTTGGGGTATAAAGACATCAAAACTAACTTTTGCGTTAGAAAAAGAAGGGTAAAAACCCGTGCCACTATCAAAAGTTTCCACATTATCCTCAATATTTTCATTAATAGGTAAGAAACCTCCCTTATAAAAACCACTGTCACTAATTTCGATATTATTTATACTAGGTATTGCTTCAAGAACTTCTTTCAACTTTTTTAAATAACTTCCTGGCCCTTGCTCGTCTAATTTAATATGAAAACAACCGATTCCTACCTGTTTTTTCTTGTTGTTGATTTTTTTCATAATTTTCTATGTACCTCGTGCTAGCACGATGTTGCGGAGGGGGTGGGAT
Organism: Patescibacteria group bacterium; assembly: GCA_034661035.1. Taxonomy (GTDB): domain Bacteria; phylum Patescibacteriota; class Minisyncoccia; order Phycocordibacterales; family UBA12079; genus JAGYLJ01. The sequence continues at coordinate 15,163 of JAYEKM010000028.1, read as the reverse complement.
TCGAACCCACGGTACAGTTTCCCGCACTCTGGTTTTCAAGACCAGTGCATTCGACCTCTCTGCCACCCCTCCGTTAAATATTGAATTTTAGTTTATCAAAATAAGCACCAAAAATCCACTTATTTTATGATTTTAATAGCTTCCCCATTAACTAAAGCTCTGGAAACTTTTTTATAAGCTGACGATAAAATTCTCTGAAAGGTACTTGGTGATGTTTCCATCATTTTAGCGCATCCAACTTGATCTAAATTTTTAACATTTTTTAATCGTAAGGCTTCCAACTCTTCAATAGTTAATTCAACCTCATCTAAAAATCTCAAGGGTACTCCCCGAGGTTTAAAATAAATTATATTAGGATTAGTTCTAATCCGTCTACAAAGTCGTGGTCTAGGCATAGTATTATTATAGTTCATTGTATAACAAAAACAAAAAATCCATAAACTTCTAAAAATCGTTTACGAATTTTTTGTTGTTATCCTTCTAATCATTATCCTTTTAATTCGCTAAGTCGTTCCTTAATGGCTTTAAGTTCAGCTTCTAATTCCCCTACTTCTGTATCTAACATTTCAGATTCTTCTTTCTTTGAGAAAAATCGTCTTCCTCCCATTCCTTGACCAAACCCACAACCACGACCCATTCCACCTCCACAAGGACCCATTCCTCGCCCGGTTCTTGGACCTTGACCTAAAGGACCTGTTCCATCAAATTTTGGCATAATATTATTATTATAAAATTATTAAATGATAAATAGTCCGACCTTTTATATTTTTGATGACTATTTATATTATGAGTATATACCCATTACTTTTTAATGTCAAGGATATTATTTAATAATAAAATTAATATTTTTATGATAAAATATTTACCTTATTAAATAACTTTAATTTTTTATAAAGATATGTTTTATCTATGTGTGGTATAATTATAAAAAGAGAAAAAATCCTACACAGGACATCTAAGAAAATTAAAGTTATGATTTGACGTAAATAAAAGATAACATTGTATAAATAAGAAATATTATTAGTTAACAATAAATAGTTAGATATAGATTCAAATCATATTTAACAGGGTGAATATGGAAGAAAAATTAAGCTGGCAAGCTCTTGAGTATGAATATAAGGATAAATCAGCTGACTGGTTCTGGGTAGTTTGGATAATTTCGCTTAGTATTGCAATTACAGCTTATCTTTTTAATAATATCCTTTTTGGTATATTTATTATTATTAGTGCTTTTAGTCTTTCTATTTATGCAAGTAGAAGACCTTCTTTATTAAACTTTGAACTTTCTGAAAAAGGAATTTCTATAAATGAAAAATTAATACCTTTTAACTCTTTAAGGTCATTTTGGATAGAAGATGATTTAAAAATAATTTTACAAGCAAAGAGGAAGAGCACCCCTTATATCATCATACCTTTAGATAAATCTCTTGACACAAATAAGATAAAAGAGTATTTATTAGAGAAGTTAGAAGAGGAAGAGCACCACGAAACCTTATCTCAAAAAATCTTTGAAAGATTAGGATTTTAAATCCTAATTTTTAATTAAAGGTCCCGACAATATCGTTAGGATGAATAGTCACCTCCTTGGAAACCCGTCGAGGAAATAGAAACAAAAACCTTCTAATCTTCCAATACAGGACCCCTTTGTTAAATCTTTACATTTTTTGTGTTATAAATTCTAAATAATCCTCTCGTAGTTCAATGGATAGAATATGACTTTGCGGAAGTCATGATGCAGGTTCGATCCCTGCCGAGAGGACAAATTATTTAATGTAAAGAAATTTATTTAATAGGATAAAATTCCTACCGAGGGCTCATTATTTATTCAAAACTTTTACATCTAAAATTCTAGCTAAGGACTCTATCTCCCCTGTTCTTGAAAAAGTAGGGGTGCCTAAGTAACAATCGTTTTTAAGAGAAACTGCTGCTCCTCCAGAGTTACCTTTTTCAACTTTAGCTGAAGTAATAAAATAATCATTATCAAAACCAGCTATAATACCCTCTGTTACTGTTACGTTCTTCTGGTCACCAATACTTGGATAACCTAGGATAGCTAATTCGTCCCCTAAATCAGGATTTTTTGTACATAGTTTAGGGGAATCTTGAATCAATGATTGAATATAACTATTTGAAGTATTTATTCTTACAATTCCCCAGTCATAACCTCCATCTAAAACAGCCACATTTTCAGAAAATAACATCACATCTCTTTGAGGAAACCTTAAGACACAATTATTAGCAATATCATCTCTATTAAGCGCCATGGCTGTAATCACATGCTTATTTGTCAAAACAACGACAGAATCATAATCCCAATTAGTTAAAAAGCCAGAACCACTTGATTGTAAAAATAGATTGCTTGTACCAGGGAGGTAGAAGTTACATTCCAAAGCAACAACATAAGGCTCCCATCTATCAATAATAGTAGTCAATTCATTCTTACCAGTTTCAGCAATTTTTTCCTCTAAACTTGAGATCTGCTCTTGAGCTAATAATTTATCTCTTACTTGGCTAGCTTCAACAGAAAGTCTTTTTTCTCTTTCTAATATCAATTCAGCCTCCAACCTAGAGATGCCATTTTCGTTTACCTTTAGTAGTTGTCGGATTTGTTTATCCATTTCCTCTATTTCATCTCCTTGTTTTTCAATAGATTCATTCACTAAAGAAAAGTCAATTCTTATTTTTTGCAACTGAACAATCCCAATAGAAGACAACCCGACAATAATTAAAAATAATGTCGTCAAACCGTGATTAATACCTTTATTATTTAATTTAAAATTAAACTTAAACATGGCTTTATTATACAACAAAAAAACAGTAAAAAATTAATAATAATTTTTTACTGTTTTTTAAAAAATACTTAATTTAAATATTTTTAATGGACTTAGATAAGCGAGATTTCTTTCTTGAAGCTGTATTTTTCTTGATAATACCTCTTTTGGCCGCTTTATCTATCGCTTTATAAGCTGTAGATAACTTACTATTAGCTTCATCTTTTTTCTTATTAGAAACCAATTTATCAATAGTTTTAATAGAATCTTTCATAGCTCTCTTACGTCGCAGATTAAAAACCGCCTTCCTTCGAGAACCCCTTAAAGCTTTTTTTGCTGATTTAATTACTGGCATATGCAAAGAGATTACTATATTTAAGTAAAAAAAGCAATGAAATTAGGACTTTCTACTTTCCATTTTTTAATTTATACTTATTTATATGATTAATCAATTAACAGGACAAATTAGCCATCAAGATAACAATTACATTATTTTAAATGTATCAGGTGTTGGTTATAAAATATTTATTACTAATGAAACTATTCAGGTTTTAAAAGATAAAAATGAAAAAATAAAAATTTGGACCCACTTAGCTGTAAGGGAAAATTCGTTAGATTTATATGGATTTTTAGATAAACAAAATTTAGATTTTTTTGAAATGCTTATTACCATTTCAGGGATAGGACCAAAGACCGCTTTGGGTATTTTAAACGTAGCTACCGTTGAAACTTTAATTTCTGCCATATCATCTAAAGACACTAGTTACCTAACTAAAGTCTCAGGTATCGGACAAAAAAATGCTGAAAAAATTATTCTAGAATTAAAAAATAAAATAACTAATTTAGATAATAATAATCTAAATATAAAAAATGATGTTGATGTCATTGAAGCACTAAAAACATTAGGTTACTCAAACAAAGAAGCTATTAATGCCTTAAAGAAAATACCTGGAACAATCACTGATGTAGGTGATAAAATAAAAGAAGCCCTTAAGTTTCTCTAGAGAAACTTAAATTATAGATTTTAAATTTTAAATTTTAAATTATGGATAGTCTATTATTCAAAATAAAAAAAATAATTCCCTCTAAATTGTTCAAAAAACTTCAGCCTTTTTATCATTATTTCCTTTCTTTATTAGGCGCTATCATTTACCGTTTCCCTTCCAGAAAAATCTTCGTTATAGGAATTACCGGAACTAAAGGTAAGACCAGTACCGCCGAACTAGTTAATGTGATTTTAGAAACAGCTGGTTATAAAACATCATTAGCAGGCACTCTTCGATTTAAAATAGGGAAGAATTCTGAAAATAATAAATTTAAGATGACTATGCCAGGGAGATTCTTCCTCCAAAAATTTTTAAGAAAATCTGTTCGAGAAAAGTGTGATTTTGCTATTTTAGAAATGACATCAGAAGGAACCAAACAATTTAGACACAAATTTACTCAACTTAATTCATTGATTTTTACAAACCTAACTCCTGAACATATAGAGTCACATGGTTCTTACGAAAAATACAGAGACGCCAAATTAAAGATAGCCAAAGCTCTTGAAAAATCACCTAAAAAAAGAAAAGTTATCGTGGTAAATGAAGATGATAAAGAAAGCCACCGTTTTCTTAATTTTAATATAAAAGAAAAATACTCCTATTCGCTTGAAAACGCTGAACCATTTGAATTAAAAAAAGTTGGATTGAAATTAACAATAGATAAACAAACAATAAATTCACACCTTTCTGGTAAATTTAATATTTATAATATATTAGCGTCTGTTACTTTTGCGAAAAGTCAAAATATAGGAATAGGTACAATTAAAAAAGCTATTGAAAAATTTAAAGGAATCCGTGGTAGAGTTGAACTAATAGAGGAAGGTCAAGACTTCACTATTATTGTTGATTATGCCCATACAGCCGACTCTTTAGAAAAACTGTACGAAGCCTTCCCTAACTCAAAGAGAATCTGTGTTCTAGGAGGAACTGGAGGTGGAAGAGACCAAGGAAAAAGACAAATTATGGGTTCTATTGCTGATAAATATTGTTCAGAAATAATCTTAACAAACGAAGATCCCTACGACGAAGACCCAAAAAAAATAATTGCTGATATCGCTAAGGGAATAAAAAAACCTACCCACCAAACTATTATGGACAGAAAAGAAGCTATTAAAAAAGCTGTCTCACTAGCCCAAATAGGTGATACTATCTTTATTACAGGGAAAGGAACAGATCCCTACATTATGGGTCCTAATAACTCCAAATTAGACTGGGACGATGCTACAATAACAAGGAAAATTATTATCAATTCACTAAAAAATTAAAATGGATGAGGGTATAAAAGGAATTTTATGGGTTTTTGTTGGAATAGGTTTAATTTGGTTATTCTTAGGTGGACCAGGTAGAATGACTTCTAGAGAAGGTCTTTTTATTAAACCCCCTTCCCCCTTGGACAGCGGAGAAACTTATGGAAAAGTACCTTCTTGGGAGGCTTTTAAGAACTCTAGTAATTATTCCCAAAGTTTGACTGAAGAAGAAAGAATTGCTCTAGAGTTAAAACAAACTCAACAAGAAACCGAAAAGCTTCAACAAGAATTACTAGAACTCAAAACTGAGCAAAACAAGTCATCTTTTACTGGTAAAATAACTATTAGTAGATGTAAAGGCTCAAAGACTGATGTCGACCAAGAATATATAAAACTAAGCGTAAAAGACTCTGTAAATGAAAAAATTTTAATCTCCGATTGGTCTTTTAAAAGTGAGATGACTGGAATAGAAATTAAAATAGGTAACGCATCTAAACTACCTTACACTTCCCAAATAAATACAGAGTCTCCCCTTTTTGTGTCAGGAGGAGATGAAATCATTATTTTAACAGGAAGATCACCAATAGGTGTTTCTTTCCAAGTGAATAAATGTTCTGGTTATTTAGAGCAATTTCAGGATTTTAACCCTCATCTAGATAAAGATTGCCCTTTAGTAGAAGATGAAGACTTACCAGTATCCGGTCCTAACGCCTTTAATGATAACTGTTGGGATTATATCGAAAAAATTTCACGTTGCGAAACACCACTCATCTTTCCTTTAGATATGCAGTATGAGTGCCGTACTTATTTAACAAACGAGGTTAATCACAACACTTGTATAAACAACTACAAAAACAAAAGTGGTTTCTATAAACCAGAATGGAGAATCTTTCTTGATAGAAAGAACGAATTATGGAAAAAAGATAGAGAAATAATAAGACTTCTTGATGCCCAAGGAAAGGTTGTAGACACCTACTCCTACTAAATCTAAATATTTAAAATTCTAAATAAAGCTACCCCAGTTGCCACAGACACATTTAAAGATTCTTTCTCCCCTATCATTGGTATTTCTGCAATAACGTCACATTGTTTAAGTAATTGTTTAGAAATACCTCTAACCTCATTACCTAAAATAAAAGCTACTGGTTCTTCTATTTTTATTTTTTTATAATCAACTGATTCCTTAGATTGTTCTACGCCAATAATTTTAAATTGTTGATGTTTTAATTTTTTAATTAATCTACCCGGAGAAGAAACATATTCCCAAATAACTTTTTTCTCAGCTCCTAAGGCCGTTTTTGAAATAGTTTTTACTTCCCTACCAAAATTATCTAACGGTGTTGGTGTATAACCAGTCAAAAAAATCTTCGAAATACCACAAGCTTCAGCCGTCCTAAAAATAGACCCCACGTTATGAGTACTTCTGATATTATGTAATATTAGAAAACGCTTCATATTTTTACTATTATGTTATAATACACATATGACAATATTAAATCCACTCCCAGAATTACTTTCTTATGCTTTTTTAGCTCCTCTACTTTTACGCTTGGTTATTGGTTTTTACTTCTTAGAACAATTCTCCAACATTATTAACATTAAATATGTTAATAAAACTGAAATTAATGTTAGCAACACTTTTAAATACCTTATTGGTTTAAAAACATTAGCAGCACTAGCTTTAATTATCGGATTTTATACACAAATAGCTGTCCTTATTCTGATAGTCCTCATAATATTTGATATTTACCTAGAACAAAAAACTGGTAAAATTAAAAAAACTAAAATTCAATTCTATACTTTTATTATTGCAATATTACTTACACTTCTCACAACAGGAGCTGGTTTCTTTGCTATAGATATGCCTTTATAAACTGGACTTTTCCTTAATTTTTGCTATTATTTTCCTATCTTTTATCCGCTCGTAGTTCATCTGGTGGAGATGAAAGCGACATTTAGGAGCTTTCATGGCTTTTAAGTTTCTTAAAAGGATATAAGTTGATACAATATTAAAAATGTTTTACAGTTAAATAAATCCGCTCGTAGCTCAGTCAGGTAGAGCAGCAGCCTTTTAAGCTGACGGTCGCAGGTTCGATCCCTGCCGAGCGGACAATGTAGCAAAGCGGAATTGTCCGCTCGGAAAAAGCCAACTACTTGGCTTTTGTCAGGGATTGAAAAGCTTTTGAGATATTTTTGATCCACCTTGGGTGGTGAAAAAAATATCCAAAAGGTATACTGTTCTGTAAGAAAGATCCCTGCCGAGCGGACAATGTAGCAAAGCGGAATTAAAGCTCTAAAATAAACTTCTCCAAAGCTAAATCAAATTCTAAACCCCTTCTTCTCGCTTCATGATAAATAGAAACCAAATCTGAACTCATTTTTTTTAGTTCTTCTTTAGAATAATTTCTTAAATAACCTTTAGCTTTATTAAAAACAAAAGGTTTTAACCCAGCCTCTGTAAAATTTTTAGAATTTAGAGTCTGAAACATAACTTTCAATTGCCAAAATAAAATACCACTAACTTCTTCTGTTGGAATGTCTCTTAACTTAGTTTTCTGATATAAAACCCATAAATCTTTCTTATTACGATTACCAAAATAAGTGGCTAACTCAAGAATATTAAAATCACTAATTTCGAAATCTCCTTTGTTAGTTGTAAAAGATCTTGAGTTACTTTTCTTTAAAGAAAATTCTTGAATCTTTACTGCGTGTTTTTCAATTTTTTTCAAAACTAGTTTTGGAATCTTCTTATCTATAAAAATAAAAATATTTTCTGATTCTTTTATCTCCTCTAACCTATCTACGATAGACTTAGATATTTTTTTATCTTCAAAAAGACCATCCATCTGGATAATATATTTTTTTTCAAATAAACCTTGGCTTTTTATAAATTCCTCTAGTTTTATTTCAGAAAAATTATCACTATCTAACTTAAAAAAACCAGCGTCTGGCTTTTTTAAAAACAAAGACTTTAGAAGAGACCTTAACTTCTCCCTTGAAAGATTATTATCACCTCCATGTAAAGAATAAATCATTAAAATTAAGTATAAAGTCAAAAGTCTATAAAGTCTATAAAGTATAAAAACATCAAGATAAACTGTTCTCATAAACAGAGAGGTTGAACCTCTCCATTTTTACTTTCGACTTTACGAACTTTACAAACTTTTGACTAATCTTATTCTCTTTCTGAATACCCCTTTAAACAATCAACTTTACCAACCTTAATTGTTAATTTCTTCACCTCCGGCTTCAATTAAACAGATCTCCAATAATATATAGATTTAATGTGTTATTAGATAATTTCAACTAGGTTATTCCATTTACTACCTTTTTTAACATTCACTTTAAATACAATCCCTTTAGTTTTATTAATTGGTAGGACTGATTCCATTATCTTTTTTATTTCTGAGACATCTTTCGCATCAACATCTTTCTTTATTTCAAAAATTAACTCATCATGAACCTGCAACAACATTTTAATATTATCTTCTAATTTGTTTTTAATAATATATTCATCTATTTTTACCATAGCTATCTTAAGAATATCTGCACTAGTTCCTTGGACAGGAGCATTTACCGCCATTCTCTCAGCCATTGCCCTAATAAAAGGTACTTTTGAAGTTATTCCTTCAAAATATCTAATTCTACCAAAAAAAGTCTTAGTATATCCATCTTTTAAAGCTTGTTCTTTTACCTGTTTTAAATAATCAGCCACCCCTTTAAAAGTTTCAAAATATTGATTATAAAATTCCTGAGCCTCCTTACGAGTAATTTTCTCTACCCCACCAGAAGCATCTTCCATATTTTGTCTTAAAGAATTAACCCCCATCCCATAAATCATTCCAAAGTTTACTACCTTAGCTTTTCTTCTCATAGCACTATTAACTTTATCAAGAGGTACCCTAAAAATCTTAGAAGCTACAGCTGAATGAACATCGTCATCATTCTTAAAAATATCAACCAAATTTTTATCCCCAGATAATACAGCAACAACTCTTAATTCCACTTGAGAGTAATCAAAAGCAATTAAATCAAAACCTTTCTCTGATTCAAAAGCTCCTCTTATCTTCTTCCCATGTTCTGTTCTTGTTGGTATATTTTGCATATTTGGATTACTCGATGATAGTCTTCCAGTGGTTGTTCCTGCTTGTAAAAAAGTAGCGTGAATACGCCCTTTTTTATCTACTAAGTCTGGTAAATTATCAATATAAGTTGAAAGAAGTTTCTGTAATTCCCTATACTTTAAGACATCTTTAATAATTGGATGTACTCCAATCATTTTCTTTAACTCAGACTCTTTAGTGGTTCTTTTCCCAGCAGGAGTTTTCTTTTTACTACTAGTTTTTAGAGACAATCCTTCAAATAAAATTTCAGCCAATTGTTTAGGGGAGTTGATATTAAATTCTTCCCCAGCATATTTCCAAATACTTACTTTTAATTTGTCTAATTCACTGTGATACTCTTTAGACATCTCTGCTAAATACTTAATATTAACCCTTATCCCTGTTTCGCTCATTTTTTTTATTACAGGGATTAAAGGAATTTCAACCTCTTTTAAAATGAATTCCAATTTTTTATCTTTAACCATTTCCCAAACAAACTTTTTTGCCTCCACAAAAGTATCTTTACCACTAAAATCTAAAATATCCTCTATAGTTGGTTTAGTAATATTAGAATCCAACAACCATAAAGCTATTAAAACTTTCTCTAGTTCTGCTTCATTAATTTTTTCTTCAGGTTTATCAATTTTTTTTAATACCTCCTCATCATAACCCTCCAAATCATTCCTAAAAAAATCACGAACTCTTTGAGTTAAGGTTCTAAATCCAAATTCTTGAAATAAAGAGATAATTTTTTTACTATCTACATTTTCTTTCCATTTTTTGTTTGGTAAGGAAAATTTAATTGGAACATCTCTTCGGATAGTAGCAAGCTCTTTAGAGAAAAAAGCTTCTTCTTCGTTTTCTTCTAACAACCCTATTATCCTTGGTTTTATACCTTTATCTAAAAGAATGTTTTCATCTTCTTTTAATTGTTTATATATATTTTCAATATTTTTAAAATTTTGGATCAAAATTGTGGCAGTTTTTTCACCAACACCCTTCACTCCGATAATGTTATCAGAAGGGTCCCCTCTTAGCCCTTTATAATCAACCAAGAGTTTTGGTTTAAAACCAAATCTCTCAATCACAGCTTTCTCGTTATATAAAATAGTATTATTAATACCTTTTTTTAGAGTATAAACACGAACCTTATTCCCCGCCACTAATTGCAGAGTATCCATATCGCCAGAAGCAATCACAATATCGATGTCTTTTTCTTTTAATTTTTCAACAATCGTCCCTAAAATATCATCTGCTTCAAAACCAGCTTTTTCATAGATAGGAATATTAAAAACCTTAAAAAGATCTCTCGACCTATCTATTTGCTTTATTAAATCGTCGTCTGGTTTTTCCCGACCAGCCTTATACTCATCATAAATCTCATGTCGATAGGTTGGCTCTGGTAAATCATAACAGGCAATAATGTAGTCAGGTTTTAAATCCTTGATAATTTTAAGCAACATCGCTGAAATTCCATACAATGCACCAGTTGGCTCCCCTTTTTGAGAAGAAAAATCTGGTAAAGCATGATAAGCCCGATGAATAATCGCATAGGCATCAAGAAGAACTATTTTTTCATTATTTTTCATAGAAAATTTCTCTAATATCTTCATCTATAAACTTAAAGTTTAAATATATTGTATCACTACCTAAAATACCTTTAACTTTCTCCGGCCATTCCAAAAAAATAATATTATTTGGATTATTAATCAAGTCTTCCCAGCCAAGATCTACTAAATCTTTACCTTGATCTAAACGATAAGCATCAATATGAATTAATTTTTTAAAATAACTTTTTTCTGACGACACTTCATACTGCTTTTGAATCACAAAAGTAGGGCTAGTAATATACTTCTCTATTTTTAAAATTTTAGCGATATTTTGTACAAAAGTTGTTTTACCAGACCCTAGATCACCAGATAAACCAATCACAACTGCCTTACTCCTTATCTTAGATAGTTTTTTAAGAAAAAAGTCTGCAAAAATCTCCATCTCACCTAAATTTTTTATAATCTCAGACTTCATGTAATTATGTTAACATTTATTATGTAAAGATAAAGTTGTGTTTAAAAACCTTCTCCTCTTTTTATTGTTGAGCAATAAAAATAAAAAAGGTATTATATACTATATATAATTACTTTATGCCAAAATTTGACGAAGAAAAACAAAAAGTAAGACTTCAAGAACTCCATAAAAGAGAAGCTGAGGAGTTAGCTAAGATTCTTTCCGTAAAATACGGAATACAATATCTTGATTTGTCTACTATTTCTGTAAACACAGATGCTTTACGTATCATCCCTGAACAAATATCAAAAGATGTAAGGACCGCTGCTTTTGAAAAAAACGGGAAAAAATTAAAAGTCGCAGTCGTTTCTCCTCAAGCAAGTGAAACTAAAGAGATGCTTAAAAAACTAGAAAAAGACGGCTACCAAATAACAGCTTTCATGGTTTCTTTGAGAAGTATAGAGAGACTTTGGAAAAGATATGCTGAAATTTCTTATTCAACCAACACCACAGCAGGAGTTATTGATATATCAGATAAAAACATTGAAGAAATTATCAATAAAGTAAAAAACTTAGATGATACAAGAGAGATCATTCAAGTAATATTAAATTCTAAAGATTCTTATCGAGTTTCTCGTTTCTTTGAAAGTGTCTTAGCTGGAGCTTTCTCATTAAATGTTTCTGATATTCATATTGAACCAGAAGAAAAATACGTGGCTATTAGGTTTAGATTAGATGGAATTTTAGTAAAAGTTCTAGATTTTGACGTTCGAACATATCGTGCTTTATTATCCCGTATAAAATTAATTTCTGGACTTAAACTTAATATCGAAAAAAAACCACAGGACGGTAGATTAAGTATAAAATTAGGAGAAAAAGATATCGAAATCAGGGTATCTGTTCTTCCTGATGCTTACGGTGAATCTATTGTTCTTAGAATTTTGAACCCAGACACTATTGCTGTCACTATGGAAGACCTTGGGATTGAACCCCATCTTCTAGAAATACTTACCAAAGAAATAAATAGACCTAACGGAATGCTTCTTAATACTGGCCCAACCGGATCAGGAAAAACTACTACTCTCTATGCTTTTTTAAAAAAAATCCACACACCAGAGATAAAAATTATCACCATCGAAAATCCAATTGAATACCACCTCCCTGGAGTAGTCCAAACTCAAGTTGATATAAAAAAAGGTTACACCTTTTTAGAAGGACTTCGGTCCTCTCTTCGACAAGATCCTGATGTGATTATGGTTGGTGAGATTAGAGATAATAAGACGGCTAAAATCGCTGTTAATTCAGCTTTGACCGGACACCTTGTTTTCTCCACCCTTCACACTAATGATGCGGCAGGAACTTTTTATCGATTAGTCGACTTAGGAATAAAACCAGAAGTTATCAGCACTGCAGTAAATGTTATTATCGCCCAACGTTTAATCAGAAAACCTTGTAAACATTGTGTCCAAAAAGTTGAGGCAACTCCTGGGGAGAAACAAATCATAGATAGTGCTATCAATGAAATAGAAAATATTGAAAAATATACAGACAACACAACTCAAGTATACCGAACAGAAGGCTGTGATAAATGTAACGGAACTGGTTACAGAGGGAGAATTGGTATTTTTGAAGCCATCTTAGTAAATACAGAAGTAGCAAAGATTTTTGAAAGAAATCCTGACGAAAAAGAAATTAATGACATCTTCAGGCAACAAAACATCCTGACTTTGAAACAGGATGGTATTATAAAAATTCTTAAAGGGTTGACAACAATATCAGAACTAAGACGAGTTGTTGATTTGGAATAACTTTTGTGTTTAGATGTAATAAATAGTAAAAAAGTTAAAAGTTGAGAATATAATTCTCTAAGTAATTGCATTTTTAGACAATTTATTTAAGGAAAGTTCAAGTAAATTAGTAATAAAACTAATAACTGGAAAAACCTCAATAAAATGTTCTCAATTACTTAGAGAATTATATCCTTAACAACTCCAATAATTTAACATAGAAACTGATTCATGTCAAGAATATAAAATAACCCTATGGAAAACCCCACCCCACCAGAAAAATCAAATGACGCGAAGAAAGAAGGTTTATTTTTAGACCAAACTTTACGCCCATCTAAATGGAATGATTATATTGGGCAACAAGACATTAAAAACAACCTTTTTATCTTATTAAAGGCCGCAGAAGAACGTTCTCAACAACCCGAACATATCTTGTTCTATGGTCCTCCTGGACTTGGAAAAACTACTCTTGCTTATTTGATTTCAAAAGAGACCAATAAACAAATAAAAATTACCTCCGGCCCCGCTATAGAAAAAGTTAGTGATTTAGCTTCTATTTTAACTAACTTATCTCCCGGAGATATTCTTTTTATTGACGAAATCCATCGTTTAAATAAAAATATTGAAGAGATTCTTTATCCAGCTATGGAATCAAGTTCATTAGATATAATTATTGGGAAAGGCCCTTCAGCTAGAACTATACAATTAGAACTTCCCCCTTTTACTCTCATTGCAGCCACCACAAGAATGTCTATGTTATCCTCCCCTCTCCGTTCAAGATTCTCAGGAGGAACCTTTCGACTTGAATTTTATTCAGATGAAGAAATTGCTCAAATAATAAGAAGGTCTGCTTCTATTCTAGAAGTTGATGTAGATCGAGAGACATCTTTAGAAATCGCTAAGAGAAGTCGTTTTACTCCTCGTACAGCCAATTTCCTTTTGAAGAGATGTCGTGATTTAGCCCAAGTTAATAAAAATAGTTTGGATAAAAAAACCGTTGAAAAAACCTTGGAAATGCTAGGAATTGATATTTTAGGATTATCCCAATTAGATAGACAAATACTTCTAACCATTATTGATAAATTTAAAGGTGGTCCGGTTGGACTAGGAACAATTGCAGCGGCTCTTTCAGAAGAAGGTCCTACCTTAGAAGAAGTTAATGAACCTTATTTAATCCAACTTGGGTTAGTAGAAAGAACTCCTCGAGGTAGAGTCGCCACAGAAAAAGCTTTCAAACACCTAAAGATAAAAAATAAAAATTAATTTTTTATGGAGACTAAATATAAATTAATTGTCTTATTTTTATTTCTAATAATTGTAATGAGTTTCAGTGATGAAGAAACTGTTTTAAGTAAACATAACGAAATTCTAAAAACAGAAATTGAAGCTATAAATAAATCAATATCTGAAAAAGAAACAATCTTTAAATCTATAGGAGATGATCATATTGAAATTAGTGGAAAAAGAATTTTTGTTGAATTAGCCAAAACTTACAAAGAAGTACACACTGGTTTAATGTTCCGAAAGGAATTATGTACCGATTGTGGAATGCTATTTATGCTTGAAAAAGAAAAAATTTATTCGGTTTGGATGAAAAATGTTTTAATACCTTTGGACATTATATTTATTAACTCAAGTATGGAAATAGTGGATATTTTACATACAGAAACTTGTGAAGAAAAACTTTGTCAATTATATAAATCAAAATATCCTGCTAATTATATTTTAGAAACAAATATAAACTTATTTAATGAAGAAATAATAGGTAGTAAAGTAAAAATATTTATTACACCCGAATAATCACTAAAAAATAACAAATTTTTAATTAAGAACAGATAATTTTTATCAAAAATCTCCTAAATATACCTACCAGCAGGTAAATTAAGTTTGAGAATCAGAAGTCTAACCTTGTTTATTAATTTTTTAGTAATTCTACCTCAATTTGTAATTCTATTATCATATCCCTTAGTTCATCATTTTCTGATTCCAAACCAACTATTCGCATTTGCTGTTCCTTCATCCCCTCCAAAAGAACAGCCGACAACTTACCATATTGAATAGATTTGTAACCTTCTGAGTCTGTGTTTACTAGATGAGGAAAATGTTCTTCTAGTTCTTGAGCTATTAGACCTATTTGTGTATCTGAGGTTAGATTTAGTTCATCTTTCCAATTGTAGGTAACTGCTCTTAATTGAGTTAGTTTGT
>JAYEKM010000027.1:0-1637 GCA_034661035.1 Patescibacteria group bacterium | reverse complement strand
GTGAATTGAAAACCCATGTTAAATACCATTTGAGTTTAAAAAACTCAAATGATTCAAATTTTGCAAAATTTGATTTAACAGGGTAATATTTTTCTAATTCGCTTTGCTCATAAGAAAAATATTATGAGCAGAGATACAATTTCAGAATTAATAATAGGGATAAAGAATGCAGGTAAGGCAGGCAAGGAATCTGTTAAATTTCCTTATTCTAATTTTAAAATGTCTATTGCAGAGATCCTAGCAAAGGAAGGTTATATTAAATCTGTATCTAAAGTTGGTAAAATGCCGAAAAGAATTTTAGAAGTTGAGATAGCTTATAAAGATAGAAATCTTCCAAAAATAAAAGATGTAGTAAGAGTTTCAAAACTTTCAAAAAGAATTTATAAAGGATCTGGAGATATTCAATCAATAAAAAATGGTTACGGAATGTCAGTTTTATCAACTTCAAATGGTGTAATGACAGACAAAGAGGCTCGCAAAGCTAAAGTAGGAGGCGAGGTTCTCTTTAAGATTTGGTAATCGCCTCATCGGCGATCCGTCGAAGAGGCGGAATATAAGATAATAAAGTATTAAATAATTTCAAAAGATAAAAATAATAAAAACACATATAATTTAATTTTATGAGCAGAATAGGCAAACAACAAATAGAAATACCAGAAAAAACAGAAGTGACTCTTTCTGCTGATGAAATAATGGTTAAAGGACCTTTGGGGGAGTTAAAAAAGAGCCTAAGGCCTGAAGTGAAGGTTGAAATAAGAGATAACGTAGTATCTTTACTACCCACAGAAGAAACTGTTTTTGCAAAAGCACTGTGGGGGACAATGGCTTCTCATATTAAAAATATGATAGAAGGGGTTAATAAACCTTTTGAAAAGAAATTAATTGTTGAAGGGGTTGGTTTTAAATCGGATGTAAAAGGTGATAAATTAGTGATGAGTTTAGGGTTTTCACATCTTGTGGAGATAGATATTCCTAAGGAGTTGAAAGTTACAGCTGAAAAAAATAATATTACAATTTCAGGAATAAATAAAGAATTAGTTGGTCAATGGGCTGCATCAGTTAGATCCAAAAAGAAACCAGAACCTTATAAAGGAAAAGGTATTAGATATCAAGACGAAGTTGTTCGTAGGAAACAAGGTAAGAAGAGCGTTTAATATTTATCATGGATAAGAATAAAACAAAAACTGAAAAAAGACTAAGAAGGCATCATCGTACCAGAGCTAAGGTTTCTGGGACTACTGAAAGGCCTCGTTTGACTGTGTTTAAGTCCAATAAATACATCTATGCTCAGCTGATAGACGATGAGAAACAACAAACTATTGTGGCAGCTTCTTCTGCTAAGATGGGAGCTAATGATTTGGTTAAGAAAGCTAAACAGGTCGGGAATGATATTGCTGAATTAGCGAAGAAAAAGAAAATAAAGGAAGTAGTTTTTGATAAAAGCGGTTATCTATTTACAGGTAGAGTGGAGGCTTTAGCTGAAGGTTCTCGCGAAGGAGGTTTAAAGTTTTAATATTTTGCCCACAGATTTGAATTTAGTTTACTGAATTCAAATCTGTGGTTGCAAAATATTATCCTGTTAAATCTTTTGCGAAGCAAAAGAACAAAATCAAAGATTTTGTATTTAATAGGATAAC
>JAYEKM010000026.1:0-26866 GCA_034661035.1 Patescibacteria group bacterium | reverse complement strand
CAAAATAGCTTGAACGGTTTGTTTTAGGAAATTTTTCATTTATTTAAATAATATTAGGTTATATATACCTAATATGGTTATATTATAGCTTAATTTGAAGTGGGATATTTAGGGAGTGGGGATAAGTAAATATTGACTTTCTGTATTATTCATAAAAAAGACCGCATCATAAATATGATACGGTCTAGTCTCCTCTTATTTTTAACTTAACGGTGTTATTTTGACGGGAATAATTCCCTTTTTCACTGCCTCAAGAATTTTGGCAGCTCCAAGTGACAAGTCAACCTCCCTATCATAACGACCGTCTTTCTTGGTATAAGGACCTCGATCCAAAACTTCTGCAATAATACTCTTTGAATTCTCCAAGTTCGTGATACGAACTTTTAAGCCCAGAGGTAACGTCCTATGAGCAATTAAGACCTTATTCTGGTCGTAAACTTGACCATTGGCCATCTTTTTGCCGTGGAACCC
Organism: Patescibacteria group bacterium; assembly: GCA_034661035.1. Lineage (GTDB taxonomy): Bacteria > Patescibacteriota > Minisyncoccia > Phycocordibacterales > UBA12079 > JAGYLJ01. The sequence goes on along the minus strand of JAYEKM010000026.1, from coordinate 26,395 downwards.
TGGTCCATACCAAGAAGCCCGACCACTATACGATTTCCATTTAATTACAGGAATTACAAGCTTCTGTCCAGGATGAAGTAAAACATCTTCCACCTCCATATTATTAGCTTTTCGTAATTGCCAAGATAGAACTCTATGTCTATCGGCAATTCTGTTTATGGAATCACCTTTTTGCACTACATAGTACATGCGGTTTGTTGTATCTCCACAAACAGTATGTCGTCCGGCAATAAAACAAATGATAGCGACCAAAAATAGAAAACTTACTTTCTTCATCTTTCCTCTCCTTTTTATAAGTTAAAAATCAAAAAACAACCAGGGTCTATTATGCAAGAATATCTAAATAAAGTCAAATGTTATTTATTTAAATTAAATTTCCTTTTCAAAGTTAAAAGAATCTCTTTCATCTCGTGATTACCAAATAATTCCAAAGTCAGAACTAAAGCCATCAAACCAACAATTCCTGACAACAACCCTTGTAAGAAAATTCCCCAGAAAGTATTAATATCAAAAACACTATTGAAAAGGTTAAGTGAGAAATAGGCAAAAACACCCATTATAACGGAAGCAAACAAAGTTTGTAAAAACGGCTTTCCAACCACTAATGAAAGACGCCCAAAATCTCTTTGGAAAAAGATCCATAATAAGATAACATTGATTAAACTACCGATGGAGTAACTAATTGGGAGGATAAGGACATCAATATTTTTAATATCGTTTATTCGGAAAATACCTCCTGTCATGTCTTTTAGAGAATCTACATTAATAAATAGCCATCTTAACAGAAATGCTGAAACGATAATCATTACTGCTGAAAAAATACTTATCAAAACCGGTTTGATAGTCTTCCCCGCTGCATAATAACCCCTAATAAACAGCAAAACTAAGCTCTGAGCTGCCACAGATAAAGAAAAAGCAGCCAAACAAGCAGCTGTCAAACGAGTATCTGCCCAGTCAAATTTACCTGAACCCAAAATAGTTCTCACTATTTGAGCTCTTAAAACAACAAGTAATACTAGAGCAATTGTTGTCCAAAAAAGAATGTGTCTAGCAGCTGCAGTAATCTGTTCAAAAAAATCATCTAATTGGTTATTGGAAAAAAGTTTAGCTAAAGCAGGAAAAGCTGCTACCGAATAACTAATCCCAACAATAGACAAAGGAACTGACTGCAAACTAAAAGCAAACACAAAGACAGAAACAGATCCTTCTCCCATAGTAGAGGCCAAGCCAATTAAAACAATCAAGGCAAGATTCCCCGCTGACAGAGCTAAAGTTCTTGGCAAAGACAACATTATTATTTTCTTAATTTTACGAAAGTTACGAACCCAGACAAATTTAGGAATAAACTTTAATCGATAAATAGACGGTAGTTGAATCGCTAAATGGAAAAAAGCTCCTAAAATAACACCTAGAGCTAAACCCTTCAAACCCCACCATGGATAAAATAGTAATATACCAATGATTATTCCAATATTATAAAGCAAAGGGCTTAGAGCATAAACAAAGAACTTTCTATTAACTTGAATAATGCTAGTAAAGAAGTTAGACAGGCCTAACAAGACAGGGGACAATAACAAAACTCTAGATAAACCAACTACTTGATCAATTGCTTCTGGAGTGAATCCTTTTAGAATTATAGGTGTCAGTTTTGGTATTAAAAAAAAGGTAATAGAACAAATAACGATAACAATACAAAGAAAAACTGAAAAAACTTCGCTCATAAAGTTCCTCCCTTGTTTCTTATTAATCTCGTCTGTTAGAAGTGGAACTAACACAGAAATAGAAACAATTGAAGCTACTGTTATAAAAATAAAATCAGGAATACGAAAGGCAGCATAATAAATATCTAAAATCTCACCTGCCCCAAAAGAATGAGCTAAGAGTCGATCTCTTAAAAGAGCTAGAACTTGTGATAAAAGTGCAAAAAAACCTAAAATATAAGCGGTCTGATGAAGACCGCTTATATTCTTGTTTAATAAACTAAACACTCTTTTAATCATGCTATTTTCAATTCAAATTTATTTCTTACAAACTTGGAAACTTACTTTATCTGACTTAATTTTAACTTATTGGGTTTGTTCTAATCCAAACAAAGGGTCTCTATTACTTTGTAAGTTTTCTAATATGACAGCAATATTTTGATCTTCTGGAATTACTCTCTGCAAATGAGTGAAAGCCTGAATAGCTTTTTCCTTATCTCCTAATTCGTTATAAGTTAGACCTAGTAAATAAACAACATCAACATCGTAAGGATCTAAACGAAGAGCCTCTTCAAAAAAAGTGACTGCTTCTTCATAATTTTTATCACTATATTTAAAGAATCCTAACTGTAAATGAACTTTAGGGTCATTTGGTGTAACTTCAGCCAAAGCCTCTATAATTTCAACCGATCCTTCTTCATTCCCATTATCAATTTCAATCTGAGATAGTAAATAATAAGCATCTGAATAATTATTCTTCAACTGAATAGCAGTTAAAGCATATTCTTTACCTTTTTCTTCATTATCATTAACGATTTCTAAGTTAGCAAGAGCTAAAGCTATAGCTGGGTTGTTAGAACTTAAGGTAATAGCCTGCCCATAAGCTTCAAGAGCTTTATCATAAGAACCTTCAACCTGAAGAGGTACTACTGAACCATAAACTTTAGCTAACGTCATCCAGTTTTGATAGTTATCACTACCAATACTAACAGTTTTCTCTGCGTTAGTAATTGCTTCGGTAAAGACTGTTTGAAACTGCTCTCTTAGTTGATCTTCAGGAACATCTTCTTGGTTAAAGATGGCTTGTAATTGAATTAGATTTAAATCAACTAATAAGCGGTAATACAAATCATCACTAAAGCTACTTACAGCACTTCCCATCAGTTCAAGTGATTTTCCTATATCGCCTTCTGTCTCAAGAACTAATAGACTCTTTTGAGCTTTAATAGAAGCATTCGCTTTTTTTGTAAATAGATAAAATCCTAGAGAAGAAGAGAAAAAGAAACAGATCATGACAGCAATCAAAACAATACTTTTACCGGTACTTCTAGACCAAGAAAATTTTCTAAGTTTAACAACTCTTTCTTGATAGAGAAGAGAAAGTAAAACTCCAGTGAATAAGAAACTTAAAGCAAAAGTTACCAATCCAGGAACATAAACTATTGAGAAGAACCACAAATAAACAGTAGCGAAAAATGCTGATAATGAAAGGAAATGATCAAATTGGCTTCTGCGAGATATCTTCAGTAATTTGATACCAGAATAAAACGTCATTACAAAGAAAAATATCCATGATAAACAACCAAGCAAACCAACAGTTACAAGAGAAGTTAAAAGAAAACTTGCTCCCGATCCAAAATCAATATCCCAAAATTGTGTATTGTTTACTTCAATAGGTTTACTTAATGACCATTGTTTAGAAAATTCAGCAGGCCCAGCTCCTAAAATAGGATTACCAGGTAACGATGCTTGAATAATATCAATGGTACTAACTGTAGAAGGTCTTACTTCAAAATTTGAAATATTAAACGTTGTAGGTAAAAAGCCACCAATTGGTCCTTTAGCAAATAAGAATACCAAAGATATAACAAAAATTACTAAAGAGATGACGGAAACATTTTTTCTTTGAAACACCTTCTCTTCATGCCCTTTATTTATAGACAAATGATAAATAAATAAAGTTAACGATATTAAAGCTAAAGCTAACCAAAGAGATCCAAAATTAACAAGAGCTACAAAGAATAATGAAAAGATTAAAGCAAGATAACTAACAACCTTAACCATAGTGTTCTTTTTTAAGAAGATGATTGTTAAGAGTGAAATAATGGAAATTAATCCAAAGAAAATACCTATTTCATTCCAGGAACCAATAAAGTTAGCCGTTGAAGTATTTAAAATACCTAAAGTTAAAAAGTCTGGACCAAAAATAAGACGCAAGACGTGAAAGAAGAATATCAAGACACCAGAAAACAATAAACCGAGATAAAAATAAATTATTTTTTTCTTTATAAGAAACACTCTCGCCGTAAAGAACATCAGTAAAAATAATGTAAAAATCATACCAAATGAATCAATCCCAAACCCATACCCAAAAATTGAGGCTCTTAAAGAACCTGAAAAAAGAGAAGATATCAGATAAGAAAAAGGTACCAACAAAGCAGAAATTATAATCAAATTTTTACTAAGAGAAAAATCTCTGTTTTTAATTCTTTCAATCAACCAAGCAATTGTTAATAAAAAAACAAAAAGAGCTATTAGAAAACTTTTACTCATAAAGAAAGAGAATGTTTGAGCGGGTACAAAAAATATAGGAAGTAGAAAAGCTAAAAATACTACCAAACCAAAAGATAAACCTCCTCTCAACGAAAAACCTGACTTTCTAGGTTCCACCAAATTTATTTGTTCATTCATTGTATTTTTTATAAGTTATTAAATCTAATAAAAGTATATTATAACCAATTATACACATTTTTCAAAAAAATACCCTTCAGGAAAATTAGCCAATTAGAGCAATTACCATCCCCATAATAGCAAAAATGATACCTATTATCCAATACCTCATAGTTACCTTATAGCTAGGCCAACCAACAGCCTCAAAATGATGGTGTAAAGGGGCTATTAAAAAGACTTTTTTGCCTTTTCTCATCTTTTTAGAAGCAACTTGAATTATGTTTGAGATAACTGTAGCGAAGAGTGGAAAGGCTATAATTGGCAAAACCACCACCTGACCAGTCAAAAACGCAACAACTGTTAAAGAAATAGTCAAGCCCAAAATCCCTGTTTCTGTCATATAAAATCTGGCTGGTGGTATATTAAACCAAAGAAAGGCTAGAATCCCTCCTACCACCACTGCACAAAAAGCAGCTAAGTCGATTTGATTCTGGAAAAAAGCAATAAAAGTATAGGCAGTAAAAATAGTTGCTAAAACACCCCCTGAAAGTCCATCTATTCCGTCGATCACACCACTTGAAAACAGAAACAACATAACCAACATAAAAAAAGGGATAAATAAAAGTCCTAATTGCCATTCGCCAACAAAAGGAATAAAGATGCTTGAAACATCTAACTTGAAGAAAAACCAACAAGCCCCAATCAAACCAATCCACAAGACAATCAAAATTCTAATTCTGAGCGATAACCCCCCTGCGGTATATTTACCTTTACCAGAAACAACGAGGAAATCATCAAATAAGCCCACCAAAGCCCCCCCTATTAAAGTAAACAAAGGTAACCAGGTTTGACTTCTGCTCATAAAATCTAACTTTTGAGCAAACTCAGAAGGGAAAAGTTGGGAAATAACCCAAAATATAAAAATAGTAAATAAAACACTCACCCAAATAACAACGCCTCCCATCCTAGGAGTATTAGTATCCCTTTCCTTATGTAACTTATCAAAAATAGGTGTTCCTCCCCCACCCATAGAAACCCCTTTACCAGATTTTTTCTTCCACATTTTATATTTATATAAAAAATGTGTTAGAAGTGGACTAAAAGCAAGTCCTGCAAAAAAAGATACCAACCACGGTACAAATATTTTAACTACATTAAGGATCATATTTTTTGATTTTCATTAAATATCTTTTCTAGAGATGCCCAAACTAACCTATTCACATCAGTAAATCTTTCCTCTTTAGTTGATCCTAAAACAGATACTACAATTTTATGATTTATCCCTGCATCAAAAACAACCATGAGATTTCCCCCAGCTAAATCAGTAAAACCTGTCTTAGAAGCTACAACACCAGGTAATTCTTCAACATTAACATTAGTATTATCTATCCTATGAGTTAAAAAATTGGAATTAACCTCAGCCTGCTTATAAGAACTCATATTCAAAAGCTCTGGATAATCTTGCATAATATTATCTACCAAAATTGCTACATCTTTAGCAGAGCCATAGGCCCCACTCATTGTACTATTGATATCCAAACCTGTTTCATTTAAGAAGAAAGTTTGTTTTAAACCTAATTTTTTAACTTTCTCATTCATCTTATCAACAAATAATTCCCTTTCACTTTTATTGTTTAAATTAGAGTCAAAAGCGCTAATAACTGAAGCTAGCGCTTGAGCTCCATCGTTGGAGGAAGTTAATAAAACAAAATTAATCATCTCAATAAAATGCCATTTTTCTCCAGCGATTAAACCGCTATCCCCCTCAGCCATTAAATCGCTATCTTTAACTTTTACAATAGTGTCTGGAGTAGAAAGTTCAGATGCCACCAAAACAGTCATCAACTTTGTTAAAGAAGCTAAAGGAAATTGCATCTCTTCATTTAGTCCACCAAGCTTTCTGTTATCTCTCATATCCCAGACAAAAAAAGACTTAGATGACAAAGATAACTCATCAAAGGGATTAATTTCTTTTGACACATCTGATTTAAGGATTTCTTCTCTAACAAAAAGAGAATTTTCATATTGTAATTCAAAATACAAAGCACTTTTTACAGCAAAAACCATTAAAGCAGAAACAAGTATTAAAGCCATACCCACTTTTATTTCCCTTTTTGTAATCTTTATCTCTAAATTCATTTTATTTCCTAATTTTTAGACAACTAGACCTCATCAGAGCTATCATTGAATAAACCTTCATCAGAAGAATTTGACAAATTAAAGTCTTCTACTTCTTTCTGAATCTTACCATATTCTGGGAGATCTTTCACTTTTGAAATACCTAAAAAAGAAAGCAGTTCAAAGGTTGGTTTGTAAAGATAGCTCCTTTGATCTTTGGGATTGTTGACTTTTTCAACGAGGCCTCTGATAAGAAGATTCCTCAAAATAAAGTTCGAATTAACACCTCTCAAATAGTCTATTTCTGATCTGGTTATAGGAGACTTATACAGGATGATAGACAAAGTCTCTAGACCTGCTTTTCCTAAATCTCTAGACAATTCAGCTTTTCTTATGCCGTCAATAACTTCAGACATTTCTGGGGAGGTAGCTAGAGCAACTTTACCGTCCTTAGATAAAAGGACAATTCCACGAGTTTCAAATTTCCCTTTCAAAACAAACAAAGCATCCTCAACTTCCTCTAACTCTTTATCTAATATTTTAGCGATCTCCTTCTTGGCAACTGGTTCTGACTTGAGGAACAAGATAGCTTCTATTTGTGAATCTAGACTTAACATTATTATAATATTTTATCACTTAATCTGAATTATTTATAATCAGGTACATCAACATTTTGGTTTTCCATCTCAATATCACCAAATTGGCAAGATTGTTTAACAGCAATAGAACCTTGTTTTACTAACTCCAACATAGCTAAGAAACTAACTACAACATTTATTTTATCTTTTTTCGTAAAACCTTCATTCTGTAAGCCAGAAAATTTTTTAAAACTTGTACTTAAAGACTCTTTCACTCGATCAGTTAAATTTTCAATCATTTTTTCTAAAGAAATAACTTTCTCAACAATAACTTTAGGAGTGACAATTTTCTTAGGTAAATTATTCAATATGCTGTTAATAAGAGAATTTAAAAAGGAAATTGTTATATTTTTATCAGGTGAAAAAATTGGTTTAACATTCTTTTCAGGTTGTCTAAAGAAACTAACTCTCTTCCCAAACCTTTCTTTAACATATCCACTCAATCTTTTTATTTCCTGATATTCCTTTAACCTCTTCTCAAGATCATCAATACTTTGTTCTTCTTCAAGAGTTAAATCTAAAGTTGGTAAAAGTGACTTTGATTTAATAAGCATTAAAATTGAAGCTGTTAAAACAAAATCAACTGAATTTTTAATAGAAAATTGTTCTGCTCTATTTAAATACTCTATATAATCATCTGTAATCCTCAACAAAGATACATCACAAATATGTAGCTTTCTTTTTTCAATTAAATGCAGAAGTAAATCAAGGGGTCCTTGAAAGACTTCTAGCTCGACTTTATAATTTTCTTCAACTGCCATTTTAGCCAATTATATATTGTTTTTACGTTTGATTCAAATACAACTGTTTACTTTTACACTTAAGGTATCCAGAAAATGAAAAACACCGTCCGAAGACGATGTTTTTCAATGTACTTAAGTTATAGCAAGCTACAACTCAAGTACGATTATTATCTTAACAAATTGATTCTTAAAGTCAAGTAATTGTTTACATCATACCGGGCATACCACCAGCCATATTACTTCCAGCTGAAGCCTCTGGTTCTTTTTTAGGTTCATCAGCAATAGCCACCTCAGTAGTTAACAAAATTCCAGCCGAAGAAGCTGCATTTTGAATACCATTTCTAGAAACTTTAACTGGATCAATTATTCCAGCAACTAACATATCGCTAATAATTTTATCTTGATTAGCATCATAACCAGCGCTAATTTTTGATTTTCTAACATCACTAACAATAACTGAACCATCTTCTTTCCCCGCATTTATAGCTATTTGTTTTAAAGGAGACTCTAGAGCTTTTAGAAGTAAATCAAAACCAACTTGAAATTCATCCTCAAAATGTTTCAAAGTTGACTTAAAATTTTTCTTGCCTATCTTATCAGCTATTTTGACTAAAGCAGATCCCCCTCCTGGGATAATCCCCTCCTCAATAGCAGCCTTTGTTGCGTTAACTGCATCCTCTATTTTTAATTTCAAATACTTCATCTCTGTCTCGGTTGAAGCCCCTACCTTTATAACAGCCACTCCTCCAGATAATTTGGCAACTCTCTCCTCAATCTTTTCAGAATCAAACTTAGAGGAGGCTGATTTAAGTTGTTTTTTCAACTGATTTAATCTATTTTCAATCTCTGCCTTTTTTCCCTTACCCCCAACAATAATTGTTTTATCCTTTGTAGAGATAACTTTATTAGATTGGCCTAAAACTTCTAAACCAATTTTTTCTAGTTTTAACCCTACCTCTTCAGAAACAACCTTTGCTCCAATTGTCACGGCAATATCCTCTAAAATTTCTTTTTTTCTTTCTCCGTATTCAGGAGCTTTTACTGCCAAAACATTAAAGGTTCCTCTTAATTTATTTAGGACAAAAGTCGTTAAAGCCTCTCCCTCAATATCTTCAGCTATAATTACCAAATCTTTCTTGCCTGCCTCAGCCATCTTTTCTAAAAGAGGTAAAATTTCTTTAACTGATGATATTTTTTTATCTGTTAATAAAATTGAAGGACTTTTAAATTCAGCCTCCATTCTTTCGGTGTCAGTAATCATATAAGGAGAAATATAGCCCCGAGCGAACTCCATACCTTCTACCACTTCTGACTCAACTCCAAAAGATTGAGATTCTTCTACAGTTACCACCCCGTCTTTTCCCACCTTATCAACGGTATCAGCAATAATTTTACCAATTTTTTCTGATTCAGCTGAGATAGTAGCTACTTGTCTTATTTCCTCTATATCATCAATAGGTTTAGCCATATTCTTTAATTCTTTTACAACTTCTTCTGTGGCTTTATCAATTCCAGCTTTTATTCCCATAGCGTTAACCCCTAATACCACTTTTTTCATCCCATTCTCAATAAGACTTTGAGCAATTACAATAGAGGTGGTTGTTCCATCTCCTGCTTTATCATTAGTTTTAGAAGCCACTTCTTTCATAATCTCAGCCCCCATATTTTCAAACTTATTTGATAATGAAATATCTTTTGCGATAGTCACACCATCATTTGTGATAACAGGGCTTCCGTAACCTTTATCTAAAACTACATTTCTACCTCTTGGTCCGATAGTTATCTTAACTGCATCAGCTACCCGATCGATTCCTGTTTTTAAAGATTCTCTTGCTGTTTGATTAAAAATAATTTGTTTTGCCATTTTTTTAGTTATTTAGATTTTAATTACCTGCCTGCCGGCGGGCAGGTTTAGTTATTTAGGAAGAAATTTGCTTTACAAATATTCTAAGACCTAATAACTAAACTCCTAACACCTATTTAATAATTGCTAAAATATTTTCTTCTTTCAAAATAAAATACTCTTCTCCTTTTAATTTAATCTCATCAAAACCATATCTTGAAAACACCACCTTATCACCCACCTTTACTGTCATCGGATTAAGTTTACCGTCATCATACTTACCTTCTCCAACCGCCATAACCACACCTTGGTCTCTAACTTTATCTTCATCGATAGATTCTGGGATAATAATTCCAAAATTAGATTTTTTCTCTAATTCTTTATCAGTCAAAGGGCGAACTAGAACTCTATCAGCCAAGGGAATGATTAAATCCACTTTTTCTTTTTTAGCTTTTACTACTTTCTTTTTTGCTTTAGGCATAGTCTATTTTCAGATTAGCTCCGACGATCCTGTCGGAGTTCCGACTTTACGTCAGAATTATTAAATTAATAATATTATATTTACCTGGTCTTTAGTGTCAAACTAATCTCCTGCGAAGAGTTTTTATTCATCTTTATCTGGCCTATCTATTAACACAGGATCAATATTGTTAGAATCACCAGTAATTTTATAGATATCCTTATCTATCTTTTTTAATTCTTTACGAGAAGCATTGAAATGATTTACCGTCGTCGATAAAGAAGTACCTAATTTTGTGTGGTAATTATCGTAAGTTTTTATATGCCCTTGTAACTTCTCAACATTCTTAATTATATCTTTAGCTGATTCTTCTATTTTAAAAGCTTTAAAGCCTTGTAATATAGTACTTAGATAAGCAACAAAAGTTGTCGGAGAAACAATAATTACTTTTCTATCTCGATAAGCATATTCAATTAAACTTTTAGTATTTACTTTAATTGAACCCACTTCATTAACTAATAAATCATAATAAATAGCTTCAGCGGGGATATACATGATAGCAAAAGGCAAAGTCCCCTCCTTAATCTTAATATACTTAGAGGTCTCATCAATCCTTTTCTTTAAGTCATTTTTAAATTCTTTTTCTAAAACAAGTTTTCTATTTTCATCATCTTCATTAACCACCCGATTATAATTATCTAAGGAAAATTTAGCATCCACAGGAATAATTCCATCTTTTGTGTAAATAATAGCATCAACAATATCACCATCTTTAAAAGAATATTGCATTTGGTAAGCAGTAGGAGGAAGAATATTATTTAATATCAAATCAAGTCCGGCTTCTCCTAGGTTTCCTCTTTGCTTTTGATTTTTTAAAACTTTTTCCAAATTTTGTAATTGCTCTGTCATTCCAAAAACTTGTTTATTAGTTTCTTTAATTTCTGTCATTTTTTCGGTAATGTCCTTAATCAATTTCTGAGATTCTCCAAATTGAGTCTTGACTGATTCACTCATTAATTTAGAAGATTCTCCTATTTTTAAATCAAGAGTTTTATTTAACTCATTCATTTGATTTTGTAATAAAAGAAAGCTTTTATCGTCTTTGTCTATTTCTTTATTTCCTTGATCCTTTTTGATTTGTAAGTAGATAAACCAGACAAAACCAGCATTTGAGACAAAAAACAAAGCAATAATAAGAAAAATAGTTAAATCTGACATAAATTAGTTATTTAGATGCTAGTTATTTAGAAAAAAATTTACAAAGTAAATTTTTTAACATTTAACGACTAAGTAGCTAACACCTAGTTTTATTATACTATAAGTCCTTAATTAACTTAAATTATCTAGCAGTGAGAAAACTTGGTAATCTTTTTGAAACAGTTTTTTTCTTTTTCTTTTCAAAAAAGAAATACTTAGCAATCTCAATGATAAAGACATCGAATATACCAAGCCCAACCAAAATCAAGAAATCAAACATATTAAGTGGTGTTGTATGTAGAATTGTTCTTAAAAACGGCACTGTAAAAGAAGCAATTACCATAATCATTCCTGAAAGCCAGGCTATTATTAAAAACTTATTTCCTAAAATATTAATTCTCCAAATAGGTTTATCAAATGATTTAAGAGAGAAAGCAAAAAAGAGTGAGTCAACTGATAAAGCTACAAAGATAATTGTTCTAATTTCCTCTAAGGGTAAATTAAGTTTTATTAAAATAAAATACAACAACGTTATAACCACCCCTGTTGTTAAACCAATAAACATTATCATTTGTTTAAGTTTAGAACTAAGAATTTCTTTTTCTGCTACAAAGCGGTCCTGTCTTTTTTTATTTTTTTCTTTGGGTTCAAAAACGAAGGAAAAATTCATCAAACCTTCTTCAACAATGTTTATCCATAAAATTTGAGAAGCTAGAAGAGGAAGAGGTAAACCAAATATTAAAGCCCCACCAATAATAAGGACTTCACTGAAACTCGTCGATAATAAGTAGGCAACAATTTTTTTAAGATTACTAACAACCCTCCGTCCTTCTTCTATAGCATAGACAATCACTGAAAAGCTATTGTTGAGGAGAATCATGTCGGCTGATTCTTTAGCTACCTCAGTCCCCCCTTCAACAGCTATCCCAACGTTGGCGTTCCTTAAAGCCGGGGCATCATTAATACCATCTCCTGTCATCGCTGTTATTTCTCCTTTTCCTTTTAGAATTTTAGAAATCCTTAGTTTTTGAGAAGGGCTCATTCTAGCAAAGACATTTACATCTTTTAAGATTACTGTTAATTCTTTATCACTCATATTCTCAAGGTCTTTTCCCTCAAGAACTCTTCCTCCTTTCTTAATAATACCTGCTTCTTCTGCTATTTTTTGTGCAGTCCCACGATTATCACCAGTCAGCATAATAGTCCTTACTCCTAGTTCCTTAGAAACTTTTATAGACTCATAAACATCTTCACGGATAGGGTCGTCAAAGGCCAAAAGTCCTCCAAAAGTCAGTTCTTCTAGGACCTTCCCCTCAATTTTCTTCCAGCTAACAGTTTTAAAAGCAACGGCAGTAAGACGCATTCCTTGAGTAGTTTTTTCTTCTAAGAGGCGTTTAAAATATTTAATGTCTTCTGGGTTCATTCTCTGCTTTTTTCCATCTTTAAAAACGAATTTGGACTTTTCTAAGAGAATCTCTGGTCTACCCGATATGTATATTCGTTGTTTACCTTTTTTATATTCATTTAAAGAAGCCGAGTAACCATTCTCAGATGAAAACAGCAAAAGATCTAAACGTTTATTATCTTCTTTTAATTCATCTTGACTAATCCCCTGTTCTAAACCAGCAGAAACAATGGCTTTTTCCAAAGGACGCCCATTGATAATTAATTCACTTTTATCATCTCTCTCAATAAAAGCATCTGAGGTAAGAACAGCTGATTTTAAAACTTCTTTCTTTTCTTCTTCTGATTTATTAGCTGTTATTATCTGAGATAATTTCATTTTTGCTTGAGTAATAGTTCCTGTTTTATCTGTCAAAATAACAGAAACATTTCCCATTGTCTCGGGCGCTAAAAGATTTTTAACCAGACCTCCTTTCTTCAAAATCTCTTTCATACCAACAGACAAGACTGAAGTCATAGCAATCGGTAAACCTTGAGGAATCGCAGAAATAGCAACAGCGATTGAAACCAATAACATATTTGCGTAGGTCTCCCCATTATAAACACCAATAGTAAAAATAAGAGCAGATGAAATCAGAACAGCTACAAATAAAAACCTAACTAATTTATTTAATTTTCTTTTCAAAGGAGTACTCATTTCAAAGTTAGACATATCTTCGGAGATTTTACCCAGCTGAGTATCTTGACCTATCCCAACAACTATCCCTTTTCCGTAACCAGCGGAAATTAAAGTCCCCATCCAAACCAAATTTGTTTTACTTAAGAGAGCTGAATCAGTTTTTTCAATAGCTTTAACAGTCTTAGAAACCCCAACCCATTCACCAGTTAAAGTTGATTCATTCACTAATAAATTTTCATTTTCAATTAATCTCAAATCCGCAGGAACAGATGAACCTGCTACTAACAAAACAACATCTCCTTTAACTAATTCTGAAACCGAAATAATTTTTTGCTTCCCTGCTCTTAAAACCGTAGCATATTTTTTTTGAGCTGTATTTAATTTTTCAAAGGCCTGATCGGCTTTATTTTCTTGAAATATTCCAACCACCAAGTTAATAATTACAACCAAAAAGACAACCATCGCATCTAAAAAATGGCCTAAAATAAGAGCAGCTACTCCAGCAATAATAAGAACAAAAGCCATAGGGCTTTTTAGATGAATCCATATTTTATTTAAAAAAGTAATTTGTTTATCCTGTGTTAAAATATTCTTCCCATATTTTTTTTGTAAATCAACCACAGCAGACTCACTTAAACCCTCCTTAAAATTAGTTTCTAATTTTTTTTCTAAATCTTTCTTTTTTAGGCTATACCAATTATTTTCAATTTTTGTTATCATGATTCAGTTATTTAGGGACTTAGTTATCTAATTGTTAGAAAAAAATTTACAAAACAAATTTTTTTAAATCAATCTTATGGTATGATAAGTATAATTATATCATAAGATATAATAATTTATCCCTAACACCTAATTAACTAAAAACTAAATAACTAGTGCCTATGTTACAGGAAAAAATAAAAACAGATTTAAAAGAAGCAATGAAAAATAAAGATAATTTCCAAATGACCGTTTTACGTGGAATTTTAGCGGGTTTTACAAATGAAATTATAAGTCAAAAAAGAAAACCTCAAGAAGAAATCTCCGATGAAGATGCAGTAGATGTCATCAAAAAAGAGGCAAAACAGAGAAAAGACTCTATTGAACAATTTACTAAAGGTAATCGAGATGACTTAGCCGATATTGAAAAAAAGGAATTAGAAATATTAGAAAAATATTTACCAGCTATGATGGAACCTGACGAAATACTAAAGATAGCCAACACTAAAAAAACTGAATTAAAAATTGACGATAGTTCAAAAATTGGTATCTTGATTGGAGCTGTCCTAAAAGAAATAAAAACCGTCGGCGCTAACGCCGACGGCAATGAAGTAAAGATTATTGTTGAGAAACTCTTTTCTTAACCTTTCTCCTCTTAAAATGAGGTTGATTATCAAACCTTATTGGGATATTTGATACCTTTAAAAGGACAATCTCTCTGCCATTTTTGTAACTTACCTTTTTTCTTTGATACCTCCTGACTAATACAGAAAGGATTTCAAAATCAGACCCCCTTAAAAACTGACGATGTAATTCTAAATACTGTTCCTTACTTAAACGGAAAGATCGGGGTATGACTCTCTCAATTTCATCATGGCACTCACCACATAACAATAGAATGCTTTGATTACCATTTCCGTTCCCGAAAAATCTCCGCGGAAACACATGATGCTTAGACAGGCCTCTTATCCGTAAGCAACGAGGACACAATCCAGTTTTACCATTTTTACGATGTCTTCCCAAAATGGTCTCCTTTCGTTAAAAAGTTGATAAAGGACTGACTAAATTAAATATAACCTACCATCAGGGTACTACCTTGAGAAAGATATTGCAAATAAATAATGTTAATTAACTCCACAATATCTCTAACTTTATATACTTTTTTTATGTCGAGTGAAATAATCTAAATTATTAGAGTAAAAGTGCTAAACTGGTCGTTATAGATATAAATTGTGCTGAGGGGAGGGCTCGGTCACAAATCACTAAGTTTTTTGTTCGTGCTTCCTTCTTCGCTAAAGCTACGAAGGACAAGTCGCACTTCAAAAAAACAAAGTGTTCGCGACCCCATCTCAGCTTTTTCCTTCGCTTTGCTACAGAAAATATGCCTCCGACTTTCGAACTCGCACGAAAGTAAATAAATTTACTTTCTCCCTCAGCACATATTAAAAACAGCCAAAAGGCTGTTTAATATGTGCTGAGGGGCGGGCTCGAACCGCCGACCCTTCGCTCTTCAGGCGAATGCTCTACCAACTGAGCTACCTCAGCATTAAATCTTCATTTTTATTGTCCCATCTATTTTTCCGACACTACGGTCGGGGCTGAGCCCTGCCTGCCGGTAGGCAGGTACCTCAGCATCTCTTTTTTATTTTTATTATATTACCTTATTATAAACAATTTTCAATAAGCTTTAAATTTGAAGAAATAAATCTTTCATTGTATCTATGTAAGGCTGAAGGAAATAATAAGTACCAAAAGAAGCTCCAATAATAATTACCCAATATAATATACGAGTAATATTCCCTAAAAATTGTCCTCTTCTCATTTTTCTGAGTATTTCCTGATTTTCCTTAGCAAGTTCTAAATTTTTTCTTATTATTCTTTTATCTTCTGGATCCATAAATTTATTTTATCACAAATAGATTTTTAATAAAACAATCTTGTTTTATATTCCTGTGCTCTTAGCAAGAATCGAACTTGCGTCTAGACGTTAGGAGTGTCTTGTTCCCGCCTCGTCGGCGGGTCGCCGATGAGGCGACTACCTACCCGTAGTCTTTTTTACAAATATTGTGTCCCCGGCAAGAATCGAACTTGCGTCTAGACGTTAGGAGTGTCTTGTTCTATCCACTGAACTACGGGGACCTAAACCGAAAGGCTGTGCCTTTCAGTATTTTTTATAAACCTAGTAACTCTGAAATTCTAGCCTGATCAAAACCAACTACAATTTCTTCACCTATCTCAATAACAGGAACCCCCATTTGACCACTTTTATCTATTAATTCCTGCCTCTTTTTTTCATCAACAGAAACATCAAAGACATCAACTTTAATACCTTTTTCATCAAAAAAATCTTTAGCTAAATTACAATAACCACAAGTTGGAGTTGAATACATTTTCACCCCGTTAGAAATTTTTTTATTTTTTTCCATGATATTTTTATATTTAAAAACAATAATAGCTTATACCTCATTAGTCATTTTTTAATAATTTCTAACGGGGTTTACTTTTTTGTCGCCTCTTCGACAGATCGCCGATAAGATGACATGTTTTTTGAGTGTTAATTAATAATTAAAACTATCTTACTATCTTTATAAAAAAATTCCAAACAAAAAAGTAATCACTTTTTTAAGTAATTACTTTTTTCCATTTTTTATTGTTTTTTTATTATCTAATATATTTTCTACCTATAGAAATAGAAGCATAACCAAGACCAATGAAAATAAATCCAAGAATAACCAAAGAGATAGGCCAACCAAACGAATCAGCAAAATACTCATTTGTAATATAGACAATATGAATCAGAAGGAAAAGTGTGCTAACAATCAAGACAACGCGACTCCTCATGTAAATTGATAAGAATATCCCTCCGAACACTAACAAGAAAAACAGTAGTTGCCATCCAAAAGAATCAAAGACTCTAGTGAAAGCTGCTCCCAAAAAACCAGCTGAACCTAAGAATGATAAAACCCTAACAAGACTTTTGTTCCAACCATTACGGAAAACATGAGAAAGTAAGAGATAACTTATCCCCATAGCCATAGTTAAATATGCATATAAATCATCATGCATATAAAAAGGACCGTCCATAATTGCTTCTATTAATGTGTAGATAAAAACCGTTCCATTAGCGATAGCAAAGAAAGTTAAAATTGCATTCTTGTGAACTTTGTTCAGTAACAAATAAAATAAAAAGATTACTCCAAATGTAATTGCCACTGGCCACAGAGTCGGGCTATCAACGTTTAATTCCATAAGAGCCACTATTGATCCTCCAGGAATCAGAAACCCTCCAATCGCATGAAAAACAGAACCAATACTGATAACATTATTACTTGGATGCTGTTTCTGTAATACAGAACCAATTATAGTGATAAGAAGTCCCAAACCTAATGTTACTGAAATTCTTCCAAAAGCACCGATATCTGTCCAAATTTGAGCGATAAAAATAACAATCCCAATAATCACGATAGCGGCTCCTAGAACATACAAAATCTTGGTAATAGAAAAGTTGGAGTGCTTAGTACTTTTATTACTGCCTTCTTTTTTAGGTACAGAGGCCAAACCAAATCGATTTAATAATTCACCTCGGCTTATTTCTCCAGCTCTTATTTTAGAAGAAAGTTCATTTAATAATTCTTCTTTATTCATAGATAAATTTTACCCTGTTAAATATGACATTCTCATATAATTCCTGCATTCAGATTATATAAAAACAATTATAATTATAATATGTTTTTATAAATCTTCACTTGAAATTATAAGATTTAACTTTTATTCAACTAGGAATTTTTTTAATTAATAATATCTTTTTTATTTAACTTATTTTTTAATTATTACTTCTGTTAAATCTTAACCTTATTTTTTTAAAAGAAGTTATTTAACAGGGTGAATTAATTAATAAAAATTAGTTTCTTCCCGGTAATATCCATCCAATAAATTGGAAATTGTTACGATAATAATACCGGTCGCTATAATTAATAAGATTAATCTTACTACGACTTTTACCTTTAGTTAGATAATAACCGTAAGAAGATCTCCCATTATAGAATGGAAAAATATCAGCATCGCTATCATAATGACTAGAAACTGTTACGCCGTCAGGAGAAGTAAGCAAATCTTGTAAGTCTAGTGTTTGGGCTTCTTCTATAGTAATTTCGCGACTTTCATTCTTTTCAGTATTGTGTAAGAAAACACGGGCATCAAGATTTTTACCGTCATTAATTTTCTGCCCATCAGGCAGAATATCAGCAATCACAACATTTTCAACCAATTTCCCTTCTTCAACAGTATAACGTTCTCTCAAATAGTCATTACAATTATATGAGCCGTAATAATAATCGTCATCACATAAAGCATAGACGAAATTATAATTAGTTGAGATAAACATTGAAGGTAAATAAGTACTCAGGACAACAATAGCAACCAGAGCAACAGGTAGAGCAAAAGCTAAAATTAAAACAAAGTTCTTTTTTATAAATTCCATAAAAATTCTTTAGATACCCTGTTAAATAAAATTTGACTTTTATTCAACTGTAAATTTATTAGTTAATAATATTTTTTAATTACTCTTTTGTTATATTATTACCTCCGTCAAATTTTAATCTTATCCGGAATATTCTTTAAATATATAGGATAGGCTATTTAACATGGTAAACCCTGTTAAATAAGATTTGATTTTAAACTTAACAGACCTAAATTAATTAATAAAAAATTTGTTATACGATTTATTATTTCACCTCCATCAAATCTTAACTTTATATTTTTAAAAAATATAAATTTATTTAACAGGGTGAATATTAATAACTTAATTTTACTATCTACTGTAAAAAACACAAACACTAATTTTGTGCGGGATACGGAAATCGAATCCGTGATTCAACCTTGGGAAGGTCGTGTTATACCACTTAACTAATCCCGCAAGAATTCCCAGATTTTTTTAAAAAAACTTTTTTTTTCTTTTTCAACTTCTACTTTTTTGTCATCTTCTACCGAATTTATGATCACTGCTAATTGCTCTCCTTCTTTAACCACCCTAAATTTATCCCTTATCTCGGTCTCTACCCCTTTCTCTGTCTCCAACATTTCAATTTCAATAGTTACAGAATCACTTCTTCCTTTCAATCTTTCATATTCTTCTTCGGAATACATTCTATTATTAAAAGAAATCTCTTTACTTTTATAGACACCCCATACACCTTTTCCCACCAAAACAATCACGACTACCAGTACTACTAATACCAGCCACGAGTAAACAATTTTATTCACTTTGTTCCTATTTTTTAAACGAGACATGCTTTAAATTAAAAAAGTTATTAACAAACAAATCAATTACACGATGGGTTCACACTAGCTCTTTCTTCAAAATTTCGTAGTCGAAATTTTGAAGAAAGAGCTAGTGGAATTGATTTGATTGTTAATAATTAAAAGTATATTATATAGAATATGTTATTTGATAAAAAAAGCAAAAAGAAAATTCAAATGTTTTGGATTATTGTGGGTATACTGGTAGGCATCAGTATGGTCGCAGTTTACATTCCCTTCTAACAATCAGACCTAATTCCCTCCCTTCATCATCTTCAAGAAAACATCTTGAGAAATATTAACTTTACCAGAAGCAAGCATCTTTTTCTTGCCTTTTTTCTGTTTCTCTCTCAATTTCATTTTACGAGTAATGTCACCACCATACAAATGACCAGTCACATCCTTTTTTAAAGCCGACAATTTCTTAGACGCAATGATCCTTCCACCAGCTTTAGCCTGAATCTTAGTAACAAACATCTGCCGAGGTAACACCTTATATAATTTCTCCACACTTTTCTCTGCTTCCTCCTGTACTCTCTTTCTAGCCACAATTTTAGAAAAAGCTGGTACAATTTCTTCCGCCACTAAAATATCCATCCTAACTACATCAGCTAGACGATAATCCAACATCTCATAAGCTAAAGAAGCGTAACCAGACGACGCGCTCTTTAGATCGTCAAAGAAATTCCTCATCAACTCCCGCAACGGCATTTCCGCAGAAATAGACAAACGTCCATCCCCAAAATCCTCGGATCCACCCATCTCAACCTCATGTTCATAAAACAATTGAATAATATTCCCTAAATACTCATTGGGAGTCATAATTTTTAAAGAAATCCAAGGTTCAAACACTTTCTCTTCCTCCCCATGTTCAGGAAAAAAAACTGGTGAAAAAATCATCTTTCTTTCTCCTTTTTTAAAATAAACATCATAAGAAATACTCGGATGGGTCACGATCAATTCAATCCCGAATTCCCTTCTCAGCCTTTCAGTAATAATCTCTAAATGTAACATCCCTAAAAAACCACAACGGAAGCCACGCCCTAAAGCCCCTGAGGATTCCTCTTCATGAGTAAAAGAAGCATCAGATAATTGCAACTTCCCCAACGACAGACGCAAAGTATTAAAATCATCAGAATCTTCAGGATAAACAGATGCCCAAACGACAGACTTAGGTTTTTGATAACCATTCAAAACAGGTACTGTACTTTTAGCCAGAGTCACTGTGTCCCCCACAGAAGCGACACCCGGTTTTTTAATCCCCGTTACAATGTACCCAATCTCACCCACTTTCAATGATTCTTTAGGTACCTCATTAGGAGAAAAAATACCAACTTCCAAAGAATTAAATTTTTCTTTAACACTCCTAAACACTAATTGGCTATTTTTAGAAATCTCACCATCTAACACTCTCACGTAAACAATAATTCCCCGATGAGTAGAATATTTAAAATCAAACACCAACGCTCTAAAATCATCTCTTTCTATATACTCAGCTGTTGGACTAGAAATTTTTTCTAAAATACCATTCAACAGCTCTTCTACACCCTTTCCTGTCTTACCAGAAGTCTCATAAATAGTTTCTTTGTCACAATTCAGCAACTTGGCTACTTCTTCTTTCACTTCTTCCACCCTAGCTAACGGGGAATCTACTTTAGACAAAACGGGAATAATTGGAATTTCCAAATCTTTTGCCATATTCAAAGTCGTCAAAGTCTGAGCTTGCACACCTTGTGTCGAATCAACCAACAAAATAGAGCCTTCTACCGCCCGCAAAGCCCGAGAAACTTCATAAGAAAAATCAATATGGCCAGGGGTATCAATTAAATTCAAAATATGTCCTTTCCATTCCATACGGACTGGTTGCATTTTAATAGTAATTCCTCTTTCTCTTTCTAACTCCATTTGATCTAAAATTTGATCTTTCATCTTCCTTTCTTCCACAGTATTGGTAATTTCCAACATTCTATCAGCCAAAGTAGACTTCCCATGATCAATATGAGCAATAATTGAGAAATTTTTAATTTTCTTTGTATCTTCAGTATTCATGAGGTTTACCCTATTAAATATGATTTGATTTTCATCATTCTTAATTATTAATAAATAATATTATTTTGCTTAATTAGTTTCTTTTTACAACTATCGTCAAATCTTAATTTTATTTTAAATAAAATCATTTAACAGGGTAAATTTTAACATATTTAAGCAAATTTGACTAAAAACAAAGACTTTTTTCTTCCCCTTGCCCCGTTAGAAATAAGAAATCAAAGATTTCTGCGATTTCTAACGGGGCTTGCTTTTTTTATAATTTGTTTTATAATGATGCGTATTATTATAGATATTATTAGTTCACCCTGTTAAATAGGCTTATTTGAGAAAATAAACCTAAGATTTGACAAAAAATGGGTAAAGTAGCTAACAATAAACATTATTAATCAATAAATCCTTATTAAATATAAAGTCAAATCTTATAATTTCAAATAAAGATTTATAAAAACATATTACAGTTATAATTGTTTTTATATAATCTGAATGCAGGAATTATATGAGAACATCATATTTAACAGGGTAAATTAAAAATATATGGAAAATACAGCCAAAAAGCAGACTTTAAAGCAATTTTACTTTAACTCTTCATGGTACGCCCTGTTTACAACAAGTTACTTATTTTTGTTTTTCTTTTTTGCTATTTTTTACTTAGATAATGTTTTCTCAGCAATTGCCTTCATTTTTCGTACTTTATTTGTTTCCACAACTTTAGTACCAATGTCTCATGCAGTTTGGGGAGCAACTTATGTAATTTCTTTACTTTTACCTTTCACTATTAGTATTTTTGCAATTTATGCATTACCAAATATTTGGGGAAGATTAAACTGGAAGAATGATCAAAAATTACTAATTACTATTGCACTTACATTTGCAATCCTTGTAGTAATGTTAATCGCCAGCGACTTGATTCAATCAATCGGAAAAATGGACGTTCTTGTACCATTTGTAGGAAAATAGAGATTTTTTGAAGCAAAGCTTCAAGGTATCAAACCTTTATTAACTCCTCGGTTCGATAATTAAAAAATTATACCCTACCAACAAGCAGAAATTAGTTTCTTTTTTAATTATTCTCGCCTTACGTCGTTAATAAAAACTATAAATAAAAAAGAGGAGGTTGTCTACGACAACCTCCTCTTTTTTATTTTAAATTTTAAAAAACCACCCAAGGCACCTGTTTAAGTAAAAACTTTCAACCTGTTAATCCTTAATGTTAAAGCCGGAACATCTAAAAACACACCCAGAGTTTGAGCAATTACCCTAATATATGTCCCGCTAGAACATTTTATTCTCATTTTGGAAACCAGGAATCGATCGTCTCCTCTCCCTTTTAAAACAACTTTCCATTCTTTCAAAATTTTATTTTGTCTAAAATCCCCTTTTACTAATAATATTCTGTCAGTGATATCTTTTTTCAGATCCTCTCCTTTTATCCAATAACTTTTAAGAAAATCTGCCTCATAAATTTCAATTTCTTTTTCAGGAATCTCTTTTCCTTCTAACTCCCCTACCTTAGCTAATTCAAACATCGGTTTACCACCAATAGTTTTAGAAGAAAAAGCTGGATATTTTTGTGTTTGTCTACCTTTTATATTTTTTAAAAACCTTTCCATTTTTTCTCTATGTATAGTCACATTATAATCTTTTAAAGACTGGATTTTTTTATTTGGCACCCCTAATATATCAAGAGAATCTGTTTCCATTCCAAACAACACATCGAACTCATATTCTTTATCTAATCCAAGATACTTATCTTTTTTCTTGCATTCCTTCCCTACCAATACCAAAAGTTCCCCCTCTGCCATAGGGTCTAATCTCCCTGCATAAGTCATCTTCATATTTTTATATTCAGGATTTTCTCTAGCTAATCTCTTCAAACACTCCAAAGGGGTTTCGCCTATTTTCTTATAGATTTTTAACATGACTATAAACTATATAGAATTTTACCAACCAAATAATTCCAATTTTTTCTTTACCACTACCTGTACTTCCTCTACCACTGACTTCATTACTTTATAAGGAGTTACTTCATCTGGATTTTTAACAAAAAAATCTTTCGTCAATTCCTTAATAGCTGAACTATAAGCCTTTCTCAATTCCGTACTGACGTGCACAACTGACATTCCTTCAATAATAGCTTTCTGAACATCTTCTTCCCGAATACCCGAACCACCATGTAGCACCAGAGGAACCTCAACAGTTTCATTAATTTCAGTAATTCTCTCTATGTCTAAATTGGGGTTAAAAGATCTCTTCAACATTCCGTGAATATTTCCTACGGCAGGAGCAAAACAATCCACTCCAGTTTCTTGGGCAAACTTAACCGCCTCTACTGCTGTTGTAGACTGTTCTTTACTAATTACTGCCTTTTCAGGAACTTCATCTAGTAAAGCTGAATGTATTCCAATTACTCCTAATTCACCTTCTAAAACCATCTCTGGATACATTCCTTTTATATAAGCCACTGCTTCTGCTGTCGCTTTAATATTTCCTTCCAAAGTCAAACTAGAATTATCAATAACGATAGAGTCAAAACCTGCTTCTCCTGCCTCTTTAACACTTTCAAAAGTAGTGCAGTGATCTGCATTCACAAATACAGGATATCCATGTTCATCTCTCCAGCTTTTAACAAAAGCTACTGCCTGCTTTGAACCAATAAACTTCCTTTCGCTTTCTGATAAACCAATGATCAAAGGAACTTTATCTTCTTTCCCCTGAGACAATTCTTCTCCTGCTGATAAAATCGCTTTTAACATCTCAAAGTTAGAAATATTAAAATGTCCAATAGCCTTTTTATTTTGAGCCGCTAACTCAACGGTTTCTTTTAGGTTTAACATAATAATTTATTATAGCATATAAAAAAGTAAGAAATAAAAAATTAATTTTCTAATTGCTCAACCCTTTTTACCAATTCCTCAATAATGTTATTTTGTTCTTTATTTTTGTCCTTTAACTCCTCAATCTCTCTATCCTTCTCCCCCTTCAACTCCTTAATCCCCTCCAAAAGAACAGCCGACAACTTACCATATTGAATAGACTTATAACCTTCTGAATCTGTGTTTACTAGATGAGGAAAATGTTCTTCTAGTTCTTGAGCTATTAGACCTATTTGTGTATCTGAGGTTAGATTTAGTTCATCTTTCCAATTGTAGGTAACTGCTCTTAATTGAGTTAGTTTGTCTAGAGTATTACCTATGGGTGTTATGTTCTTCTTTAATCTTATATCTGATGAGTCTGTGATGGTGTAACCTCTGATGGTTCCGTTGACGTCTAGTTTGTAGGTGGGGGGTGGTGTCGTTGATGCCGACGTTGCCGTCGTCTTTAATTTGGAATAACCTTGTAGTGTCTGCTTGATTATTTACCCCGAAACCTGATACACCACCAGAGTAAAAAATATTACTAGTGGTTCCTGTGTAAGCCACTTTATGACCGTCATATCCATACATATAAGCTGCCGCCTCCATACCCCAAGCAAGCGTACCATTGACTGCTAACTTGTAGCCTGGTGCTGTCGTGCCGATGCCGACGTTGCCTGCAAAATAATTATCGTCATTTGAGCCCTCTTGATAAATTCCATAATCATTAGTTCCCGCCATATTACCGATTCTTACCCCATAAACATTAGTCATTGAACCGCTATAAGCACTAGAAGTTACATAAACTCCTGAAGCGTTTGTTATAGTTCCACTAGCTTGGTTTAATAATCTAACGTATGCTCCATAAAGATTTGTTATTGTTCCGGCTGTTGTTAATGTCCCTGAATCTAATCTCATCCCATAAACAGAACCAATAGTCCCTGGCCCAATAGCGTAACCACTAATATTAGCGCCCATCATATAACCACTATTTGTCTGCCCACTACTTATTGTGTCTCTGCCAGAAACATTTAATGCATAATTATAATAAGTCCCACTAGAAGCAGAGGACTGGCGTAGATCTATACTTATACCAGCTATTCCACTAGTATTAGTACCTGCTTTATAAGCCTTTAATCCGTAACTAGAACTAGGTGTATCCCCCACACCTAAATTACTTGTTACATAAGTATTACCTACGACATGTAAATTTGATGTCGGATTTGCTGTACCAATCCCAATGTTACCACTTGTATCAATCGTAAATCGATAAGCACCTGGGTCATTATCATATATTTGAAATTTTCCAGAATTTAATCCTAATTGAAAGGCATCAGTACTTTCTGCGATTGTTACCCAAGCTCCCGCTCCATCATTATGGATAAAACGTGCCAAACTGGAAGAAGTAGAAGAAACATCCAAAACTTTACTTGGTACCGTCGTCCCCACCCCTACATTGCCATCTCCATTCATATAGAAAGGACTACTTCCATCTTTATCCCTAAAATAAAAAATATAGTTACTTGTTGCTCCACCCCCTCCTTGAAAGAAAGGTCCATAGCCAGTTGCATTAGAGTTTACTGCTACCATACTGTTGTCAGCTACGTTGGAGGTAACGTCAAATGGTGCTGCTGGTGCTGACGTACCTATACCTATGTTACCATCATCATCTATCACCATTCTATACTGGTTAACGACACTATCATTTTGATCAGTAAATTGATAAATAGTGAAAGC
Source organism: Patescibacteria group bacterium (assembly GCA_034661035.1). GTDB lineage: Bacteria > Patescibacteriota > Minisyncoccia > Phycocordibacterales > UBA12079 > JAGYLJ01. The sequence continues at coordinate 308 of JAYEKM010000026.1, read as the reverse complement.
ATTTGCTAAAGTAGCACTTTCATTTGCATATCTGATAAGACCCCACTTTTGTGTTTCATCTTGACGAAACCTAATACTCCCGTTACTAGTACCCGTGTCATTAATAACAATACCGGGGGTATTAGCAGATATATGTACTGTCGTGTTCGGGGTAGTCGTCCCTACTCCTACATTCCCAGTAGTATAGTAGAGATCATTACCTGATTTGGTCCAGAGGGCTGAGAGTGAAGTAATGATGTATTCTAGTCTTTCTATGAGACTTCCATCGTTATTGGCTACTACTGTGGAGGAATCGAAGTCATTGTTGT
>JAYEKM010000025.1:6473-27618 GCA_034661035.1 Patescibacteria group bacterium | reverse complement strand
TATTGGCTACTACTGTGGAGGAATCGAAGTCATTGTTGTTATTGTTAGCGCCTAGGATGTTTTGGGTGAAGTCTTGGTCTGAGGCTGAGGGTGCTGTGGTGGGTTCTGTGAAGGCTGCTTGTGTTGTTATAGTGAAAGTTATGATTATTAGGGTAATCAGTGGTTTGGTTATTTTTTTTGATAGGTTAACTTTCATTGTTTTAGTTTGCTTGTCCCGTTAGAGGTAAGAAATTGAAAATTTCTGTTAGCTCTAATGGGATTTTCATTAGTTATTTATATGTATTGGGTATAATTAAATTGACCTGAATTTTGACAGACTTAACTATATTATTATAGCTAAATTTGAGAGTTTAGATAAGATGGTTTGGGGATAAGAATGATAAAAAAGAGCAAAACCAAAGGTTTTGCTCTTTTTTTCTTGCAACTATATTTGTGCACAAACTCAGCGGTCGCTGATTTTGTGCACAAGGTGACTATCGAGTTATCTTATAAACAGCTTCCTTTATAGCTATTGAATCAAGATTATAATGTCTCAATAATTCTTTGGCTGTCCCTGATTGACCAAATTGATCTTTGACTGCCACAAATTCAATTTTAATTGGATGATGTTGGGAAAGAAATTCAGCTACAACAGAACCCATTCCTCCTGCAAGCTGATGGTCCTCAACAGTGACTAAAGCTTTAAATTTTTTAGCAAAATCTAAAATCTTTTTTTCATCAAGGGGTTTGATTACAGACAGGTTAAGAACAGCTGTTTTGATATCTTCTTTTTCAAGCTCTAAAGAGGCTTGTTGAGCTTGGTGAACAAGATGACCGGTAGCGATTATTCCTACTTTAGTCTCGTCATAATCAAACTTGTCCTCCTGATGTTCAAACGAGGAAAAACTTAGACCTTGGAGGTCTAAGTTTTGAACTGGGAGGCGAGATAAACGTAAATAAACGGGTCCGTTTATTCTCATAGCTTCTAAGGTCATCTGTTTAGCCTCTTCAAAATTAGCAGGTGAAAAAACTGTCATTCGTGGAATGACCCTCATCAAAGCAATATCTTCTAACATCTGATGACTACCTCCATCAGGGCCAGTCACAACCCCTGCATGAGAGCTAGCAATTTTTACATTGGTGTTGTTATAAGCAATAGTTGTCCGAATTTGTTCCCAATTTCTCCCCGGAGAAAAAATTGCAAACGAAGTCATAAAAGGTATTTTCCCCATAGCTGCCATTCCTGAAGCAACACTGGCTAAGTTTTGTTCGGCTACTCCCACTTGGATAAATCTTTCAGGAAATTTATCTGCAAATAAATTAGTTCTAGTTGATTCTGTTAAATCAGCTGACAAAGCTACCACATTTTCATTTTCTATCCCAGCCTCCAAAAGACCCTCTCCAAAACCATCTCTTGTTGATTTCAATTCTTTTTTCATTCTCTAAAGTATATCATAAAATTTATTTGAGAATAAAAAAAAGGAGCCACTCTATGTGACTCCCTTGTCTACTCTTTATGGGGAAATACTGCATTTAAACCTGTGACTATGTATGTACGGGCTCTATAGACTTTACCCCATCAACATGTGAAGGAATTTGAGGTTCATCAATCCTTACAGTCAAGAAGGTCTTTTTCTTTTCTTTCTTTTTACGCCCTTTCTCATCATAAAAAAGACCTCTTCCATTACCATTTCTCAGTTCTGTAACGGCCAACGCTTGCTGAATATCAGCTGCTTCTCTAATTCTCTCCATTTTCCAATCCTCCTTTTTCTAGGTTTTAAATAAAAGAACCATCTAAAATTAAAGGTAACACGAACTTGAAAAATGTAAAGAAAAGAAAAAAAAGGAGCCGTGATGGCTCCTTGTGTGCAATGATGAACAGTAGCTAAACTCACCAACCACCTCTTAATCTTTTTGACGAGACCATAATTGCCTCGTGGGTTGTTTGTTCACAAGTTGGTTCGGTAACTCGAAAACCGAGTTTCCGAGCTTCTGACGTAAAGAAACAGTGATTAATTGGACCGTTATCAATCACGATTCGGACTGGAACTCCTGTTCTTTCTGCACATTGCCGTGCATTTCTCAACAAAACACTTCCAAAATTTCTTCTTGTCATTTTTTTTCCTTTCTTTGAGTGAGTTTAAATAGGTTAAATTTTTAAGAACTAAAGAACAAAACCTCTTGTAATATACCACTTTTCCCCAGAAAAGTAAACCTTTACTTGGAGGTTGGACCTCCAAGGATTCTGGGGATAAGTCTAAAATAGCCAGTGTTTTCAACTTGGAAGTTGGACCTTGCCTCATCGGAGGGCAGGCTCTAAGTGGTCTGATGGAGGATTGGGTGAACTAGATTGTTGTTTCTATACTGATAGGGCAATGATCAGAGCCAAAGATTTGGTCGTGGATTTCAACTTCTTTCACTTTTGAAAGAAAATCTTTAGTGACTAAGAAATAGTCAATCCGCCAGCCAATATTTCTTTCTCTCGCCATCGCTCGATAGGTCCACCATGTATATTTAGATCTGTCTGAGTTATCTTTACGCCAAACATCCACGAAGTCTTTTTTTAAGAAAGCATGAATCCATTTTCTTTCCTCTTTAGTAAAACCGGCGTTGCCTTTGTTGTTTTCTGGTCGAGCTAAATCAATTTCGTCATGAGCGACATTAAAGTCCCCTCCTAGAATGACTGATTTTTTCTTACTTAATTTTCCAACATATTTTTCTAAAGCCAAATCAAATTCTACTTTGTAGTCTAATCTAGTTAATTCACGATTAGCATTGGGAAAATAAATATTTAGCAGATAGAAATCTGCGAATTCTATAGTCTGGACTCTGCCTTCTGTATCAAATTTTTCAATTCCGATTCCATTCTCCAGACTTAGACCTTGGAGGTCTAAGTCTTTTTTGATGAGGGTGAGGGTGCCGCTGTAGCCGGGTCTTTCTGCTGAATTCCAATAAGCCTTATAACCAAATTCTTCGAAATCGATGTTTTTCTTTAGACGAGCTTCTTCGTTAATTTTAATTTCTTGCATTAGCAAAACATCAGGTTTTTGCTGATCTAAAAAGTCTTTAAATTCTGGTTTTTTTAAAACAGCCCTCAGGCCATTGATGTTCCAAGAGTAAATTTTCATAATATTTTTCTTAACGAGCTTGCGAGTTTAGAAAAATATTACCCCGTGAAATTCATTTTATCTTCGATAAAATGATATTTTTAATTTTTTTCAAAAAATTAAAAATCATTTCACTGGGGTTTTAACCCGCTCTACTCTAATTACATACAATACGCTATCAAATACAAATCAAAGATTTAATAGGGTTAATGATAACATAAACAGTAAAATAACCTAAATACGATAAGAGGTCCGACCTAGGTAATTGTAAAACAGAATTTTTAGTGAGAAAAAATTATAATTATCTTAACTAATAGATTGGACTTCAAACTAGAGGACGGTTCCTCCTCACCAGCGGACAGGCTCGGCAATAGTGCTAAAGGAATTCTCTTAAAGTCTTCTGGACTCTGAAAAGTTTGATAAATTTAGAAATAGTGCAGTTAACTGCACTATTTTGGCTTAAAAGATTATTTATAGAGGCTAAAAGGTTGGACCTCATTTACTAAGGGCAATTAGTAGCTTTTCGGAAGCCGGCGTCTAGGGCTTCTTGTTCTGTGCAGAAATAGGACTCCCCTTTTCTGGTGTCTATAATAGTTCTGTTGTAATTGTCGCAACCTTCTACTAAATAGGTTTTGCCGTAACCAGCATCGGAGATGTTGCCTTTGATAAGGCAGTCTGGGTCGGTGGGTTCGGTGCTTTGTTCTCTGAGAGCGGCCGCTTCTTCGCTGACCTGTTCTGTATAATCGCAATCTTTCCACAAGCCGAGATTGTCAGCTTGGGCTTGTCTTTGTGCAGTGATGAAGAGGTCTCGGTAGCGGTTGTCGGGTGGGCTGGATTGATAAAAGGCGAAGCCGTTTCGTATCATATAGTAATTAACTTGGATATTGTCTTGTTCGGGGTCTTGGTTGATGGCAACAATATAGCGAAGTAGTCGGTTGTATTCGTCTAGTCCAGAAATGTCTTTTTCTATATTAATGATTTTAGATTCTGTGATTTGAGTGAGGGCTTGTTTTGATTCGTCAAAATAGCACTCGCCTTTTTCGGGAGCGTTGATGCCGATTAGTCTGACTTTTCGTGTTTTGAGAGTGCCGGTTTTTATTTTAAGAGTGTCGCCGTCTATCACGCTAGTGATGCGGTGTTGTTTGGTTTCAAAATCTGGTTGTTGGATGTCGGTTTTTTTAACAATGGTGTAACCAGTTAGTCCACTAGCAGCTAGAAGAGCTGTGAGAGCTGAGAGAATGGCTTTTTTGTTTTTCATCCCGTTAGAGATAGTTTATCCTTAGATAAACGTCCTCGAATTAAATTAATAATATTTATTCCCGTTACTTATATTCAAAATAAAATTGATTTGTTCTACACCAAATCTCTAACGGGATTCATTAGTTTTATTGTAGCATGGATTGAGGTTTTACCTTTCCTTATACAGATTTAAAAAGTAAAAGTCTCTAATTATATTAAAGGCTGTGTTATAAAATTTAACTTCTTCGTTTTTAACTTTTTCTGTTTGATTTTCTAATATCTCTAAAGCTTTGTTTAATTCAAACCACTGAACCACAAGTCCATTTTTCTTTTCTTCCTCTGTTCTTAAATCTTTATCATTTTCTTTAACTGCTTCAGCTAAAAAACAAGTGGTTATGCAGTGTTTTGTATTTCTATTCCGAAATTCCTCTATTTTGTCGATTTCTTTTACTATCTTTGTATGATAATTAATTTCTTCTAACGCTTCTCTTTCAGCTTCCTTTTCTAAATCACTACTTTCCGCTCCCCCGCCTGGCAAAAGAAAAAAATTGTGAATAGGGTTAGTGATTAGAGCAATCTCCCCTTTGTCATTTTTAACAATTATTTTCACAGTTGGTCTGTCTTTATAAGAATCTGGTTCTTGATGTTCTGGATTTTTGAAAATGTCTTTGTCTTTTAAGATTTTCATTGAGGTTATTGTAGCATGGGTTGAGGTTTTGGGTATTACATAGTACACATTAAATATAAAAACTAAAATATGAGACTTTTTCCTTAACCTTTGTTTCCTATAATTTGACTCATTTTTTCAATAGCTTCTGAAAGTTCTTTTTGAGTATAGTAATTTTTGCCTTCAGGTATATTTTCACTTTCCATTAAAACTCCACATCTAAAAGTATTTGGATTGTCTCCACTGTGATGTATTTGATGTCTTATGTATTCTAAATTACTAAGATTGGGCTTTGACCCATCACCTTTTTTATAAACCCGATTCTTAATATTTCCTACTTCTATACTATCAATTTTATCTTTATATTCATCTTCCATCTTTGAATATAAAAAAATAAAAAGTAATTCATCTTCTATCCCACTAATTAATCCTTCTTCTAAAATATCTGTATCGCCATCTTCTTTTTTTATAAAAGAAAAAGTTTTTTTATTTAAATTTTCATTTAATGGTGGGAAAGTGAAATATGAATCATGTGTTGTAATTATAACTTGGTGGTTATCTAATTCGGATATCTTTTCCAAAGTTGAATTTAGAGTTCTTTTCAATTTAGGATGTAAATAAATTTCAGGTTCTTCAAACAAAATAAGAATAGGCTTATTAAGCAATAATTCACTTTTCAATAAAATATCCAGGTAGGCTTTTAATACAGAGATTACTATTAATCTTTGGGTACCTTGTCCTAAATCATCCAATTTTCTATCTTTTTTATCACCATTTCCTAAGATTTCACTTATTTCTATAGAATCAATCAAAGCTCTAATAATTGTTTTAGCACTTAATTTTGTTCTATCACCTTCTTCTTCACTATCAACACCTATATTTATAATACACTCATGACTACTGCATCCAGAAAAATCTTTAAGATTCTTATTAGTTTCTTCTTGTATGTCTTTTAATATACCAATAGCACTGTCTTCATGCTCGTCTTTTAATTCTAAATCTAGTTCTAAATTAGCAAACAAGTTTGCCAAATTATCTATAAGCCAAGCGCTATCTTTAGAATGAGAAAGTACGTCTGCTGATGGTTTAATATTCTCAGCTTTAATATAAATTATCTCAGGATCTTCTTCTGTATCAAAATCAGCTTTAGTTTTATTATAAACAGCATTTATAAAATTAGTTTTTCCTGCATTATTTTCACCAGTAATAATTGTCAGGGTTCCTAACCCAGACAATTTAAAACCATTGGGTATGGAATTACTTTTTCCTGTTATTTTAATTGTTTCAATCATTGTTTTATTTATATTTAAATAATAATTTTTTATTCTTCTTCAAGTCTTAGTTTTCATCTTATTAAAAAGTTTGACATTGACTTTTTTTGTGGATAGGGTAAAATATTTTCTAAGAGAAAATATTTTACCCTATCCACAAATTTTTTAGCTTTCGCTTGCTTTTCTTCAACACCTTATGATACATTATAAGTATCGGGCGTAAGCCCCGGGGTTCGCGTTTGCGAGCCGGCATCAAACCTAAGCTTGCTTAGGTTTTTTGCTTTCTAAATTATCAAAATCTTCAAAACAACTATATTTAATACCCTCAATATCTAAACTAACTTCGGGCAGATGAGCATCTATAACCCTACCGTACTTCTGTAACATTTTCCAAGGCAGAAACTCCGCATCGTATCTACCTTTTGCCATTGGATATAAATACAAATCAGCTATTTGAACAAACAAATTCCACTTTCTTTTTCTTTTTGGCTCACCTAATATGATTTCTTTATAATCCTCTTTATCAACAGGATCATATCTCAATGCTGTTTCTGGATCAAACGGATGTCCTTTATTTTTTAATTCCTTACTATACTCATAAATTGCAATATTTTCTTTTTTACCAGCTTCTTCAAAACGAACATACATAGTACTTTTTGTTTTTTTAAGATGTTTAACAACTCTCTCTATTAAAATATTGTAAGCTGTTTTACACATCATCCAGCGGTTATTTCCATATTTTTCTTTATATCTTTTATTGTATCCTGGCCTGTAAATAACACTCGCAAAACCCATAACAGGCAAGGATACTAAAAATTTACTCATTTCATCTTGAAATTTTTCTTTATTTTTTGTACTCTCTTCAAGCCAAGAAAAATCATTTCTCATTCCTCTTATATCAGAAGAATGTAAAGCGTAATTTATATCCCATTTTTTACAAAAATTTTCATACTTTTCTTTAATTATTTCTTTATCTTCCGTTGCAATTAAAACTCCGCCTAAAGCAAAATGGTCTAATTTATCATCACGATCAATAAAATCTTGTCTATCAGGATGTCTACTCCCTGAATCATCTATATAAAGATAATAATCTGGTTTTTTTAATTCCATAATTTTAAAAGGTTTTGCTTCCTAAATTCATATTATTTATATTTTAATTGTATATCCTAATTCTACACCTCACTCTAGAAAATCTCTACCCTAATCACTTAGATGTTCAATCCTGCCTATCGGACAGGTAAGCTCTAAGGATTCTGTGGGTAACTTGGATTTACAAAACTTTTCTCCAGATTTGGCCGGGTTTGTCGTTGGGTGGGGTTATTTCTCCGGCTCTTTCAAAACCTAATGAATCGTGGAAGTTCCATGACTCAGAGTGTGAGTTGGGGCTGAAAAAAAGAATTTCACCAAATTGCATTTTTTCTGCCTCCTCAATTAATTTTATTTTTAATTTCTTTCCAACTCCCTTCCATTTATTTTTTACAGCAATGACATATAGTTCAATCGGATTATCTGTTTTTGTATATGGTTTAAAATAATCAGCTAATTTTTTGAAACCAACAATTCCTGTAATTTCATCATTTTCTTCAGACACAAAAAAGCCTAGGTCTTTAGTTAAGCCTGTTTTTAAAAATGACAGCAACTCATCGGAAAGTTCTTGAAGAAACTCTGGGTCAGTCCAGTATAAAGCAAAGATTTCTTCAACTGCCTTTTGATCGCTTTGTTTAAATTCTCTAATAGTCATATATAGATGTTATCAAAGTCATATAAAAAGGAAAAGTGACCAGACGAAGAGGAATAGATGTGGTAGAATAAAATTATGGAAATATTATTTTTTATTGCGGGAATAAGTTTGGGGTTCTATGTTAAGGGGAGATTTTTTGGTGCTGGTGGTAGTGACGGGAAAGTGTTTGCTCCGAGGTCGGAGAGTGAAAGGAAGGAGATGCAGGAGGAATCTCGGGAGGCTTTGGAGGAACGGACTGCTAGTCGGAAAGACCGAATCTTGAAATTTATTAAAAAGGAAATGGACCACCAAAAGCAACTACAAAACTGTAATCTTGGAGTAGAAGTAGTAGGAGTAACCCGTAATGAAATTGAGGAGTTATTGGATGTATCTGACCAGACAGCTAGGAAATATTTAAATGAGTTGGAGGATGAAGGGAAAATTGAGCAAATTGGAGAAAGTGGTAGAGGGGTTACTTATAAGTTGAAATAATACTTTTTTAATAATTAGAGGTCCAACCTCGGCAGTGGTAATACAATGCGCAGTGGCTAAAGGTAACATTTATCTTAGCTAAGAGGTTGGACCTCAAACTAGAAGACGGACTCCTCCTAAGGCGGACAAGTTCAACAGTGGTGCTAAAAGAATTCTCTTAAAGTTTTCTGGGCTCTGAGAAGTTTGGTAAATTTAGAAATAGTGCAGTTAACTGCACTATTTTGGTTTAAAAGATTATTTATAGAAGCTAAGAGCATGTCCGCCGACGAGGAGGAGTCGGACCTCTTTCATATATAATACTGGGGGTTTTATAGGAATCTGGAGGTTGAACCTCCAGAAATTTAAAATTTAAAATCTATAATTTCGAGCGAGGATTTGTGAAAATGAATTTTCACATAATCCGAGCGATGGAATTATATGCTTTGCATATAATCCAAAAGAAAAAGGACATTGGCAAAGCCAAAATTTGTTTTAATTTAAAATTTAAAATTCAAAATCTATAATTCAAAATAAAAAGACGACAAGCATAGCTTGTCGTCTTTTTATTTTGAAAACTCTTTCTGTTGTTTCGTTTCAACAGATCTCAACTTAAGGCTCCGAGATCAACACCTTCTCATATTAGATATGAGTATCCACCGTTTAAACCGTCTTTTCTGAAAGAAAAGACTAGTTAAAAGCTGAAAGTTAAAAGTCTGTAAAGTGAAAAATTTGCAAAGCAAATTTTTTGACTTTATGAACTTTATGGACTTTATGAACTTTTGACTAGGCATTGTCTTACGACAATGTCGGCACGTTCAATTTGAAATAATCCACGACCACCTTCCGGTAGCCGTACCTTGTTACGACTTAGTCCTTGTTACCGAATTTACCTTAGTTCGTCATTAAGACGACTGTCGGGTACCCCCGGCTCCCTTGACTTGACGGGCGGTGAGTACAAGACTCGAGAACGTATTCACCGCAGTATAGCTGACCTGCGATTACTAGCGATTCCAACTTCATGAGGGCGAATTGCAGCCCTCAATCCGAACTGGGGATGTGTTTAAAGGATTAGCTCAGAATTACTTCGTCGCAACCCGTTGTCACACCCATTGTATCATGTGAGCAGCCCAAGGCATCAAGGGTCATGCTGACCTGGCGTCATCCCCACCTTCCTCCCAGCACTTTGTTCGCAAGCGAACAAAGTGCAAGTCAAAAGTCTAAAGTCTAAAGTCTGTAAAGTGAAAAATTTGCGAAGCAAATTTTTCTAACTTTTGACTTTATGAACTTTATAAACTTTTAACTCGCACTTTGAGCTTGTGCTCAAAGTGCTGGGCAGTCTCGCCTGACACGTATAACAGACGATAAGGGTTGCGTTCGTTTCCTCACTTAAGAGAACAACTCAAGTCACGAACTGACGACGGCCATGCAACACCTGTTTAACTGTCCTTGTGAGAGGGCTCTAGTTTCTTAGAGCTTTCAGTTAAATATCTAGCCTTGGTAAGGTTCTTCGTGGATTGTCGAATTAAGCCACGTGATCCACCGCTTGTGCGAGTCCCCGTCTATTCCTTTGAGTTTTAAGCTTGCGCTCGTACTACCCAGGCGGTTCACTTAACGCGTTAGCTGTACCTCTCAGAGGGTCGATACTCCGAAAAGTTAGTGAACATCGTTTAGGCCCAGGACTACAGGGGTATCTAATCCCTTTCGCTACCCTGGGTTTCGTGTCTCAGCGTCAGAAATGCGCCAGTGAATTGCCTTCGCTTTTGGTGTTCCCCATAATATCAACGGATTTCACCCCTACACTATGAGTTCCATTCACCCCTCACACTCTCTAGTTTAGCCGTTTCTCATGCAGATCTTGGGTTGAGCCCAAGGCTTTAACATAAGACTAACTAAACCGCCTACACACCCTTTACGCCCAATGATTCCGGATAACGCTTGGGGCCCTCGTATTACCGCTGCTGCTGGCACGAGGTTAGCAGCCCCTTATTCATGAGCTAATGTCAATAAACTTCTTCACTCATAAAAGACCTTTACACTCCGAAGAGCTTCATCAATCACGCGGCGTCGCTCCGTCACACTTTCGTGCATTGCGGAAGATTCTCGACTGCAGCCTCCCGTAGGAGTTTGGACAGTGTCTCAGTTCCAATGGTGGGGGCCAGGCTCTCACCTCCCCTAAGCGTCATAGCCTTGGTAAGCCATTACCTTACCAACAAGCTGATACTAAGCAGGCTGATTCAAGAGCGATAAAGGTCAATAAACAAATATTTCACATTTCTCAAATTTATATTCATATTATCTTTAAACAAAAAGTTGTTTAAGATATCTCGATATCTTCCAAAACTTTTTATTGTAAATCTAACACAAATATCAAATCGATACACATAAACTATTTGTTCATTAACCTTAAATCTTTCCCCCGTAGGGATATCAGGTATTACCTTATCTTTCGATAAGCTATTCCTGACTCTTGAGTTCATACCCACCTGTTACTACCCAGTTCGCCACTCCCTCCGAAGAGGTCGTTCGACTTGCATGCCTTATCCACGCCGCCAGCGTTCATCCTGAGCTAGGATCAAACTCTATCATAAAAAAATTGTAAACAATTTTTCGGTAAATCTGAACCTGTCCATATTGGTCAAGAAACAAATTTACCTTTTTACTTTAGAGAAACGAAACAAGAGAAAGAGCTCTATTTATTTTCTTTCAAGTTTGATTCTAGCTTCTTTAAATTTTTATTTGAAATCATCAAAGGTTGTTTTTTGTCTATACTATCTCGCACGATATATTATAGACATGTACAATGTTAGATATCGTAATTAAACGATAATCTAGAATTATTTCATTTTCAAAGGGCCAGGGACTTCTTCGTAAATAACTTTTAATTGAAATTTTCATATTTCGAGCGAAAAGTTAAATTAGAGAAAAGTCTTATCGAGATAAGTCTTTTTGATAATTTCACTTTGTAGCCGAAATTATGGGAATTTCGATAGAAGCTTATTTTCAAGAAGTCCCAGTTATTATAACGAAAAATAAAATAATTGCAACAAAAAAAGGGATTTTGGCTCCGCCAAAATCCCTCTGTTTTTCTTAACCAACTTTTATTTTCTAATGGAATAAAAAAGTGCAGACACAAAACATCTGCCCTCCACAAATTTCATTGAAAAGTTGCCCTCACAAGTAAATTCCCAAAGCAAGAACCCAACAAAATTAGCATAATCCCCGTTACAACACCAACAAAAAAATTTTTCCAACGCCATTGAGACTTCTTCTTCAGCTTCAATTTGTCCATTTTCTCCTCCATCCTTTTAAGTTAAGAACTTGGTGAATTAGCAATAGCCGAGTTAATGAAAAGAATTATAACAATCACCATCCAAACAATCCAGGCTATACATAAAGGATAATCTATTTCTTTGTCCGAATTAACCACTCCTCCTCTGTCATCTTCTTTTCTTTTCATAACTCTCCCCTCCTTCATAATGATAAGATTTTGAAAAAGTTGGTTAACTAAGAAACTATTATTCTTTTGTTTGTCAAAAAGTACCATCTAAAAAGATGGTACCTTAAAAAGTGTTATTTGGGAAGAAACGCTCGTAAGAGGTCCGACTCCTCCAAAGGCGGACAGGCTCGGCAATAGTGCTAAAAGAATTCTCTTAAAGTCTTCTGGACTCTGAGAGGTTTGGTAAATTTAGAAATAGTGCAGTTAACTGCACTATTTTGGTTTAAAAGATTATTTATAGAAGCTAAGAGGTTGGACCTCATGCGGTTGTGCTAGCCAAGAGCATGTCCGCCGATGAGGAGGGGTCGGACCTCGAAACTCCCAGAAGTAGAACTTTGAAAATTGAGGAGAGTTCGAGGAAATGAAGAAAAGTTGTTTGAGCCGTATTGAGCATACGGTGAAAATAACTTTTCTGAAGTTGACGAAGAAATATCCCAATTTTCAGAGTTCTAACTATTTCTTTTTTTGGAAGAGGGTCAATAAAGGCGAAGCTAAGAAAATTGAAGAATAAGTTCCAACTATTACACCCATGGAAAGAATCAAAGCAAATTGTTGAGTAGCTTCCCCACCCCAGAAATATAATGCCAAAAGCACAGCTAAAGTCGTCAGTGAAGTGTTGACTGAACGAGTGACTGTTTGTCGTAAACTCTTTCCAACTATCTCATCAAATGTTTCTTTTTTAGCTACACTCAAATTCTCACGAATTCTATCAAAAACCACAATCGTATCATTGACTGAAAATCCAAGAATCGCCAAGACTGCCATCACGAAGACTGTATCAATCTGGTAATTGATAAAATAATGCCCAAGCAAAGCAAAAATCCCTGTCGGTATTAAAACATCGTGGACCAAAGCGATAATAGCAGCAAAGCCATATTTCCAAGAAGAAACCTTGTTATCTGAATTAGCCACTTCTGTTACTTTACGAAAAGCAAAAGCTACAAATAGAATAATTGCTAAAACAACTATCAGAATTGCCCAAAGAGACTTCCCTCTTAATTCCTTACCAATAACAGGACCGATAGAATTATATCTTTTTTCTTCAATTTGATATTTTTTTTCTTGGCTAATTATGGAAACTATCATTGTCCTCTCCTCCTCACTCAAATCCCTAGTCCTTATGATAATCCCTTCATCCTGTGTATCACTGAAAACAGTTTCCTGAACAGTAAAATTACCTAAATTAAGCTCCTGCAAACCTCCTTTCAATTCCTCCACAGCCGGATGTTCTGTATCAAGATAAGCCACTTCTAAAATAGAACCTCCTTTAAAATCAATACCAAAATTCAAACCAAAAAATGCAATCACAAAAATAGAAGCCGTCACCAAAAGGCTTGAAAAGATAAAGAATATTTTTTTGTTTTTTATAACAAACATAATAATTAGTCTAAAGTCCAAAGTTCATAAAGTCAAAAGTCGGAGAAATTAATTCCTGAATTAAATAATTTCTTTTTGAATTTTGTATCTTGCTTAGGACTAATTGCTAATAAAAATGATCTTGTAATAGTAATAGCTGTCAACATACTAATTAACACTCCTAATCCAAAAGTTAAAGCAAAACCTTCTACCAACGAAGTTCCAAACCAGAATAAAATGATAGCCGTGATAATACTAGAAATATTACTATCACGAATACTTAACCAAGCTCTAGAAAAACCTTCTCGTACCGCTGAATCAATATCCCTACCACTTTTTAGCTCTTCCTTTAATCTCTCAAAAATAAGAATATTAGCATCAACAGCCATACCGATAGAAAGAATAAAACCAGCAATTCCGGCTGAAGTCAGAGTAATTGGAATTAATTTGAAAACAGACAAAACCAGAGAAATGTAAATAAGCAATGAGATAGCTGCCAATAAACCGGGTAAACGATACCAAAGAATTAAGAAAATAATCACCACCAACAAACCGTACAGAGCCACGTGGACACCTTTATCTAAAGTCTCTGTCCCGATAGAAGCTCCAATTGATTGAGTTGAAATCAATTCTATTGGTAACGGCAAAGCCCCATAATTGATATCTCTTACTAAAATTTTAGCCTCCTGAGGAGTAAAACCACCACTAATCTGAGCTTTCCCATCTCTAATTTCCTCACGAATAACAGGAGTTGAGATTACCTGATTATCTAGAAAAATAGCCAAAATTTGACCAACATTTTCACTGGTTACTTTCGCAAACAAATCTTTACCTTCACTGTTAAAAGTCAAAGAAACTGCTGGTTCACCAGAAGTCGGATTAAACTCAAGTTGAGCTCTTTCAATTACTCTCCCTGAAATACCTGTGTCTATAAAAACAACTTGTGGTTCCTGTTCCTCAGTACTAGTTGCTGTTTCTAAATTCTCAGATGATATTTCTTGAGCTAACTTGAATTCTAATAAGGGGGTCTGGCCGATCATTTCAATAGCTTGACTAATATCAGTTACTCCTGGAAGTTCCACAATCAAACGATGCTCTTTCTGATTTCCCTCTAAAGAAGAACCCTCCTCTGTTTGAACAAGTGGTTCCGATACACCAAATAGATTGGTCCTCTTTTCGATCACGTCCCTTAAAGCTGACATTGAATCAGAAATTTCTGTAGAATCAATCTGTGAAGTATCAGCTCGATAAACCAAATGGGTTCCCCCAGCAATATCCAAACCAAATTTATAAGGAAACTTTGTGTCCTTTACCTGAACAGCAAAATAACCAACTAACACGCTGGCAACTAAAAGTGAAATAGCAATTAAACGAGTCTTAAACATAATATGATAGTGAGATATTACCATCAGCCGAACAAAAAAACAAGAAACTCATCGACATTAATCCCCCTTTATCCAGAAAAAATAAAATAATTTATGTTAAAATATATCCCATGAATATTACTCCTAAAGAGAGTTACCTTAGCCACAAAATTTCCAAAGGTTTTAAAGCTTTATACAAAAGTAGGGGGATAATTTATATTGCCACTGGTTTACTCGGTCTCTATATACCAATTTTCTTATTTAATATTTTTGATGGAAGTTTGCAAACAGTCGCTTGGTTCTACTTAATCGGAAATCTTATTTACTTCCTAACAGTGGCTTATGGAGCAAAAAATTTGAATCGGTTCGGATTTAGGAGATCTTTACAAACAGCTGCTTTTTTTGGGGCTGTTTATTTTACTTTATTTTATTTTGTAAACGAAAGTAATTATAAAGCAATTATTCCTGCGATTATTATTATTCTAGTTATCTACCGCCTCTTATATTGGATTCCCTATCATGTTGATTTCGCTAAATTTTCTAGCAAAAAAAATCGTGGAAAAGAAATTAGCCTTGTTGGAGCAACCAGTAATTTTATTGCTATTTTTACACCTATTTTAGCAGGTTTTATAATTACTCAATTTTCCTTTCAGGTTCTTTTTATAATTGCTGTTTTACTCTATATCCTTTCCGTCATTCCTTTGTTTAAATTACCAAGAACCCGTGAAAAATTTACTTGGTCTATTAAGCAAACTTGGGGAAACTTTTTTTCCAAAAAAAGAAGACCTGAGGTCCTCGCTTTCATGGCTGATGGAGCAGAAAGTTCAATCGGAACTATTGTTTGGCCTATTTTTATGTTTCAAATTTTAAATGGTGATTATTTAAAATTAGGTTTTATTTCAACCCTCATTGTCGCCGTAACAATCATTCTCCAATTAATTGTTGGTAAATACACTGACAAAAAAGTTAACCGTCACAAACTCCTCCGTTTCGGAAGCACCTTTTACGCTATCGGCTGGATAATCAAAATATTTATAGCAACCGCCTTCCAAATGTTCGTAATAGATGCTTATCAAAAATTAATGAAAATATTTATGAGAATTCCATTTGACGCTATGACCTACGAGAAGGCAGCTGACGAAGGTCACTATGTAGATGAATTTACTGTAATAAGAGAGATGGCTGTTAATTTAGGAAGGGTTCTGATGCTACTATTAGTTATTCTCTCTTCTCTCTTCGCTAATATCCAAATAACTTTTATCCTAGGAGCTATTGCTGCCATGCTATTTAACTTCTTGAGAGTCAAAACTGCTAAATAATTAATACCTCCTTCTAAAACCTCTTTTTAGAATTTTCCAAATAAAATAGAAGAGGATTAAAATTGTTCCTAACAATATCCACCAACTATTAAGAATATAAATTAAAGTCGCAAGAAAAAAACGATAGACTTCCTTCAATTCAGGAATACTTCCCACCAGAGAAGCTACATAAGGATTCTTATCTTCATCTATTTTTGGAGTATCTTTCAACGCCGCTTCTTTTTTAGCCTGAACTAATTCTTCATCAACCTTATCTTTTTGTTTTTCTAAGAATTTTTTAGTATCTTCAACAACCACCACTGTCTTTTCGGTAGCTAAGTCAGCTAATTCTTTACTCTTTTCAATTAAATTATCAAAGAAGGTGTTATCTTCATTATCCTTAGTCTGGTAATCCTTAGTTCCTTTTGTGTCCCCTTCCTCTTCTTCTACTACCACCGGTTTATCAAAAACCAACGAGTTGGTTCCTGCTTCCTTTTCTTCTATATCAGAAATACCATCGTTATCGTCATCTAAGTCATCTTTATTTCCAACCCCATCACCATCCGTATCTAAATCAATCTCGTGAGTTTCTACTATAGAAGTATAGGCCGCTAACTCAATCGGTTCAGGATTTTTTCCGATCTCAATTTTTTTTGTATTAGAAAGTTTTACTGAAATATCATGCTGACCTTGACTTGGTTTCCAGTCTGCCCACTTTTCTATCAATCTACCATCAACAATTGAAAAGTCTGATTGACTTAATAACTTATCATCATTAAAAAATTTAACTGTCCCTATAATATCAAAACCTGATTGATTTTGAATAACTGTATAAATACGAATTTCCTCCCCTGCAAAAAAAGGCGTTTTCGAATACCACAGACCATCTACAAAACCAGCATTAAAATTAGTTTGAGCATTAGCAATATTAGTTGCTAAAAAAAATGATATCAATATCAATGATTTAAGATTTGATACTTTTTTCATGTCTTTTATTATACCTGTTCTTGTTGCATGAGAAAAGATAAAACTGTGTCTTTAATTTCGTTTTGATCCTTTAAAGAAAACCATTCGATACGTTTGTCTCTTTTAAACCATGTCATTTGGCGCTTAGCATACCTTTGTTCTGATTTAATTGATTCTTCTATAAACTCTTCTTTGGTAATAGTATTTTTTAAATAATCAACCATATATTTGTAGGCTAAGCCAATTTCTGAAAATCTTTCGTAGGTTAAGCCTTTTTCGTGTAATTTCTTAGCTTCTTCTACAATTCCCTGTTTTACCCGAGCGGTAAATCTTCTGGAGATTCTTTCTTTGAGAATATCCCTGTCTGTTTTAATTCCGATTTGTAGGGCTTCCCACCTAGCTTTATTGGAGTTATCCACAGAATCCTTGGAGGTCCAACCTCCAAGTGGTTGGGATTGGGCGATTTCGATGGCGCGGATGAGACGGCGAGAGTTTTGAGGGTCTATTTTCTGAGCTTTTTCAGGATCCAGTTCTTTCAAAGTTATCCACAGTTTACTTGGAGGTTGGACCTCCAAGTGTTTGCGGAGTTTGAGGTCTGGTTTAATTTTTGGGAAAACAGTGTTATCTACTATAGATTGGATATAAAAACCTGTTCCGCCTGCAATTATGGGTAACTTCCCTCTTTTTAAAATATCTTTAATTTTTTCCTGAGCTAATTTTTGAAATTTAGAAACAGTAAAAACTGTTTGGGGTTTAACCACATCTAAGAGGTAATGAGGAATGCCTTCCATCTCCTCTTGAGTAATTTTCCCAGAACCAATATCTAAACCTTTATAAACTTGTCTGGAATCAGCAGAAATAACTTCCCCATTAAATTGTTTAGCTAGATTAACAGCTAAGTCGCTCTTACCAGAAGCAGTTGGTCCTAGAATGACTAAAATCTTATCTTTTTTCATAAACACACTATATCAATTGACTTTGAAAAAGATAGGGGCTACACTTTATATATCTGAAAAATGATTGTTGTAGCTACCAACTACAAGTTCGTAAGGATCCTATTCTAGGCTAAATTGAACAGATAAAATAAGAGTCCGCCTTGGGCGGGAAGTTGGGTGGAACCGCGGAGAAATTCGTCCCAATATTTTAAAGTTTGTTTTAAAATATTGGGACGGATTTTTTATTAACTAAATATTAGTGTTAGTAGATTAAAAAATAACCCATGTTAAATATCATTTGAGTTTTAAAACTCAAATGCAAAAGATTTTGGTACTCCGACCACTTTAGATTAAAAATTTTAATCTTTAGATAAAGTCGTGTTAGTGCAAATTCAGTAGTCGGAGTACCGAAATCTTTTATTAACAGGGTAATATTTTTCTAATTCGCTTCACTCATAAGAAAAATATTATGGAAACAAAAGAAAAAATTGAAGAAATGAGACACTCATTAGCCCATTTGTTAGCAATAGCAGTTCTAAAAAGATACCCTGAAACTAAATTAGCTATTGGCCCAGCTATTGAGAATGGGTTTTATTATGACTTTGAATTTACTGAAAAATTTGAAGAAAAAGACCTCAAAAAAATAGAGAAAGAAATGAAAAAATTGATTTCTCAAAAATTAGAATTTAAAAAAGAAGAAATCAGTAAAAAAGAGGCTGAGGAAATTTTTAAAGACCAGCCTTATAAACTAGAACTTCTAGCTGAATTGGAAAATCCAGTTATCTACCGGACTGGTGACTTTGTTGATTTGTGTGAAGGCCCGCATGTTGCCGACTCTAATCAGCTAAACCCAAAAGCTTTTAAATTAACCAAAGTAGCTGGGGCCTACTGGAAAGGTAATGAAAAAAATACAATGCTGACTCGTATTTATGGAGTAGCTTTTGAGACGGAAGAAGAGTTGGAAAAATATTTAAAAATACTTGAAGAAGCTAGAAAGAGAGATCATAGAAAAATTGGAAAAGAAATGGATTTATTTAGTATTAGTGAAAAAGTTGGGCCTGGTTTAATTTTATGGCATCCTAAATTATCTAAAACAAGAGAAGTGGTAGAATCTTTTTGGAGAAAATTTCATAGACAAAGAGGTTATGATGCCGTCTTTACTCCTCACATAGGAAGATCTGAGTTATGGGAAACGTCAGGGCATTTGAAAAATTTTAAAGAAATGATGTATGCTCCAATGGATATTGATGGTGAACAATACTACATTAAACCAATGAATTGTCCTTTCCATGTAGAAATATATAAATCTAGCCCAAGATCTTGGAGAGACTTTCCATTTCGATGGAATGAGTTAGGATCTGTTTATAGATATGAAAAATCAGGTGAATTAGCAGGAATGCTCAGAGTAAGAGGTTTTACACAAGACGATGCTCATATCATTTGTCGTAAAGACCAATTTGTTGATGAATACAGAGAAGTACTAAAATTCACGATAGACATTTTAGAGGTTTTTGGTTTCAAAAAAGAAAATATCAAAGCTTATATAGCTACAAGAGATCCAAAGTTAGATAAATATTTAGGAACTGATGAGATCTGGAATTCATCTGAAAAAATTATTACGGAAATAATCCAAGAATTTAATATTCCTCATGAAGTAGAGGAAGGTGGTGCAAAATTTTATGGACCAGCTATAGATTTAAAAATAAAGGACTCAATCGGAAGAGAATGGCAATTAACCACAATTCAACTCGATTTCAATTTACCTGAAAAATTTGATATGACTTTCCAAGGAAAAGATGAAAAAGAGAGGCCTATTATGATTCATCGAGCTCTACTTGGTTCACTGGAGAGATTCATAGCTATTCTTATTGAACATTATGCAGGTAAATTCCCTCTTTGGCTGGCTCCTGTACAAATAAAAATTCTTTCAATTTCGGACAAGCATAAAGATCATGCAAAAGAAATCTATAAAGAGTTGTTAGAAAAAGATTTGCGTGTTGAAGTTGATATAGATGATGAAAGTTTAGGTAAGAAAATCCGTAAAGCTAAGATGGAAAAAGTTCCTTATTTGCTAATAGTTGGTGATAAAGAATTAGAAGATAAGAAAGTAACAGTTGAAAGTAGGGATAAAGGAGATTTAGGACAATCATCTCTAGATGATTTCACTGAGAAGATTAAAGGTGAGATTGAAAATAAAAAATAACATCTCAATAAAATAAAAAACACTTGGACGTCCGACGTCCAAGTGTTTTTTTGTTTATTCATTAGTTAGCCATAAAGAAGATTTGTTTTATAACGACTTCTTCACCTTTCAGACCTGTATAAGGAACTTGATTTAAGTAAATAAATGTTGAAGTTGGTTCTTGAGGTAAATAGGAACTTGCTAGATTGACAGTTGGTGGATTAGAACCACCACCGCCACAACTTCCAACACATCCACTGGTACTAACAGAAATTGAGATTGAACAATTAACAGTTCCATTCGGTCCTGTAAAATTACCAGTGTAGGTAGTAGCATCATTTGGTGTAACAGATATTGAGTCATTTGGGCTAACTGAACCAACTCCGTTATCAATTATAACTGAAGTTACATTAGTTGATGTCCATGATAAAGTAGCACTATTACCTCTAACCACTGCGTTTGGATTAACAGTTAGAGAACAAGTTGGATTATTTGAGGGAGGGGTACTTGAAACTGCAATTGTTGCTGAACAAGTCCCTGTTCCACCAGTCCCAGTAACTGTCATTGTATAAGTGATAGTTGCCGTGGGACTAACTGTTCTAGATCCACTGATTGGACTGACACTTCCGACTCCTTGATTAATTACAGCTGAAGTTGCATCACTAGCTGTCCAAGCTATATCTGAACTACTTCCAGTTTGAATTGAAGAAGGACTAGCAGTTAAAGTACAACTTGGTGTAGGCGGAGTAGCTGATACCGTTACTGTTACTGAGCAAGTTACTCCTCCAGCAGTATTCGTGAAAGTACCAGTGTAAGTAGTTGTTGTAGTAGGACTAACTGTTCTAGATCCACTGATTGGACTGACACTTCCGACTCCTTGATTAATTACAGCTGAAGTTGCATCACTAGCTGTCCAAGCTATATTTGAACTACTTCCAGTTTGAATTGAAGTTGGATTAGCTGTCATTGAACAAGTTGGGACAGGAGGATTAGGAGGCAAAGCCGTCACTGTAACTGTTGTTGAACAAGTCCCTGTCCTCCCATTAGCACCAGTAACTGTCATTGTATAAGTGATAGTTGCCGTGGGACTAACT
>JAYEKM010000025.1:5756-6373 GCA_034661035.1 Patescibacteria group bacterium | reverse complement strand
TGAACAAGTTGGGACAGGAGGATTAGGAGGCAAAGCCGTCACTGTAACTGTTGTTGAACAAGTCCCTGTCCTCCCATTAGCACCAGTAACTGTCATTGTATAAGTGATAGTTGCCGTGGGACTAACTGTTCTAGATCCACTGATTGGACTGACACTTCCGACTCCTTGATTAATTACAGCTGAAGTTGCATCACTAGCTGTCCAAGCTATATCTGAACTACTTCCAGTTTGAATTGAAGAAGGACTAGCTGTTAGTGAACAAGTTGGTGCTGGTGTTGGTGTTGAAACTGTTACTCTAGCGGAACAAGTTGCTGAACCTCCAGCTCCTACTACTGACATAGTGTAAGTTGTTGTAGAGGAAGGTCTAACTGTTCTTGCACCTCCGCTGGGACTAACTGCTCCAATGGTTGGACTAATAGAAGCTGAAGTGGCATTGGATGAACTCCAAGAAAGACTAGAAGCTCCTCCTACATTAATATTAGAAGGTGTGGCTGTTAGTGAACAAGTTGGTGCTGGTGTTGGTGTTGAAACTGTTACTCTAGCGGAACAAGTTGCTGAACCTCCAGCTCCTACTACTGACATAGTGTAAGTTGTTGTAGAGGAAGGTCTAACTGTTC
>JAYEKM010000025.1:0-5656 GCA_034661035.1 Patescibacteria group bacterium | reverse complement strand
TGGGACTAACTGCTCCAATGGTTGGACTAATAGAAGCTGAAGTGGCATTGGATGAACTCCAAGAAAGACTAGAAGCTCCTCCTACATTAATATTAGAAGGTGTGGCTGTTAGTGAACAAGTTGGTGCAGCCGCTAAAACATCACCAATCCCTATAAAAAAGACTGTAGAAACAACAAAAATTGATAATATAACTAGCTTTAATGTATTTTTTTTCATAATTTCGAATGAGGATGTGTGAAAGTGTTTTACTTTCACGACATCCGAATGATGAATTATATGCTCGCTTCATATAATTTATTAAGTTTTATTAAGTTATTAATACAACATTTTTAGTAAAAAAGCAAGTAATTTAAAAAAGTTTAAAAAAAACCCCAAATTTGCAATATTTCACAAATTTGAGGTTCTCCCGTCCTTAATCCAGATACTCAATCTTGAACTCCAAAAAAATGGAGTCATTTCCTACTACCCAGATTTTATCTGGGTCCCAACCAGCAGATAAGCTGGCTGGAATCGTAAAGGTCGCCAGACCATCAACATCGGTGACATCCGAAGCCAATGCCGGATATGTGACCAGTACCATTACCCCGCTGGCGGGCAAACCGTTATTGTCCTTAACAACAAACAAAACATCTGTCGATGAGCCAACATAGGTTTGCACAACAGGAACATCTCCCTCCCATTTACTGGGATTAAGTATCTCAATAGAGGAGGCTGTACTCCCTGTCCAATTGATAATGACCTCTGCCATCACAGCAGGGTAGTCAATTATTTGAATCCGGAAAACAGTACTTCCAGCCACAGGCCCCGCTGTAAAAAAGAAAGTGGCTCTCCCGTTGCCGTCAGTGACACGGTAATCGTTAGTAATATATTCCTGACCAATAACAATCTGCGTTTCAATACCCGAAATAGGATTACCCCAAGCGTTAAGAACCACAAAGGCAACGTCAACACTTTCACCCAGCGAAAGAGAAATCTCTGCTTGGCTAGAATCGGCAACCATCACCCGAGTGGGGATGGAGGTATCAATCACGTACTTAATCGTCATTGACACAGCTGTAATCTCAGGAAAATCAGGAAGAGAAATTGTAGCTGTACGCTCCCCTTCACTGTCATACCGCGGGACTTGAAAAATACAGATCCCCTCAGTATTGGTACGAAGTTCCTGAACACGAACATCAGCTTCCAGCTCCCCTGCCCAAAATTCTGAGAATACCACCCGGACAAGCATATTTGGAACAACTTGCCGAGCTTTATCTTTCACAACAATTCTCATGGTCAGATTGTCAGTCCACGAAGGGACTTGGAAAACATCCCCTTGATGTTCAATCAGATAAGCCGGTTCCTCAGGTGTTGGAGTAGGTGTTGACCCACCACCTCCACCGTCTCCACCGCCACCGCAACCGAAAATTAAAAGAAAAAAACTTCCTACAACTGCCAAAAACAACCAAAATTTCTTGTCCATTTTCTCCTCCTTGCCCGTCTGTTAGGATTTAGGATTTTTTATTTAACGCCTGCCTGCCGACAGACAGACTCTAAACGTTAAATAAGTTAATTAACAAAGTACAAAGCCACTGAAATAATACAATACTTTTGTAAAAAAGCAAACACTGTTAAAAATTAATTTCTAACAGGATAAATTTTTTCTAACCAATAAAAAACCCCCTAAACCTACGAATAGGTTTAGGGGGTTGGCTGGAAATCCAAGATTATTCTTACTGATAAATTATCTTGAATTCCAGAAAAACGTTTGAATCTGAGGTAACCCAGATTTTATCCGAATCCCAGCCTTCAAACGAACTGGCTGGAATTGTAACGGTCACTTGACCGCTACTGTCAGTTGTTAAGACCTCGTTCGGGTATAACACCGACAAGGAGACACCCGAAACAGGATTACCGGAGCTATCCTTGGCAACAAAAGTTGCCGAAAAAGTTTGACCAATCGAAAGGTCAAAAACTGGCAAGGTCCCGTCATAGGAAGTCGCATTACTGGCCTCAATAGTCGCCACGCCTGTTGAAGGCGGAGCAGAACCAACTGTGATGGTTACCGAATAAGTTTTTTGTCCACCAGATCCTGTTAACGTAACAGTATAGGTGGTCGTGGCTGTCGGACAAACCGTTACGGTACCACCACTGGAAGTAAAGCTACCAGTCGCTCCTGTAGAAGGAGTTAACGACACTGATGTCGTATTGGAGGTCGTCAAGGTGAGGGTTGCACACTCGCCAGATGAAAGATTGGTTGACGAGGCTGAAAAACTTCCTGAAGGCAACGTTGGTGAAGGAGGACTTGTCCCTACATTCCAACCAAACATCATCGCCGTTTGAATGAACCGCAGTGGTTCCACCTGAACCCTCAGCTCTGCCGTTCCAGTACTTCCGCTAGGAGCCGTTACTTCAAAAGCAACTTCTCCAAAGGAATCTGTGATCATGGTCTGTTGCGAAGTCACGTATCCATTTCCACGGATAACACGGACCTGAACATTAGGGATTACATCACCCCAAGCATTCAGAACTTGATAGATGTAGTCCCTGACTTCACCCAAGACCAACTCGGCTGTCACATCTACCGGCACAATTTTAGCCGGCATGGACAAATCGTGGGTATACCAAAACATCTTGTTTTCCACCGAAGCTTCATCTCCACCAACCCACAA
Organism: Patescibacteria group bacterium; assembly: GCA_034661035.1. Taxonomy (GTDB): domain Bacteria; phylum Patescibacteriota; class Minisyncoccia; order Phycocordibacterales; family UBA12079; genus JAGYLJ01. The sequence goes on along the minus strand of JAYEKM010000025.1, from coordinate 3,004 downwards.
GGTGGCATAGCGAAACTTTGCTTGAGATGAAGAAGGAACAGGGATTCTAGCATAACCATCTTCCCCCACATTAATACTTTGGGTGACCCCAAATGAATCAAGTTCACCCTCCCAAAACTCCTGAAAAATACAATGAACCGTTCTCCCAGGAACAATTGACCAATCGATGGCATTAACAACCATCACTGGCAACCGTGTCTCCTCACCATTCGTCGGCAAGACAGTGATGTTGCTAAGTGTAATCATCGTGTAAGTAGATCTCGTGTGAACAGCACCTACAGCCATCCCAAAATTCAGAACGACTAACAAAATTCCAACCATTATTCCTGCAAATCTTTTTTCCATCTTTTTTCTCCTTTGCCCAACAACCTAAAGGTTGGCTAGGGCTTTTCTTTCTCTGAAATTAGTTGTTTACAAAAACTGTAACTGAACAAGGAAACCTTTCCCCTTTTAATCCAATTAACTCTACCTTGTAGGTAGTCGTCTGGTCAGGTTTAACCGTCATAGCACCTCCTTGGGCAGACATATGTCCTCCAACGATTCTGCTATAAAAAGATATTGAAATACCGACGGTGTTGTTTGTCATCAAGGTTAATGTTGAGGTTTCCCCCAAACTGATTTCCTGAGGAGAAGCTAAAAGCTTCCCCCAAGGTTCCTCCGCATGAGCACGAGGAGTCATTAAAAACAAGATGAAAATAACGATGAACCCTACAATAAAAAAGGTCCACATCAACAACGAAATCTTTTTAGCTTGATTGTTCCCTGCCATTTTCTCTTCCCTCCTTTCCCACCTCTTCGGCGGATCGCCAATGAGGCGACTTTAAATTTTTAATATTTAGTTTTCAAATTACGTTCTAGCCAACTTATACAACAAAAGTAAAATAAATGCAAGGGTTTGAAATAGTATTGACATTACCCTAGCTTGGTGGTAGACTTCGCATAAATTATTACAAATATTATTAATAAATAAAGATAAATTATGCCACCGGAAAACCTACCTACAATAGAAAATATGGAGAATAATCACGGTAATCATGAAAGTGATTGGTGGATATTTGAGAAAATATCACAAACTGAAACTTTCCAAGATTTCAGAAATAACCGTTTCTTTAAGCCATTTAAAACAGATAAATGGTGGAATTTTAGTCTTTCAATCAAAGTACTTATATTACTCGCTTGTATTGGTTTAGTTTTTGCCTATCAAAATAGACCGGCTATTTATGCTACTTTCCCTAATACAATAACAGCCTTCCAGAAAATCAATATAATTCCTGAATTATTTACGGAAGTTGGTATTGATTTAGAATCAAGATATAGTCTTTCTTCTATTCTTATTTCTTTAGAAAATAGAGGAAATGGCGAAGGAAGCGGTACTGTCACAACTCCAAGCACATCTGTAGAGAAGCCTATTAAGGTTATTATTGATAAAATTGGAGTTAAATCAGCAGTTACCAACCCTACTAGTAAAAACATCATTACTCTGAATGACGCTCTAAAACTAGGAGCTGTTCGTTACCCAGATTCAGGATTACTTGATGAAGATAAAAATGTTTTCATTTTTGGGCACAGTACAAGTTTAACTACAGACAACACCTACTACAAAACTTTCAATGATCTAGATAAGTTAGTAGTTGGTGATAAAGTTAAATTACAATCAGCTAACTATGAATATACTTATAAAGTATTATCTGTAGCTGTAACTAACACAAGAGACGGTTTAGTTAAATTCGATGACAATAAGGAATTAATTCTTTCAACCTGTAATACTCTAGGACAAAAAGAAGAGAGAATTATCGTAAGAGCTAGTTATGTAGGTAAAGTATCTCTAGCCAGCGGAGGAACTTCAAACCCAGTTACTCCTCAACCCGGAACTGGAAGTGATAGCATTTACGAAGTAATTAATGACCCTTCAATTCCATCTAATAGTAATGGCTTTATAGACTTTGCAGCAACTATTGATTCCATTGGTATCTTAGATTCAAATGGTGACTTTGTTGCCAGTTCAACACCAAACTCTAATAGTAAGATTGCTGTTAAGTTTACAATAAAAAATATCGGCGATAAGAAATCTGAAGGTTGGTACTTTAATGCAGTCCTACCAACTAGCCCATTCCATATCTTCCACTCTAAATCTCAACAAGCATTAGCTCCTGGAGAAAAGATTGAATTTACTATGGGATTCGACAGACCAAAAGTTGGAGAAAATCAATTAGTGGTTATCAACGTGGATCCAACTAAGGGTATTAAGGAATCTGATAAAGATAATAATATCGTTAAAGAATTTGTTACTATTGTTGAATAAACAGTAAAAACAAAAAACACCTAGCCGAGATGGCTAGGTGTTTTTTGTTTTTTGGTAGGGGGTTAAATTGGCCGAGAGGGTTAGTGTTGACACCACTGATAGATAGGATTATTATGTCACTAGTAAAAAATAACTGGGGTTCTTAACATAAACTTAAAACCAAAGCGGAGGAAACCAATGGCGGACAAGAAAAAACCTTATGATTACGACGGCGCTGGTTGTGAATGGGATAGGATGTCTCCATGGCAGAAAAAATGGGCTTATGTATTTTTTATAAGTCTCATTTCCTGGGGAGCTCCTGTATATGAGCAAACCTTTGGTATCAATTTGCCGTCATGGGTTATGCCTGTGGCTGGCATAACGGCAATTGTATCAGGGCTCTTATCTGGAATGATTTTCATTATACTGAAATCGTTTGGGAAAAACTAAACAAACACCGTAAACGGAGAGCTTTGTTTTATCTAAACTTTGAACACCCGCCTAGCAACGACGAAAACCGTCTGTTGTCTAGGCGGTTTTTCTATTCCCTATTCAATAGGCTGTCGCTTGTTTGTTTTGGTTTTGGTTAGGCGTTAAGGTCGATTTGGGCAGCTGTGGCATTAGACTGAATAAAAGATTTGCGAGGAGCTACCTGAGAACCCATTAAAACATCGAAGGTTCTATCGGCTTTTTGGGCATCTTCTATAAAGATTTGTTTTAGAA
>JAYEKM010000024.1:0-29058 GCA_034661035.1 Patescibacteria group bacterium | reverse complement strand
GTGAATTGAAAACCCATGTTAAATACCATTTGAGTTTAAAAAACTCAAATGATTCAAATTTTGCAAAATTTGATTTAACAGGGTAATATTTTTCTAATTCGCTTTGCTCATAAGAAAAATATTATGATTATCAAAACAAAGTATAAATTATGTCGTAGGTTGGGTGTTGGTCTTTTTGAAAAATGCCAAACACAGAAATATACAGTATCAGAAGCAAAGAAGAATGCTAACAGAAGATCTAAAAGAAGGAGAATGGTTTCTGAATACGGTGCCCAGTTGATTGAAAAGCAAAAATTAAGGTTTGCTTATGGTCTTCGGGAAAAGCAATTATCTCGTTATGTTAAAGAGGCAATGGCTAAAAAGAATTCAAATATAGCTGAAGGTTTGTATATTCGATTGGAGACACGTCTAGACAATATTGTCTATAGAATGAGTTTAGGTTCAACAAGAGCCATGTCAAGACAAATAGTTTCTCATGGACATATTTTGTTAAATGATAAAAAAGTTACTATTCCTTCTTGTGAAGTGAAAGTAGGCGATAAGATTTCTATTAGAAAAGGAAGTGAGAATAAAGCAATTTTCGCTGGTTTGAAAGGGAAAGATAAGAAAACCTCACCTGTAAGTTGGCTCAATTTTAATTTTTCTAAGAAAGAAGGGAAAGTGATTGGGTTACCTAAATTGGAAAATCAAGGAATCTTTGATTTTAAGTCAATTTTAGAGTTTTACGGACGATAGAAATTTGCAAAAGTATTGAAAATAGTGTATATTTATGGTGTTAAATTATTAAATTCTAATTCCTAGTTATCTTCAGGGTAGCTTGGAAATTAATAATCTTTAGTTATTTTAATTAGATAATTCAATCAAAAAATTATGTCTGAGTACAATATCTTATTGCCTTCCAAGCCAAAAATCATTAAAGAAGATGGTTTTAAAGGATTCTATCAAATAGATGGATTTTACCCTGGTTATGGACATACCATTGGAAACTCCTTAAGAAGAGTAATCCTTTCTTCTTTACCAGGAACATCTATCATTTCAGTGAAGATTGCTGGTGTAGACCATGAATTCTCAACTATTGATGGAGTAAAGGAAGATGTGATTAGAATTTTGTTAAACCTTAAAAAGGTTAGAATAAAATTACTTTCAGACGAACAACAAGTTCTTAAATTAAAAATTAAAGGGATAAAAGATATCACCGCTGGAGATATTGAGAAAACAGGGCAAATTGAAATTTTAAATCCTGAACAAGAGATTGCATCTATCACGACTGCTAAAGGAGTTCTTGATATGGAAGTGGCTGTTAGAAAAGGTCTAGGTTACATCAGTAAAGAAGTTCTTCAGAAAGAAATGACTGATATCGGCACAATTGTTTTAGATGCCTCATTTACTCCGATTAGAAGGGCTAGTTATGAAGTTGAAAACATGAGGGTTGGTGATAGGACTGATTTTAACAGATTAAATATTTTCATCGAAACTGATGGAACTATTTTACCTAAAGAAGCTCTTGAAAAATCTATTGAAATAATGATTAAACAGTTAAAAGCTATTATAGGATTTGAAGAAGAAGAAGTAGAAATTTCCGAAGAAGAAATGAAAGAAGTTGAAAAAGATAAAAACAAAAAAGAAGATAACGAGAAAGACACGGATTTCTTAAAGACTAGAGTAGATACTTTACGTTTGTCTTTGAGAACAATTAACGCTCTTTCTAATGAAAGTATTAGGACAGTAGGTGGTTTAGTTCGAAAAACTGAAGACGATATTTCAAAAATAGAAGGTTTGGGAGCGAAGGGTATTCAAGAGATTAAGAGAGCTTTGAGTGACTTCGGAGTTATTTTAAGGTCAAAAGAAGAATAATCAGACATTAAGGAATCATGAGACATCATAATACAAACAGAAAATTTGGAAGACCAAGAAATCAAAGAAAGGCGTTATTGAGGTCTTTAGCCATTTCTTTAGTTGATAATGAGAAAATAAAAACTACTGAAGCGAGAGCTAAGGAACTCCGTCCATTCATTGAAAAGATTATTACAAAAAGTAAGAAAGATTCTGTTTGGACAAGGAGATTACTTATTTCCAGACTGGGTTCAGGAGCTAGTTCAACAATAAAGAAATTGATTGAAACAATTGCCCCTAAATACAAAGAAAGAGCAGGTGGTTATACAAGAATAATTAAATTAGAAACAAGACAAGGGGATGGAAGTTCAATTGTCCAAATAGAATTTGTTTAAGTTTTTTAGAAAATATTTATGGAATACAATTTAGATGCAACAGGAGAAAAATTAGGGAGATTGGCTACGAAAGTGGCAGTTTTGTTGATGGGGAAAAACAATTCTGATTTCCAAAAAAATATTATAGCGGATGTTAAAGTCACGATTGATAATATTTCTAAACTTGATATTTCAAAAAAGAAGATGGAACAAAAAGAATATAGTCGTTACTCAGGTTACCCAGGAGGAAGAAAAGTAGAAAACATGGAAGCAGTTGTTAAAAAGAAAGGACATGCTGAGCTAATGAGGAAAGCTGTCAGGGGGATGTTACCAGGGAATAAATTAAGACCAGAATTGATGAAAAAGTTAATAATTAAAGGGTAAGAAAGAAAAAGTTAAAAAGAAGAAAAAACTTAAATAACAAAAAAAATGGCAACAAGTAAAGCAACAAAAAAATATTTAGAAACAGTTGGTAGAAGAAAAACTGCCGTGGCGCGTGTTCGTTTAACTGAAGCTGGTAAGACAACTTACGTTGTAAACAATTTAAAGTTATCCGAGTATTTTCAAACTGATGAGTTACAAGGAATTGTTAAAGATTCTCTCAAAGAATCAAAAGTTGAAGCTAAGTTTTCAATTTCAGGTTTGGTAAAGGGTGGAGGAATAAATGCACAAGCGGAAGCGTTAAGACACGGTATCTCAAGAGCTTTACTAAAGTTTGATGAGGAATCAAAGAAGAGTCTAAAGAAAGCTGGTTTCCTAAAGAGAGATCCAAGAATGAAAGAAAGAAAGAAATTCGGTTTAAAGAAAGCGAGAAAGTCACCTCAGTGGAATAAGAGGTAAAATATTAATTTTCTACTTGACCTTTTCTTGGGTTAATTAAAATGCGAAGAATTAGTTGCTTTAATTTTAGGTTTAAATAAATTTATTGTATAAATTATGTCTGACAAATCTAAAAAAAATGAAGAAAATAAAGAGCTTGAGGATGTGGTTTTTGAATCAGAGGAATCCTCATCTCCAATGACCCACCGAAGAGGTGGAAAAGAAGAATCTCTTGGTAATAGAAATAATGAAGATTTTGTTATCGAGGACGAAACAGAAACTACTAACTCTTTCGGAGACAAAACTACAAAAGATTTAAGGGAAAAATTAAAAAAAGTTATAACTGAAAAACAAGAATATCTAGAAGGTTGGCAAAGAGCTAGAGCCGATGCTGTAAATGCAAAAAGAAATTTTGAAGAAGAAAAGTCCAAACTATTGAAATTTGCTAAAGCGGATTTGATTACTCAGATTATTCCTGTTTTGGATAGTTTTGAAATGGCATTTAATAATGAGGAAATAGACTCAAAGGATGAATGGTCAGTCGGGATAAAAAATATTTATTTTCAATTATTAGGTATTCTAAAGGAAAACGGCGTTGAACAAATTTCTCCTCTAGACGAAGAGTTTAGTCCGATTTCACAAAATTCTGTTGAAATTATTGATGTTGAAAAAGAAGAAGATGATGGCATTGTTAAAGAAGTAGTTCAAAGAGGTTATTCTTTAAACGGTGAAATTATAAGGTCAGCCAAAGTTAAAGTTGGTGAATTTAAAAATAAAGATATAAAAACATAGAATATTAAATTTTTAGTATTTCATTTTTTTATATTATTGTTTGATTATTAAGTTAAGAAAGACCTTTAACCATTAGAAAATGGTAGGGCAAGAAAAATATTATGTCAAAAATTTTAGGAATTGATTTAGGAACAACTAACTCCGCTATGGCAATTATAGAAGGTGGCGAAGCTAAAATTATAGAAAATGCAGAAGGCTCAAGAACTACTCCTTCTGTGGTAGCTATTTCCAAAACAGGTGAAAGATTGGTCGGTCAATTAGCAAAGAGACAAGCAGTTACGAATCCTAATAATACAGTTTTCGGTATTAAAAGGTTTATTGGACATACTTTTGATGGCAAGGAAGCTCAAAAAGATAAAAAGACTGTTCCTTATGAGATAAATAAGTCTGCAACTGGTGGAGTTGAAATTAAAATGGGTGATAAAAATTATCGACCAGAAGAAATTTCGGCTATGATTATTCAGAAACTTAAGACAGACGCTGAAGCCAAATTAGGTGAGAAGATTACGGAAGCTGTTATCACTGTACCAGCTTACTTCAATGATTCTCAAAGAAAGGCCACTAAAGACGCAGGTCAAATTGCTGGTTTAGAGGTTAAAAGGATTATCAATGAGCCAACTGCAGCAGCCTTATCTTATGGCTTTGATAAGAAGAACGACCAACAAATCGTTGTTTTTGACTTTGGAGGAGGAACTTTTGACGTATCCGTTTTGGAAGTAGGTGATGACACTGTTGAGGTTAAATCAACTGATGGCGATAGTCATATGGGAGGTAAAGATATTGATCAAAAAATTATAAAATGGATTATAGATGAGTTTAAGAAAGATAGTGGAATTGATATTAGTGATGACCCATTAGCTTTGCAAAGATTAGATGAATCAGCCGAAAAAGCCAAATTGGAATTATCTACAGCCACAGACACAGAAATTAATATTCCTTTTATTACGTCGGACGCTAATGGTCCTAAACACTTACTTTTAAAGATGACAAGAGCTAAATTAGAAGAACTTGCTAGTGAGTACATAGATAGGTCTATGGAAATTACTAAGAGAGCTATAGAAGCTTCTCCTTTTGGAACAGCTGACATAGACGAAGTAATTTTGGTTGGTGGTCAAACGAGAATGCCTGCTATCCAAAATGCAGTTAAAGAATTATTTAATAAGGAGCCAAATCAATCTATTAACCCTGATGAAGTTGTAGCGACCGGGGCAGCTATCCAAGCTGGTATCTTACAAGGAGATGTCAAAGATGTATTATTGTTGGATGTTATCCCTCTTTCTTTAGGAATTGAAACAATGGGAGGTGTGGCAACCAAGTTAATTGAAAAAAATACAACTATTCCGACTTCTAAATCTCAAATTTTTTCAACTGCTTCTGATAATCAGCCTTCTGTAGATATCCATATCGTTCAAGGGGAACGTTCTATGGTAGTAGATAACAAAAGTTTAGGAAGATTTATTTTGGAAGGAATTACTCCAGCTCCAAGAGGAGTTCCTCAAGTTGAAGTTAGCTTTGATATTGATGCTAATGGAATTTTAAATGTTAAAGCTACCGATAAAGCTAGTGGGAAAGAACAATCAATCAAAATAGAAGCAAGTTCTGGTTTATCAGATGAAGATGTAGAAAAAATGAAAAAGGACGCTGAACTTCACGCTGAAGAGGATAAAAAGAAACAAGAAACAATTGAAATAAAAAATTCAGCTGAACAACTTGTTTATACTTCTGAAAAAGCTCTCAAAGAAAACGACGATAAAATTTCTGAAGAAATTAAAAAAGATGTTAACGAAAAAATAGAAGTTTTGAAGAAAATTAAAGATGGAGATGATATGGAAGCTATTAAGAAAGGTACTGAAGAATTATCAACTGCCGTTCAAAAGATTGGAGAAGAAGTAATGAAGAAAATGCAAGAAGAATCCTCCTCCGCTAAAGCTACGGAGGACAAGCAGGAAAACGAATCTAATTCTGCGGATAGTCAAGATGACGTCCGTGATGCTGAATATAAGCCAGATGATGGTGAAGAGACTAAACCTGAAGAAGAAAATCAAGATAATAAATAAGCATGTCAAAAGATTATTACAATATACTGGGCATTGAAAAAAAGGCTACTAAGACAGAAATAAAGAAAGCCTTTCACAAATTAGCTCATAAATATCATCCAGATAAAAAGGGGGGTGATGAAAAGAAATTTAAAGAGGCTAGCGAGGCTTATGCTGTTCTGTCTGATGATAAGAAAAGAACCGAATATGATGCTTATGGACAATCTTTTGGTGGGAATGGTGGTCCCCAAGGTGGTTTTGGTGGTTTCGGAGGCTTTTCACGAGGGCAACAAGGAGATTTTGATTTTGATTTAGGGGATATTTTCGGGGACATCTTTGGAGGAAGAGGAGGACAAAAGAAAAGAGGTAGTGATATTTCCATCGATATTCAAGTTTCATTTAGTGAAGCTGTGTTTGGAGTGGAGAGGAAAGTTCTAATTACCAAAAATAGTTTTTGCAGTAGTTGTAAAGGAACTGGAGCGAAAACAGGTTCAGCTATGGAAACTTGTTCAGCTTGTAATGGAAATGGAAAAATTAGAGAAACTAAACAATCTTTTTTTGGTTCTTTTTCTAGTGTTAAAAATTGTGAAAAATGTCACGGAAAAGGTAAGATTCCTAAAGAAAAGTGTAAAGACTGTGACGGGATTGGTGTTGTGAGGAAACAGGAAGAAATTAATATTAAAATTCCTGCAGGAATAAACGACGGAGAGATGATTCGTTTAACAGGGGCAGGAGAAGCTGTTGAGGGTGGCGTAGCTGGTGATTTATATATAAAAGTTAGGATAACTCCTCATAAGAATTTTAAAAAAGAAGGCTTAAATCTAAAAATGGATTTAGCAGTAAAATTATCGGATGCTTTGTTGGGTTCTGAATATGTTGTAGAAACTTTAGATGGAAAAATAAAAGTTAAAATACCCAAAGGTGTTTCTCATGGGGAAATGTTAAGAGTTCGTGATAAGGGTGTACCTATTACAGAAAGTCGTAGGGGAGACTTATTTATAAAGATAAAAATAACTTTACCAAACAAGCTATCACGTAAGGCTAAAAAACTAGTTGAAGAATTAAAGGGAGAAGGGGTTTAAATTAATTTAAAATCTAAAAATCAAATACCCTAAACACAAAACAACTGTACACAAAATCAGCGACCGCTGAGTTTGTGCACAAATATAGTTGCAAGAAAAAAGATGTTTACGTTTCTTCTGATGGCTATGTAACAATTAGATTAGTAACATCTTCTTATTGGGGTTACTTAATTGATTTACATCAATTTGGTAGTTATGGAACTAGGGATATCTACGTAACAGATGTAGCTTATTCAAGTACAGCCGAATATTATTAATAAATTTTAATTTAAATGTATTTTACCAAGAGTTTCCTTGATAAGACCTTTAATCTCCATGGACGAGAGGATAATATTGGTCTCACTGGTAGTTAGATTAGTTTTTTGAATTAACTCGTTGCGTTCCAAAGGTTCTTTCAATAACTCTAAAATTTGTTGTTCCTCGGCTGAACAATTAGCAAGTTTTAATTTGTCTTGAGTGGGTTGGTTATCTAAATTAAAACCCAAAGTTCTTAGTAAATCTTGGCTGTTGTTAATAGTAGTTGCTCCCTGACGAAGTAATTTGTTAGATCCTTGTGAATAATGAGAAAAAATAGAAGCGGGAACGGTGCAAACTTCTCTATTATAATCAAGAGCTAAGCGAGCTGTAATAAGAGTCCCTGATTTTTCAGTGGCTTCAATAATTAAAACAACTTGAGTCAGACCAGCCATGATTCTGTTGCGTTGAGGGAAAGTCCAGTGACTAGCTTTTTCCAAGGGTTCAAATTCTGATAGTAGGGTTCCTCCTGATTTTAGAATTTTTTTGGCCAAGCTGGTGTTTGTTTTAGGATAAAGAACGGAGTCATCAATTCCTGAACCAGGAATAGCAATAGTTTTTAATTTTGTTTCTAAGGCTGTTTTATGGGCAATTCCGTCAATTCCTAGAGCTAAACCTGATACAATAGTTATATTATAACCTCTTAATCCAGAAATAAGTTTTTGACAAACTTCTTTTCCGTATTGGGAATATTTTCTTGAGCCAACTATTGTTAAAAAAATTGAGGTAATATCAGGTTTTTCACCTCGATAGTAGAGTTGTTTAGGAGGATCATTTATTTCAAGAAGAGCTTCAGGCCAATCTTGTTTTTCTAATTTATTAATTCCCATGCTTTTTAAATTTTAGCATTTCTGATATTATAAAAACAATGTAAAGAAGATTTGTGAAGTAATTTTTTCCCCTAGATACCTAATTTACTAAATAACTAAACACTAATTCATGTTAGATATAAAATTTATAAGAGAAAATAAGGAATTAATTAAAGCTGGTGCTAAGAAAAAGCATATAACTTTTAATGTTGACAAATTATTAGAGTGGGATGATAGAAGGAGAGCTTCCCTAGCGACTGTTGAAAGAATGAGAACAGAACAAAACATTGCTACTGAAAAGATTGGAAACAGTAATAATGAAAGTGATAAAGCTAGGCTTATAGAAGAAATGCAAACCTTGAAGGTAAAGTTAAAGGAAGAAGAAGAAACTCTAAAAAAGGTTATGCAGAGATGGAAAACTTTGATGTTAGAAGTTCCTAACATTCCAGATATGTCAGTTCCCGATGGTGAATCTGATGAAGATAATAAAGAGATAAAAGCTTGGGGAGAAAAGACCTCTTTTGAATTTGACCCAAAAGACCACGTCGAAATTATGAATAATTTAGAGATGGTGGATTTTGAAAGAGGAACTAAAATTCATGGTTTTAGGGGTTATTATCTAATAGGGGACGGGGCCCGTCTGTCTTGGGCAATTTGGAATTATGCAAATGACTTTTTTGGTGCCAAAGGTTTTTTACCGATGATTCCACCAGCCATTGTAAGAAAAGAAAATCTTTATGGTACAGGTCATCTACCAAATGAGGCTGATGATGTTTATAACACTCAAGATGAGGATTATTTAATTGGAACAGCTGAAATTCCTATAACAGGGTATCATTCAGGTGAAGTTTTAAAGAAAGAAGAATTACCAAAAAAATATTTAGGTTTTTCTCCTTGTTTTAGAAGGGAAGCAGGTAGTCATGGTAGAGATACTCGGGGACTTATTAGAGTTAATGAATTCTTTAAGATAGAACAAGTAATCTTATGTGAAGCTAATCATGAAGAATCAGTAAAGTGGCACGAAGAGATAAATCGTAATACAGAAGAGTTTATAGAATCTTTAGGTATTCCTTACCACACAGTTATAAACTGTGGTGGTGATTTAGGGCAAGGTCAAGTTAAAAAGTATGATATTGAATTATGGGTACCGGGAGAAAATAAATATAGAGAAATTTCATCAGCTTCTTATTTTCATGATTTCCAGTCTCGAAGATTCAATATTAAATATAAAGAAGGAGACCCTAATCCTGAGGACGGGCAAAGAGAAAAGCCCCGATATGTTCATACTTTAAATTCAACAGCTATTCCAACTCCGAGAATTTTGGTCTCATTGGTAGAAAATTTTCAACAGGCAGATGGGTCAGTTAAAGTACCAGAAGTCCTTCAAAAATATTTTGGTAAAGAAGTTATCTCTAAAAATTAAAATTCACCCTGTTAAATAGTTTATTTTGGAAAAATAAAATTAAGATTTGATAAAAATTAATGAATGAAAAACAGATAAAACAAAAAAGTATTACTAATTTTGAAATTTTTAGTTATATGAAAATCAAACCTCATTTAACAGGGTAAAAGATATGGCTAAATATACTTCTCTCAAAGCCATAGAAAGGCAGAAAAAAAGATTTTGGAAAAGAGTTGTTTTGATTGCGGTGTCCTTGTCTCTATTCTTGTTTTTGATTTCATGGTTATCTAGTTTAGAAAAGGTCAATATTAGAGACATTGAAATAACAGGTAACTCTATTATTGAAAGAGAAGATATTTTAGAAATAGTTAATAAAAACATCTCAGGGAAATACTTTTGGCTTTTATCAAAAAGTCATATTCTGATATATCCCAAACTAAGTATTAGGAATGAGTTATTGGAATCTTTCTCTCAAATAAAAAATGTCACTGTCAGATTTAAAGACTTCCATTCAATTTTTATAGATATTGTAGAAAGAAGTCCTTATGCTTTGTGGTGTAGTGACATGGCTGGTGAGCACTGTTATTTCATGGATGGAATGGCTTATCTTTACGATGAGGCTCCTAACTTTTCTAATGATGTTTATTTCAAATATTTAGGAGATTTTCAAGATATTTCAACCACGACTCCAACAAGTAAAATTTTAAGAAGAACTTACTTAGGAGAAACAGGTGAAGAACATTTCGGAAAACTAAATTTATTTATCCGTTTTCTGAAAGATATAAATATAGATGGCTATAAGTTAATTGTTAAAGAAAATAATGATTATGAATTATTTTTTAATAGGAATAGTCGTTTAATTTTTGACGGCAAACAAGATTTTAGTGATATTTTTGAAGATTTACAGGCTGTCTTGATTGATCTTGGTGATTTGGGCGATAGCGAGTTTGAATACATTGATTTAAGATTTGGGCATAAAGTGGTATATAAGTTCAAAGAATAATTATGGAAAATTTTTGGAATAAATTAAGTCAACAAAAAAAACCTTTCTTTTGTTCAGCTCCTATGGCTGATGTGACAGATACAGCTTTTCGGCAGATACTTGCTAAGTATGGTAAACCAGATGTTATTTTTACAGAAATGGTTGCTTGTGACGGCTTATGTTCAGTTGGCAGGGAAAAACTTTTAAAAATCTTAAAATTTTCTGAGATAGAGAGACCTATTGTGGCTCAGTTGTTTGGCTCCAAACCAGAAAATTTTTACCAATCAGCTCAGTTAGTTAAAGAACTAGGTTTTGACGGAGTTGACATAAATATGGGTTGTCCTCAAAAAAATATTTTAAAACAGGGAGCTGGATCTGATTTGATTAATCATTCGGATTTAGCTAGAGAAATAATTAGAGAAACTAAAAGAGGAGCAGGGGGTTTACCTGTCTCAGTAAAAACAAGAATAGGTTTTAATAAAAATGAATTAGATATTTGGTTGCCTGCTTTACTAGCAGAAAAACCTTCAGCTATTACAATCCACGGGAGGACTAAAAAAGAGATGTCTAAAGTAAAAGCTGACTGGAATGTTATAAAAAAAGGGGTAGAAATGGCTAAAGGTACAGGAGTTTTAATTATCGGAAATGGGGATGTTCAAGATATAAGTGACGGTCAACAAAAAGGAAAAGAGAGTGGGGTAGATGGGGTGATGATTGGTCGAGCTATTTTAGGAAAGCCATGGTTACTTCACTTGGACGTCGGACGTCCAAATCCAGATGAAAAAGAAAAGTTAAATATTTTATTAGAGCATCTAGATTTGTTTGAAGAATTGTATAAAAATGAAGAAAAAGGTTGGGATAAGAACTTCTCTTTAATGAAAAAACATATGAAAGCTTATTTACTTGGTTTCAGAGGGGCTAAAGAATTAAGAATTAAGTTAATGGACTGCGAGAGTAAAGAAGAGGCTGAAAAGTTAATCAAGGAGAGGCTTTGACTTTAGTTTTTTGTTTTGATAATCTCTTAACCAGGTGTTCTTAACGTAGTTCACCCTGTTAAATATCTTTAAATTTAATAAATAGTAGTTTATTATAGTTAAGCTCATTTTTTTGTGAATATATTTTCATAATAAATAAGTGAGCAGGATAAATTTTAAGTTAAAATTTGTTGTAACAAATTTCATTTAACAGGGTAAACAAAAAAGAAAGGAGGAGAAATGGAAGGAGAAGAAAAAGAAGAAAGCGGAGAAGAACCTCTAGACAAAAATGATGTAAATGTTTTTTCTCTGAATAGTGTTGATGAAGAAAAAATTAAATTAGGAAGTATTGGATTGGAATCATTTTTTTGGAGAGGCTGGACAATTCGATAAAAAGGAGATGAACAGTGGGTAATGAGAATACAAAAAATGAAATTGAAGCTGTGACTGATGAAGCTGATTTTAGTCATCTTTCAGATTATCGGTGGACAAGACATTCACCATATCCATTGAGGGGGAAAAAGGGTTTCCAAGGAAAAGGAAAAAAAAGAACAATCTTTCCTGACCCGGCGGCTTTTAAGAAAATCGGATGTCTCTTCTCTTGATTTTTACTAAGAATTTCTTCTTAAGGCGGGACTTGTTGTTAGGTCCCGCCTGTTTTTATAATCAATTTTATTTAGAAATTAGAAAAGTATTAAGAAAACCACCTGGTGAAAGGTGGTTTTCTTAATATGTTCTTTTATATCTATAAGCCGGATTCTGTGCCAATTTTGCCCACCATAGGTGGTTGCAAAATTGAGCACTCCGACCTTGCGTCGGAGTATCCTAAAGACATTTTGTATTTAGGATTTTTAATTTTGAAGCCCCTATGGTAAGCAAAACTAGTGATAGTCATTTATCTGGGAAGATTGTTACCAATCTCCTCGAGCGGCACTCCAAGCACCTCGCTCTCGCTCGGTGCCCAAGTAAAAAGTTTATAAAGTCTCTAAAGTTTATAAAGTTAAAAATTTATTTTGTAAATTTTTCTTTAGACTTTTGACTAACTACTTTTAACTTGAGTATCTTACGACAGTGAGATGCTCAGCACGACCTTGCACTTAGGTAAGGATTTAGCCGTTTCACCCCCTCACCCAGAACAGTGCCAACAAATCAAGATTTGTTATATATAAATAGATTTTATCTATTTGTCTTCTATTGGTTGGCGTGTCTAAACGTTTACAACGTAAACAGCACTGTTCTGGGTGAGGGGCTACATCCCGAAAAGGAATGCCTAAATTCTTTTCAAAATTTAGCGTCTCTGCTCGCACCTCATAAGCACCTCGCTCTCGCTCGGTGCCCAAGTAAAAAGTTTATAAAGTCTCTAAAGTTTATAAAGTTAAAAATTTATTTTGTAAATTTTTCTTTAGACTTTTGACTAACTACTTTTAACTTGAGTATCTTGCGACAGTGAGATGCTCGACGGGTGTTACCCGCTACCATTCTCCCAGCACCACTTTTTGTTTTTAAGTAGTCCAACGTAAAAACGAAAAGTGGTGCTGGGAAGTGTCCGGACTTTCCTCCCCGCACTTTGAATTATATTCACGAAAATTTTTGCGATTACAATTATTTTTTATGAACACTATTTTAAGAAAAAATCACGAACAAAATTCAAAGTGCGGGGTAACTATCCGATATAAAAGAACATGACATATTTATAACACAAATATTGGACTTTGACAAATTATACAATTAATATTTCACAGCTTTTTATTAGTATAGTATAATAATGAGTAACAATATGGCTGAAAAAAGAAGTTTTGATAAAATTTTTATAATTATAGTAACAGTTCTGATTTTACTTGGTTTTTTGTTATTTGTTTCCGCATCTTTGGGTTTATTTGCTGAAGAAGAGGGAGCTAGGTTCTCTTCAATTTTTTTTAGTCAATTTGTTTTTGGTTTAGGTCTTGGTTTAATCTTCTTATTTATTTTTTCCAAAGTTCATTACCGTAAATACAAAAAATATGCTTTTTATGTTTTTATTGTCTCTTTAATTGTCTCTTGCTTAGTTTTTGTGCCGGGGTTAGGTTTTGAACACAATGGAGCAAGGAGATGGTTATCTTTGTTTGGAGGGTTTTCTTTCCAACCAGCTGAATTTCTTAAATTTAGTTTTGTAATTTATTTTGCAGCCTTATTATCTTCGCTAAAACCAAGGATTAATAATTGGAAATATAGTGTTTTACCCGTTTTATCATTATTGGCTGTTGTCTCTGTTCTTTCGTATTTACAACCAGATTATGGAACCCTTGTTATTATTGGGTTAACTGCTATGGCGATGTTATTTGTTTCAGGGGTTCGTCTCAAGTATTTTTTTACAACGATTTCTGTCGCTGCAATTAGTCTTATTCCTATAATTTTTTTGAAACCATATATTTTTGAGAGATTATTAACTTTTTTTAAACCAGGAGGGGATATTGCAGGGGCTGGCTATCAAATTAAACAATCTTTAATTGCTATTGGATCGGGTGGTTTTTTTGGAAAAGGTTTTGGAAAAAGTATTCAAAAATTTGGAAGTTTACCTGAATCAATAGGGGATTCAATTTTTGCTGTAACAGCAGAGGAATGGGGTTTTATTGGAGCATCTTTTTTGATTATCATCTTCTTTTTATTTACTTATCGTGGTTTAAAGATAGGCTCCCAAGCGACAGATTCTTTCGGTGGACTATTAGTGGTGGGACTTGTTATACTAATAGCATCACAGTCTTTTGTGAATATGGGTTCTATGCTAGGTGTTTTTCCTATGATTGGAATGCCACTGTTGTTTATTAGTAAAGGAGGGACGGCATTATTGTTTACTTTGGCTGAAGTTGGAATTATTTTAAACGTTTCTAAGTATCAAAAAAAAATAACTAAAAATTTTAAGCAAAATTTTTAGGATTATAAATTTTAAATTAAAAAAAGTATGAAAATAATATTAACAGGTGGGGGATCAGGAGGTCATTTTTATCCTCTCATAGCTGTAGCCGAAAAGATAAATGAATTTGTAGAAGAGGAGAAGTTATTAAAGCCAGAAATATATTTTCTTTCGAATAGTCCTTATGATAAGAAAAAGCTCAGAGAAAATAATATTATTTTTAAAAAGATAAGTGCTGGAAAGTTAAGAAGATATTTTTCAATCTTAAACTTCTTTGGTTTATTTAAAACTGGTTGGGGTTTTATAAGATCATTTTTTATTGTTTTCAATATATTTCCTGATGTGGTTTTCAGTAATGGGGGAAATGTTAGTTTTCCTGTTTTATTAACAGCAAGAATATTTAGGATCCCTGTTATGATTCATATTTCAGATTCTGTCCCAGGGAGAACTAATGCTTGGGCGGCTAAATTTGCTAAAAAAGTATCTCTAGGATTTCCAGAAGCTAGTGAGTTACTAAAGACAAAGAAAGATAAGATTGCTGTTTTAGGTAACCCTGTTAGAAATGAGTTGATGAATATCCTTTCAGAAGGAGCTTCTGAATTTCTGGGATTAAGTAAGAGTCTTCCGACAGTTTTAGTCTTAGGGGGGTCTAGTGGTTCAGCTAAGATTAATGAAAGAGTTATTGATGCCTTACCAAGACTAGTTGAAAAGTATCAAGTTATTCATCAAGTAGGAAAAGCTTCTTTCGGAGAAGTAAATAATAGAGCTAAGGTTGTTTTAAATGGAAATGAATATGAAGATAGGTATAGAGCTTTTCCTTATTTGAATACACTAGGTATGAAGATGGCTGCCGGAATTTCTAGTTTAATAGTTTCTCGAGCAGGAGCTGGGTCTATTTCAGAGATAGCTATTTGGGGTTTGCCGAGTATTATTATTCCAATTCCAGAAAAGGTCAGTAATGATCAGAGAAGAAACGCTTTTGCATTTTCTAGAACGGGAGCAGCGGTTGTTATTGAACAAGAAAATTTAACTACCAGTATCCTTTTGTCAGAAATAGATCGCCTAATGGAAGATGAAGCTATCAGAAAAGAAATGGGAGAAAAAGCTAAAGGTTTTGGGAAAGTAGATGCAGCTGAGAAGATAGCTAAGGGGATTATCAATATTGCTTTAGAGCACGAAGATTAATATGCACGATACAAAAAAAGTTAGAGTAAGATTTGCTCCGTCACCAACAGGTTCAATTCATATTGGAAATTTAAGGACAGCCTTATTTGCTTGGTTATTTACTAAGAAAGAACAAGGCTCTTTTATTGTGAGGATTGAGGACACAGACAGGAAAAGATTAGAAGAAGATTCTCTTGAAAAGATATTTAAAACTCTGAAATGGGCGAACCTAGGGGTAGATGAAGGAGTTTATTTAGATAAGGATTCCAAAGTTTTTCAAAAAGGGGATTTAGGTCCTTATATCCAATCAGAAAGATTAGAAATTTATCAAAAATATATTCAAGAACTGATTGAACAGGGTAAAGTTTATCATTGTTTTTGTTCGGAGGATCGTTTAAAAGATGTACGTCAAAAACAACAGTTAGAAAAGAGCCCAATTATGTATGATAAGAAATGTCGGAATTTAAGCTCTGAAGAAGTTACAATTAAGATTAAAAATGGGGAAGACTATGTTTTACGAATGAAAATTCCAGAAAATGAAATAGTTGAATTTAAAGATGAAGTTTTTGGGAAAATTTCTGTAAAAACGGAGATTATAGATGACCAAGTTTTAATGAAAGCTGACGGTTTCCCAACCTATCATTTTGCCGTAGTCGTCGATGACCATCTAATGGAAATCTCACATATTTTTAGAGGAGAAGACTGGATTCCTAGTACACCTAAACATGTTTTGCTTTATAAATTTTTTGGTTGGGAAATTCCATCTTTTGTTCATTTACCAAATGTTTTAGGAGAAGATAAGAAAAAACTTTCAAAAAGAGATGGATCAGCAAGTGTAGAAGATTTTGTTAAAAAAGGTTACTTACCTGAGGCTTTGGTCAATTTTTTGGCTCTGCTTGGTTGGAATCCAAAAACAGAACAAGAAATTTTTTCTTCAGAGGAATTGATTGAAAAATTTAGTCTGGAAGGTTTGAATAAGGCTGGTGGAGTTTTTAATTATCAAAAGTTAGATTGGTTCAATAAAGAATATATTAAATTGATGCCAGAAGATAATTTTAAAGAAAAAATTTTAGAATTTTTACCAGCTCAGTTTAGAACTAAAGTTCAAGAAAATTTAGAAATATTCAATAGGTTACTACCAATCATAAAAGAAAGAATTGAAAAGTTTGAAGATGTTACTAAAATGTGGGAAGTGGGTGATTTAGAATACTATTTCAAACAACCAAATTATGAATTAGAAAAGATTCTTTGGAAAGACGAAAAAGATTTAAAACAAACTAAGATTTATTTAGAAGAAATTGCTAAATTGTTAAATAAAATCGATAATTTTGAGGCAGAAGAAATAAAATCTAAAATTTGGGATTATGCTACTGAACAGGGGAGAGGCTCAGTCCTTTGGCCAATGAGATATGTTCTATCAGGTAAAGACAAATCTCCAGATCCTTTTGTTCTAGCTGAAATATTAGGTAAAGGAGAAACTCTTAATCGCCTACAGTATGCTATTGAAAAAATTGCTTAAAATTAAAAAGGTTGGTTTTCCTTGGTTTTTTTATATTCAAATAGTATTTGGTTTGGTTTTGATATTTCCGCTGGGGATTAAAGCTACTAATATTGACGAGTTAAAATCAGAAATTTCTAAAAAAAGTTTAGAAATGAAGGGGTTAGAAGAAGAAATTCAGACTTGGGAAAAAGAAATAAATATTATAGGTGAGGAAAAACAAAGTTTAGGAAGAGATCTACAGCGTTTAGATACTACAGAAAAAAAACTAAATTCAAGTATTTATTTAACGAGTAAACAGATTAATGCCACAGGCCTTAAAATAGAAGAGCTGAATATACAAATAGAGGAAAAGATAGATGATATCAGTAAAAATTCAGCAGCCTTAGCAGAAGCAATTAGGATAATAAATGAACAAGAGAGTTATTCTTTCCTAGAAACTATGTTCATAGGAGATTCTCTCTCTGATGTTTGGACTGACTTAGATAGTTTGCAAAAAGTTCAAATAGAGATAAAGGACAAAACTAATTCTTTGAAAAGCTTGAGAGCTGGTTTGGTTTTAAACAAGGAGAATTCAGAAGAAGAGAAGCAAGATTTATCAAATTACAAAGTAGAATTAGCTGATCAAAAAGAAATTGTTGAAGATAACCAATCTGCTAAAAATAAATTACTAACGGAAACAAAAAATAAAGAATCTAATTATCAAACTATTCTTAATGAGAAAAAAGCTCTAAGAGATAAATTTGAAGCAGAATTAATAGAGTATGAAGAGGCCTTAAGGTTAGCTGTTGACCCAAATAGTATTCCTCAAGGGGGAAGAAGTATTTTAGCTTGGCCAGTAGATAATGTTTATATCACTCAGTATTTTGGGAATACTCCGTTTGCTACAAAGAATCCTCAGGTTTATGGGGGTGGTGGACATAATGGAGTTGATTTCAGAGCTTCTGTAGGGACGAAACTCAAAACAGTGTTAAGTGGAGTTGTTACAGCCATAGGAAATACTGATGCTGCTTGTCCAGGAGCCTCTTATGGGAAGTGGGTATTAATTAAACATAATAATGGTTTATCATCTTTATATGGGCATATGTCTTTGATTAAAGTTTCAGAGGGACAGATAGTAGTAACAGGAGATGTAATTGGCTATAGCGGGAATACTGGGTATTCTACTGGTCCTCACCTACATCTAACCATCTATGCTACTCAAGGTATGAGGGTTGAGACTTACAATTTTAGATCATGTAAAGGGAAATCCACTATCATGCCACTGGCAACAAGAGAAGCTTATTTAAACCCAATGTCATATCTACCAGATTATGAATAAAGCTTAAATCACTTGGAGGTCCAACCTCCAAGGATTCTGGGGATAACTCTAAAATATCCAATGTTTTCAACTGAGAGGTTGGACCTCTAAGTAAATTTTAGTAATAAAAAAGGTCGGAAGCTGAAAGGCTTCCGACCTGGTTGCTCGTGAGTGAGCGAAACTAAAAGATGATTTGGAATTGAGCGCCGGCGATATAGTACCTACCAGCAGGATAGTCTTCGTTACCGGTAGCTTTGATATCTCCTTCGTCGTAGAACATGATCTCTGGACGAATCGAAAAGCCTTTCGCTAGCTGAACAGGACAACTAAACCCAAAGAAGTTAGATTTTGATTCGATGTCTAGATTCAAATAGGAATATTTGGTTGCCATTTCCCCATACATAATGTGAGGAGTGGCTATCCCTAATTTGTATCCTAGGTCCAACCAGTACGAATAGGTATAAGTATCTTTAACGGTACCATTTTCGTAACCAGCCGACGAAAACATTCCTGGATAGGTATACCCCATATAACTGAATGTGTTACCCCAGTTCTTCCCCCAATTACCTTCGGCTGAAAAGATCAATGGACCGTAGCCCGTTTTTAAACCCAGCGAAGTAATGAGGGTGGTTATTTTTTGACCTGCTAACTCGGGTATGTCAACCCTTCTTTCCTGCCACATGGCGCTTGGATAAAGATTAATCCAGTCAAGATAAATCGGTACACCGATATCTATTCGGGGGATCTTGGTGGAGTATTTATCTTCCCAATCCCAAGGGCCTTTATCGTAAACAACATCAGCTACGCCATTTGGGTCAACTAGAGCTAAGGCAACACGGATGTTTTTGTTGACTTTATAGGTTCCTCGTACTTGAGCGACTCGGCAGGAATAAAGATTACCGAATCCAGTTCCAATGATATTGTCGGATCCAGATCGCGTACCTAAAAGTTGGGATGGGTTAAGAGGGGAGAGTGGAGTTGTCGTCTTACCCGCTATTAATCTTAAATTAGAATTGATATCCCACCAGCCGTAAGCATGACGAAGCTCAACCCCGTTAATGGAATCGTTGGAACGTTTTGAGTTTTGTCCTATTCCAAACTCAATGTACATTCCGACATTGTCTTCGTCTGTCCATTTAGCATATAATCGAGTGATGTTAGGAACTTGAATCTTTGTCACATTGTATGAAGTTGTTCCGTTTCCCAGACCCCAGTCTTTGGCGTTTTCTTTATCCCTGTTGAGATAATAGAAATCGGTAAAAATAATCCCGCCAATTTTTACTTCTGCCGTAACTGGGATTATGAAAACAACCAGTATTAAGAATGTAAATAAAACAATCAATGATTTTTTCATCTCTTCTTCCTCCACTTGAGTTTAAAGTTTAGCTTTAGCCGCTCTTTCTTTTTTTACCTCCTTTTTTATATTCTGTTGTCAAAAAACAAAAATTACCCTTGTTTGGGTAATTAAGTTCATGTTAAGGAAAATAGGTTTAATTGTCAATAAATTAGGAACAATTTTTGTTTTTTTGACTTATCCACAGAATTCTTGGAGCCTGCTTCTCCGGTAGGTAGGGGTTGGACCTCTAAGTAGATTGGAGGGTGGAGAACGAGCTTTTAAGACAACAAAACCAAGAACTAATAAAACAAATAGAAACTTTAATAGATAGAATTGAAGTTTTAGAAAAAAGATAAGATAGGTTTGACAAAAGTAGGGCAATGTGGGAATCTAAGTTTAGGGAAAAGATTGTATTTTTAAAACTTAAGGAGATAAAGATGAAAAAACAAGACGAGGTGGGGGATGTTAACCGTTTGTTTGATTCAATTTCTCGAGCGGAATTAAATTATGTGATGGGAAAGGAGAATCAAGCTCTTAAAATTCAAGTATTTCAAATGGAGGTTGTTATTAATAAGACAGTTAAGGAATTAAAGGCTCTACTTACTCAAGATGAAATATGGTTGTTTAAAAATAAAATTGTTAAAATTCTAACTATACTTGATCCCAAAGAAGGGTAACTTGTTTTATCTTCACAGTGTTACTGAGACCTCCTTATTAATGAGGTCTTTTTTATTTTGTATTTTTAATTTAAATACACAGGTAGTTGTTTAGTTTTTTATTTATATATTATATAATTTAGATAATGATGAATTTTAAAAATGATAATAGGGGACTAATTAAATGGATTCTTATTATAATAATCGCAATAATCGTATTGAGCTATTTTGGTTTTGATTTAAGATCTATTATAGAGTCTGATCAAACCCAAGGAAACTTAGGTTATGTCTGGGGTGGGGTAGTCATGGTTTGGGATACCTATCTATCACAACCTATTTTATATTTTTGGCATAATATTTTTATTGATTTAATTTGGGATGCTTTTGTAGAGAATATGGAAAGGATAAAGGATGGGCAACCAACAACAATTCAGGATATGGTTCCTCAACTACCGAGCTAAATTAGTAGGTTAGGTAGACTTAGCTAATTTCTATAATATAAGCCAAATAATTATGTGGGAAAAAATCTTAATTATATTTTTGGTTACAATTGCATTAATTTTATATGCGTTGACTGTACATTTAGATCAAGCCCTAGATGATTCTATTATTGATGATCATATAGAATTTACTTATTAAAGATGAAGTTAAAAATAAAAAATTGATAGGGGAGCCTCCCTTCCCGATTATGCTTATTTTAGAGATGCTGGGTTAGATTTATATTCTAATAAAGATATTTTAATAAAAGTTTCTGAAAGAGGAATTATTTCTACTGGAGTTGCTCTGGAAATTCCAAAAGGTTATGTTGGTTTGATTTGGGATCGTAGTAGTTTAGGAATTAAAGAAATTTTAAAAACTTTGGGGGGAGTGATTGATAGTGGATATCGCGGAGAAATTAAAGTGGGAGTAGTTAATCTATCTAAAAAAGATTTTAAAATCCTTAGAGGGCAAAAAATAGATCAGATGATAATTCAAAAGAAAGAAAGTATCGTAATAGAGGAAGTAGATAATCTTTCTGAGAGCGAAAGAAGCAAAAAAGCTTCGGTAGTAGTGATGAAAGATAGATACTATTTTGAAGATGATAGATGGTACCTATAATAAGAGAAAAGCCCTTAAAACACAGTTTTGAGCCTCATTTGGTGGCTTAAAATATAGATATCTATATAGTATTAGATATGGTAGAAAATAGTAAATAATGGTAGGGAAAGGCTATTTTTTGAATACCATGTCGCAAAAGGTATATTGTGCGACATGGTATTATTCTTTCCCCCTGCTCTATTTTCCTATATAAAAACCGCCAGTAAAAAAATACCTAGCGGTTGTGTTCTCTTCTCTCTCGCGTGGTTATACTCGTTCGTAGTTGTGTGGATTGAACTTTCCTTTTTCCCCCTTAAACTTGATGTTTCCTTCGGGAAGAACTTTTTCAATAATTAGAGTTTTTCTTTTCCCTTGGGAGGCTTTTTCTCGATTAATAACTTTCTCCCCTACCTTGAATTGTTGCAAGACAATAGTTTTTCTGAGTATCATCGAATCTTCCTCCTTTCTCCTCCTGTTCAGTGACGAGAGTTCATCGCTGTTCTCCTCTTTTTTGCCTCAAACCTTTCCCTTCTGAAAATGTTACTTCTCAGCTTTTTCCACCTTGATTTAGGAATTGGCTTAGAAAAATCAAAGTCTGGATGGTGCTTTTTTACTAACCTCACCATATTTTTTTGCCTGATAAGGACCATCTCAACCTCCCTTTTTAAAGTTAACTTTAAAGAACTTATTATTCCTAATAGATACTATAACAACTATTTAATGTGTTGTCAATTTAGGAGAATACTGAATAATTAAAGTATCAATGACAATTAGTTTTTAATAAACTATATACCTTTACAGTTACTGGCAGGGGTATACCCTGCTGATTCAGCCTCTTCTTTATTATTAAACCAGATTTGATTTTCTTCTTTAATTCGTCGGGCTCCAGAACACCAAGGGGCATGGTATTTATCACTATTTTTGGAAGCAATATATTTACCTCCAATTTCTGGAGAGGGAGAAAATTTAGTTTTATCCAAAGTACTTGAAATAGAAGCAAGATTGTTATTTTCAATCGAAATAGGTGTCTTTCCTCCTTCTGTTTTGGATAATCTACCTAACCCAAAAGAAGTAAAGGCTGTAATAATAAGAATTAATATAATAAAGATTCCTTTATCATTTACCAATAAACCTGCTCTTGCCTTGATTTTAGGAGTTATTTCCTTTATACTTTGCATTAGTTTTGATGTTAGGTTTCAGGACTATTTTAACATAGAAATAATGAGAATTTGAGCTGTTATCGATTTCAGACTGTCATCTACCCAAGGCAGATGACTATTTTTATAGTCGCTACACTCCTTAAAAATATGTCACATAAAAAAGCTGGTGGATCAGCAAAAAACTTAAGAGACTCTGGACCTCAATATTTGGGGACAAAATTATATGATGGCCAAGATGCTAAGGTTGGGTCTATTATTGTGCGTCAGAGAGGAACTAAAATTTTAGCCGGTAAAAATGTGGCTGTTGGAAAAGACCATACTCTTTTTGCGATGAAAGCAGGAAAAGTAAAATTTACTGAAAAAAGAAAATTAGGATTCAATAGAATCACAAAAAGAAGAAAAGTTGCTAATATTGAATAATACAAAAACTAAAAATTTATAAGAAAAAACAGGGGCTATATTCCCCTGTTTTTTTATTAGTTTAGCAGTTTGAGTATTAAGACAAAGACTTAACTTCTACTTTTAATTTACCCTTTGCTTCACCTAGTTCTATTCTTATTTCATACTCCCCCACCTCTTTAATTGGTTTACTTAATTGCAAGATTTCTGGGTCGATGATTATTTCTAACTTGTCTTGAATTGCTTGAACAATTTCTTTTTTATCTAAACCTGCAAATAGTTTCCCTTCCTCACTAGTTTTAACTTCTATTTGAATAGTTTCTTTCAATTGACCTATTACTTTTTTAAGTTCTTCTCCTTCTAACTTCCTCTTCTTCTCATATTTCTCTTTTTGTACAGTCATTTTTTCAATAATCTGATTTGTTGCTAATTCAGCTAATTTTTTAGGGAAAAGAAAGTTGATAGCAAATCCGTCTGAAACTTCTTTAACTTCAAATTTTTTTCCAACTTTTGGCACATCTTGTAGTAATATAATTTTCATGATGTAAGTTAAGTCTAATTTATAATCTCTATTGTGTTTCCTTATTCTAACTCTGTTGCCAAAAAAAGCAAATTTTACATATTATTCAATAATTCAATTGCTTTATCCATTTGAGGATCTCCACCGTCTTTAATATAATCTAAATTTTCTTCGGTTATCTCTATTTCTTCGTCAGGAGTAATTCCGTCATGGGAAAAAGAATTTCCGTTTGGAGTTAGCCAGCGAGCCACTGTTACTTTTAAAGATGTCTCAGGAGTTATTTTTATCAATTCTTGAACAGAACCTTTTCCGAATGTTTGGGTTCCAACTAAAATAGCTTTATTGTACTCACTTAAAGCTCCTGCAAGAATTTCAGAAGCTGAAGCTGATCCCCCATTTACTAAAATGACCATCTTTAAGTTATCATTAAAAATATTATAACCTTTACTTCTGTGGATTTTATCTGGTTCCTTTCCTCCATAATCTTCAGTAACAATTATTTCTCCCATAGGTAAGAACCAACTAGCTATATCAACTGCTGATTCTAGATAACCTCCAGGGTTACCTCGTAAATCAAGCACTAATTTATTAGTAGTTCCGTTTTGGATAAATTTTCTTAAGGCCTCTCTAAACAAGTTAGGGGAAACTGCAGTAAAACTATAAAGACGAATAATAAAAACTCCATCTTTTAGTTCAGTACCTTCTTTTATTTCTGTCTCTATTGTAGGAATATCGATAACGTCCCTTGTAATGGAAATTTCTATGTTCTCTTCTTCACCTTCTCTCTCTATAAGCAAAATCACTATAGTCCCCTTTTCACCTCGAATCAGTTTAACAGCGTTGGTAGTATCCATATTTTTAGTAGATTTACCGTCAATTTCTAGGATTTTATCTTTTGGTTGTATACCAGATCTTTCAGCGGGAGTATCTTTTAGAGGAGCTACAACAATTAAGTTATTATCTTTAATTCCAATTTCCATACCAACTCCTTCAAAATTCCCATCAATATCACTTTTAAACATTTCTGATTCAGTTGGAGGCAAGAAGACCGTGTAAGGGTCTCCAAATGAATTAGTTAATCCTTGGATTGACCCCCAAATTTTATCTTGTGTAGTCAAATCTTCATCTCCTTCTACCTTTTCCTTAACAAATCTTTTGTCTAAAATTTTCCAAGTTTCCCAAAAAGGATTCAGATCTATTACACCTACCTCTCCATCTTCGCTATTTACTATTTCTAATTTTGGATTTTTGTTAAGACCTGATTTAGTTCCTAAATTAAAACTAATCCCAATAAGTATTAGAACAATTATAAAAAGGGTTATTTTTTTAGTAAATTCTTTTTGATTCTTAGTTTCCATTATTTATTTTTTTTCTTTTATTTAAGATATTTTAACATATTTTTTTTATTAATAATAATTCTATCAAACAGTTTTTTGACTATTTGTAATACAACTTAAATATAGTAAAATATACTTATTAGTATTAAACATAATATCTATGATTAAAAAATATACCTCTAAAAATATTACTTGGATAGATATGGAGGAACCTAATAGGGTTGAAATAAAGTCACTGATGAAAGACTATAAGATTCATCCTCTTGTTGCCGAAGAACTTTTAACTCCTACTTTCAGACCATCTGTGGATCTTCACGATAATTTTATCTATCTTATTTTACATTTTCCTTGTTTTAATCATGCTAACGATGGAGTTGGAAATTATAATATAGAAATTGACTTTATTATTGGTAAAGATTTTTTTATAACCACTCGTTATAATGGATTTAACCCATTACATAAATCGTCAAAAGTTTTTGAAATAGAGAGTATCTTGGATAAAGATAATTCTTGGGAACATGGAGGTTTTCTTTTTTATTATGTTGTTCAGCAATTATATAAAAACTTAATTGATGAACTAGATTATATTGAAGGTTTGCAAGAAGACATGGAGAAAGATATTTTTGGAGGAAACGAAAAAGAAATGGTTAGGGAAATTTCAAAAGTTAGTCATAATCTACTTGATTTCAGACAAGCCACAACTCATCATAAAGAAGTTTTAGACTCTCTTCAAGAGATTGGAGGTAAATTTTTTGGAAAAGACTTTCTTTATTATTTAAGAGATATAAATAATAAATACCGAAAAGTTTCTTATATCATAGAAACAAATATAGAGAATCTAAAAGAACTTAGAAGAACTAATGACTCTCTACTAAGTACAAAACAGAATGAAACTATGAAAATTTTTACTATTCTTGCTTTTGTTACCTTCCCTCTTTCCTTATTTACTTCTATTTTTGGAATGAATGCTGTCTTTATCCCTATTATTGGGATGAAGGGTGACTTTTGGCTTATTATTGGGATCATGGTGTTGTTAACAGGAGGAATGTTTGCCTTTTTCAAATATAAAAAATGGTTTTAAAATTATTTAATACGCTAGGTCGGAGAGAGGAAGAATTCAGATCTCTAAAGGAAAGAGAGGTGAGTTTTTATTATTGTGGACCAACTGTCTATTCCAAACAACATATTGGAAATTTAAGAGGAGCTTTTTGTGCTGATACTATTCGTCGTTCCTTAGAATATTTAGGGTATAAAGTAAATTTTGTTTCTAACTATACAGATGTTGGTCACTTAACCTCTGATGAGGATGAAGGTGAAGACAAGATAGAAAAGGGCTCCAAACAGGAAGGTCTCTCCCCTGCTGAGATAGCTAATAAGTATATTAAAATTTATGAAGTTGACATCAAAGATCTAAATATATTACAGCCTTTAATTAGATGTCGAGCTACTAATTATATTGAAGAAATGATTGAAATGATTCAAAAATTATTTGATAAAGGTTTTGTTTATCAAACAGAGTTAGCTGTTTATTTTGATGTATCAAAAGCTGATAATTATACACAACTATCTGGTCAAACAATTGAAGATTTAAAATTAGGAGCTGGGTCAGGTGATGTTTTAGATAAGCAAAAAAGAAATATCAGTGATTTTGCAGTTTGGTTTTTTAAGGCAGGGGTTCATGAGAATGCTTTACAAACTTGGAATTCTCCTTGGGGAGAGGGTTTCCCTGGTTGGCACATTGAATGTTCTGCTATGGTTAAAAAACATCTAGGAGAAACTATAGATTTACATATGGGGGGGATAGAGCATATTCCAACTCACCATACTAATGAAATTGCTCAGAGTGAATCAGCTAATGGAGTTAAATTTACAAATTATTGGTTACATAACGAACACTTAGGAATTGATGGTACAAAAATGAGTAAATCCTTAGGGAACGTTGTTTATATTGAAGATATAAAGAAAAAAGGTTTTAATCCTTTAGCTTTAAGGTTTTTCTTTCTACAAGCCAACTATCGTTCTAAACAAAATTTTACTTGGGAAGCTCTTGAATCAGCTCAAAATGGTTATGAAAATCTTTTTACTTCCTTATCAAAATTAGGAGATAAGGTTGGTCAGGTGTCGGAAGAGTATAAAAATAAATTTATCGAAAAAATAAGTGATGATTTTAATCTTTCTCAGGCTTTAGCCTTAGTTTTTGAGGTGTTAAAGTCCGATTTGCCCGATAAGGACAAGTTAGCCACTGTTTTAGACTTTGATAAAGTGCTTGGTTTAGATTTAGAAAAAAGTTCTCAGACAGAAAAAAGTATAGTTCTCGAAGATTTACCACAAGAAATTAAAGATTTAGTTCAAAATAGAGAAAAAGCTCGAGCAGAAAAAGATTGGCAAAAATCAGATGAATTGAGAGATGAAATCCAAACTAAAGGTTATCTAATCAAAGACACTTCTGAGGGTGTTCAAGTTTTTAGGAAATAAAAACTAAAGAGTATTAAAGATAAAAATTGATTCATTGTTGGACTCATCTTTCTCATCTATATCAACATTTGCATCGACTGTAACTTGAATTCTATTATCACCTTCAATATACCAATTTTCACCACTAACATGTGTTTCTTCTCTAACAACGGTGTCACAATATTCTACATCAGCTCTGAGACTAGTAAAACCAACACCAAAGAATCCCCATAACAAATTATCTAGGTTAGAGAACATTAGATAAAATTTTCCGGTATGATTTTCCCCACTATTTTTTATACAGTAATTTATTTCAATATCAAGGTTATCTGCTTTTGTGACAGAAAAATCATTAATAATCAAATCAGGTAAATCACTATTTGTAGCAATTATATTAAATAATCCACTGTTAGATCCTCCTGTTTCCCCTTCTGGGACATCAATTTGGATTTGATAATTAGAGCCAGCCTCAATAGTCGGAGGAACAATCCATGAGAATGAACCTGAAAGAGGATTAGCTGTGCCAAGAAGTAGTCGATTAGTAGAACCTAAACTTCCACCTGTTAGATAAATAGAGTAGCTAGTTACTTCTGGCTCAACTCCTTCCCAAAGAATATTATAAGTTCTTCCTTTAACAAGATTTGCTCCTCCCACTGGGAAATTAATAGCAAATTGATTGATATTGGGGTTAACGGGAAGAGAAACGGAATCTGTAACATAACCCCCTGAAGAATTTTCGCAGCGAATACTAAGTTCTAAATTAGTTTGTACTGTAAAAATAGGATCAAAATAAATATCACGGGCATATAAAATTTTAGAACCAGAAGTTGGTAAAGTATCAAGGTCAGTCCATAAACTACCTTCCTTTAAGGGGACATGATGAGATGTAGAATTAGAACAACTAACAGCCCTTGTAGAGGTCCAAGAAGCTGTAAATTCTGAGTTAAATTTAACTGCTGAAGGATTATCTGAACTGTTTATTTTTAAATCAACTGATAATTGTTCCGGCTCAGAACCATTACCTGGTGGATTGGAATTAGTAATAGGAGGATTAACAGGGTCGTCTTCACTATCTTCATCATCTTCGTCATTACCTATTGGTGATCCTCCTGAACCAACTGAGCCGGAACCTCCTCCGAGATTTTCTTCAGGGGTCATTGGATTAGCATAACAAAAAACTGCTGCTCCATCGTTAGAGCCAATACATGCCCAATACCAAGGACCACTTCCTATTATTTCTGTAGGATTACCAGAAGAACACAATCCATAGATTGGTTTTTCATTTAAAAATAAATTATTTGAAGATCCGCAGACACCATTAATTAAACCAGAAGTTGTTGAGGACTCATCTCCTTTTGTAGAAGGATTATCTTTCTTTGTTTCTTTGTTTTCATTACTCTCTGGCGTGGCTGTAGAATAATACTTTTTGGGTGAAGTTGAAATTGTAGTACATCCATAAAGTTCATTTAATTTTTTTCTAGTTGCTTTCCCAACATAACCTGAACCGCGAGAAATACCTGAGCTTATTAAAATTTCATTTTTATATTTTTCTTGAAAGCCAATTACAGCTGCAGTAATCTCTGCATCAAAAAGATTTTCGGAAGAACCTTTAATGTTAAAACCTTCTTTTTTTAAAGCAACTTGTAGTTCTTCAATTTCTTTTCCTCTATCCCCATAGTCTAAATCCTCATTGAAATCATGACACCATTTTATCGATGACTCTGTCGGTTGTGAGGATAAAAAATTAAAACTAAGTAAAGAATTGAACTTCTCTTTTAATTCTCCTTCAGATGAACCTAAGAAAATATTAAAAAAAAGAAATATCCCTAAAAATAAAATTATGAATATTAAACGTTTTATAATTCTCACT
>JAYEKM010000023.1:0-9313 GCA_034661035.1 Patescibacteria group bacterium | reverse complement strand
TACTATCTATAGCTAAATTTAATTCATCAACAAAGCTTTCAATAGATACTCTATTCTTTCTATTTCCATTGATTGATATTCCAACAACATCACACTTATCATATTGTGATAAGTTAGCTTTAGGATGCTTTGAATAATTATGAGATGAAGAACCTACAGCTCCCATTGATATTAATTTTGAACAATCTTCAAACTTTTTAATATCTTTTTGACCATAGAACTTATTAGATACAAACTTACTTATATTCATATATTTGATTTTGGCTGGAAAGGATAAACACCCTAACCAGCAATTAATTAAATTAGTAACGAACTCGACCCATTCGTCCCTAACAATCCCTAACCACATCGATTTGTTGAATTTGTCAAGGCCAGTAATCGGAAAGTGAACCAAAGTAACCCAATAGTAAACCTTTCGGGAGTAAAATAACCCCCTTAGTTGTTGAAACCTTGACCAATTCAACCAATTGATGTAGCAGTTTCAATAAGAAAATACATATACTATCATAGTTTACGAGCATTTCCCTAACCCAAAGCAATAAGCAAGCAAAAGGCTTAACTAAGCCATAGCAAGATAAGCTAACCAGCGTTCAAGTATCTAACCATCACAAACAACAAAAAGAACTTTCCGGGGATAAAGAAAAACCCCCTAGCCATTCAAAAGTCCTTAAGTAAGGTAAGAATCTATAGTTGTATAGAGAGAAGGAAACTAAAGTAACTAAAGTCATAGTTATCGTAAACCATCGAATATCTTCGTAAACCATCGAATATCTTCGAGCGTAGCGAGATTAAACCTAAATAATATAAACGAAGAACTAAGAACGCCACAAGCCCACAGTTAAGCCATAGTCTTGTGGTGAAGGGAGGCAATCAGCTAAGAAACAATAGGTTGCCGACCAGCTAACATAAGCCGATAGCCCAAGGCTAGCCAGCAGGCTAACGCAGGGATGGAGAGCTTATGTTAGCAAGAAACTAAAACTAAAAACTAAAAACTAAAACAACAGACAAAGCCCATGGTTAAGCTATAAACTAATAGTTCGAGCCTTAGGGGTATGGGGGGTGTGGAGAAGTTCTAGGGGGTTAAAGGGGAAAGTACATCTCTCTAAAAATTAGCTAAAAATATAATTGGACTTGACAAGCTAACCATAGTGTTGTAACTTAGATATAGGTGCGGCTTACCAAGATTATTAATACGGTTTAAATACCCAATTTTAATGGTCTAAACGTCTAATATAAAGGGTTTTATTACAATTTCGATATACTGTTTCAGCCCTGAAAAGGCTCCCCCTCGCTGAGGTTTTTAATAGGAGATACTGAATATACAGCCCCTTAGATGGGATTGAATAATAATAATAATTTATATGAAGTGCTTTATTACTGGAAAGGGAACTCATCAGATAGGATAATCTGATGCTTAATTGTTTTTAACCGTGATTATATGCCAAATAAGAAATGTCCAGTTTGTCATAAGAATTTTTATGCCAAAACAGCTAATAAGGTTTATTGTACTAAATCTTGTAAAAAGAAAAAGTCTTATATTGTTGAAAAGGAAAAGACTCAGGAAGAGGTAGGTAGTGTTTCTATGAGATTAAGCCATCATAGTTCTAGAGAATTAAAGGCTGCTTTGTTAGATTATTTTGGTAAGGAAAAAGAAAACGCTTCTCCAGCTGGAATGTTATTACATTTGGATATTACCCGTAAGCGTTGGAATGTTTATGAATCGAAACCTAATTTGGCTTATGTTTGTGAATGGGCTCAGTTGATGATGGAGAAGTTCGGAACTGAAAGGTTATATGATAAGGGGCGAGTGGCTGATATATTTTTTATGAAGAATATGGGTTGGAGTGATAAGCAAGAAGTTGCTACTAAAGAAACAATTGTAATTGGTCAAAATATAAATGATGAACAAGCAAAAAACATACTCGAAAGATTCGAACATCGAAGACGTCTCGCTGCAAAGTCGGAAAGACAAAGCGGAAGAGTTAGCGTTGATAGCAAAACAATCCAGAAGTGATTTGATTAGTTATGCTATGTTGATGGACCCAACTTATGAACCTAATTGGCATCATGAGATGATTGCTAATAAGTTAATGGAAGTGAGTGATGGGAAATGTAAGAGATTAATTGTACAGATGCCTCCTAGGCACGGTAAGTCAAGGTTGATTTCTGAGTTATTTCCTAGTTGGGAACTTGGCAAACATCCATATAAGGAGATTATGTTAGCTTCTTATTCGGAAAACCTTTCTAAAGAATTTAGTGGTAAGGCACGAGACCTGGTAAACGAAGATGTTTATCCAGGTATTTTTGGTAAAAAGCTTCGGAGAGATATGCGTGGCAAGGGGCATTGGTCTTTGCAAGGAACTGCTCAAGGAAGAGGTGGAATGCGTGCGGTTGGGCTAAATGGTTCTATTACAGGTAAGGGTGCAAATATCTTTATTGTTGATGACCCTATTCGGAACAGACAAGATGCTGATTCGAAGGTTATTCGAGACACAATTTGGGGTAATTTCCGTTCTGCTGTTGATACTCGGTTAAAACCTGATGATGTTGTTATTATTGTATTAACTACTTGGCATTTAGATGATTTGATTGGTAGGATTAAAGCTAATTTAAAGGAGCATGAAGTTGCGTTAGAGGATGAATGGGACATAATTAAACTTCCAGCCATTGCGATGGAGGATGAGCACTGGGAGGTTAATGGTGAGGTGTTTGAGCGTAAGATGGGTGAAGCATTGTGGGAGGACCATTTTCCTTTAAAGTTTTTGGAGAAGAAAAAAAGAGATGTTGGTATTGTAGAATTTTCTTCGTTGTATCAACAATCTCCGATAAGTGGTGAAACACAAATATTTCGTCAAGACCAATTTTTATATCGTACTGAGGAAGATTTGTTAGGCAAAGAGATGCAAAGATATTTGACTGTTGACCCAAGTGTTGGTTCTGGAGATAAATCTGATTATACTGGGTTTTGTGATAATCGTGTTGATAGAGATAATTTCTGGAATATTATGGGTTGGCATAAAAGAGTTGGTCCCCAAGAATTGATTGACACTTTGTTTGCATTGCATTCTGAAAATCGTTATGATAGGATTGGAATAGAAGAGACGATGTATGAAATGGCAATACGTCCATTTCTGCAACAGGAGATGATTCGTAGAAATATGTTTCTACCACTTGTTCAATTGAAACATTTGCATAGAAGTAAGGTTTCAAGAATAGGTGATTTAGAATCACGTTATGCTAGTGGTAGGATTTTTCATTTAAAACATATGTGTAAGGATATGGAAGAGGAGTTTTTAACTTATCCTCGTGGTGTCCATGATGATATAATCGATGCTGTGGCATATCAGGTTCAGATTACTGAAGATTTTTATAACAGTGAATCTGGAGATTTTCCTGATGACAATCTTTTTGATAAAAACGGATTTTATTAATAATATAAATATATGAGTACATTAGATACACAATATAAGGAAGCAAGAGAAGGTATCGCGAAACTTCGTGATGATAATTATTTCTCTTGGGATGAGCGTGAAGCTTTGCTTTTAGGTAGATTAGAGGATGATGGTAGTGGCAATGCAAAAAGTAAGGTTAATACTCAAGAACTTACTAATATTGTTTTTGATGGGGCTAGCCGAGTTATGGCTCAGTTTCCTACAGGTAAAATATTTCCAATTAGTAAGAAGAACACTGGCTCTGCTGCAATGATGAACTTAGTATTTCATAAATACGTTGTTCCTAATGCTAATTCACAATTTAACTTTTTAACAAAGTTACGATTGTGGGATATTTATTCAAGAGTTTATGGTTCAATGCCTGCGTTAGTTGATTATGTTGTTACTGATGATTATGTTGGTCCTGATATGTGGTTAATTAATCCACGTAATTTTTTTCCTCAAGCTGGAGCATACAATATTAAGGATATGAATTATTGTTTTATTGATAACTGGGTTACTGTTGATTGGTTAGTTGCTAAACTTGGTGCTGATGCTTGGGACAGTGAGAAGATACAAAAAGTTGTTAAAGATGCTAAGGATGGTTCTCAACCTGAATCACGTTCTGAGGATAAAACATATGCTCAAACTGAGTATGAGGCTGAAAGTAGCGAAACTGGTAAATATGCAAAGATTAAATTAGTTACACGTTATGAAAGAGATAAGTGGACTACTTTTGCTCCAGATTTTGAGAATGCTATTTTGAGAGAAATTCCAAACCCGCATGAAAATAATAAACTTCCAATTGTGATGAAAGAATGTTACCCATTGATTGATAGAGTTTATGGTTTAGCTGAATTTGAGAGAGGTAAAACTATGCAGTATGCTGCTAATAGTTTGGTTAACCTTTATTTAGATGGTATTAAATTTTCAATTTTCCCTCCAACAATTTCTACTAAGAATGGTGTTGTAAAAGATTCTATGGCATTTAAGCCAGGAGCTCATTGGCAAGAAATTATTCCTAATAGTATTCGTCAGCTACAAATTTCTCCACAAGGAATAAACACTTTTACAGAAACAATTACTTTCTTAAAAGGCTCAATGTTAAATATGGCCGCTACAACTGATACGAGTGTTAGTAAATCTACAGACCCTGGATATGGGAAAACACCCGAAGCTTTAAAGCAACAATCTTCAAGAGAAGGAGCTAGAGACAGTTGGGATAGGCATATGATGGAACAAGCTTTACAAGAAGTTTATGATAGATTTATTGACATGCTTTCTGTTAAACAGGAACAACCAATTCCAATTATGTTATTTGGAAAAGAATTAGAAGAATTTCAAGCACAATATCCTGAAGAAGAATTTACTATCTATGATGGAACTGGAGACATTACAGTTGAGGAGGAGGATTTAAAAGGTGAGTTTAAATATGTTATGGATGCAGGAACAACTTTGAAGAAAGATGAGAGCATTGAGAATGAGTCTTTGAGAGATTTAATTATGCTTGCTGTGAGAGTTCCAGGTGGTTTGGAACAAATTTCACAGACAGGTAAAATTAATTTTGGTGATAAGCAGTTGGATTTTGGTGAGGCTATGAAACGCTTTGTTGTTACAAGTGGAGTTGCTGAGGCAGATAAAATCATTCGTGATGCAATGCCTGAAGAACAGATGATTGGTCAAATGCAAGCACAAAAGCAAGAGATGGGACAACAAACAATGAGTCAAGGTGTGCCTGGTCAGGGGATGGCTGGACCTTCAATGGGTTCAACTGGAAATCCCAATGCGTCGAATGACCAGTTGAAGCAAGCAAGCCAAATGTTTATTTAATTAGTTAATAGTAAAACTATGAGTGAAATGGAAACAGCAATAGCTCCTGAGCTTAATATGGAGAAGATAAATAGAGAAGTTGCTGGCGAAGCCCCTAAACCAAAGGAGGATAAAGCTGGAATGGAAGTAGCTTCTTTAAAACATAATGCTGGTTGGATGGAAATTGAAGAGTATATTAATGGTAGAATTACTGAGTTAAAAGACTTCAACATAGAGGGAATGAATGTTACAGACTTGGGTTATAAGTATGCTTTAAGTCGAGGAATACGACATGAGTTAGAGTTAATTATAAATATAATTGATGCACATTATGAGCAAGCAAAAGGAAAAAAAGAGGAAGGAAGCTCCAATTAGAGCTGAAGTGAATATAGACAGAGAGCCATTAAAAGAGACTGATATTGCAAGCAATGACCCTAAATTGATGGGACTAGTTGCACAATCTCATTTAAGTGGTATAATAAAACCAATTAAGTAGTGGTGGCTACCCAGCCGTAAATGGGTATGTAATTCTTAAGCTAATATCATATGGGAGATATGTTAGACAACCGCTCTTTTGAGGGTGGTGGGGACAGTGCAGAAACAGAAGTTTCAACTGAGCCTCAACAGGACGTAACTAGTGAAGAAAACACTGAAGCTCAACCGTCCGAGAGTACTGAGGAAACTCAGGAAACAAATAACATTGAGACTGAATCTGAATCTTCTGAGAAACCTCAAGAAGATATCGTGGAAGACACCACGGAAAATAACGAAGAAGCACCTCAAGATGAGCACAAACCAACAAGGGCTCAAAAAAGGATTACTAAAATCCTTGCAGAAAAGAAAGCGTTGGAAGCTAGGTTGGCACAAAAACCACAAGTTAATAATCAGCAAGTTAATAATCAGTTTGATGGATTTCAAGTTGATGATAACGGTGAGTTGGAGATGACGCCAACACAATTAAATGAAATGATAAGTAATCAAGTTCAGAACACTTTGAATATTGAAAGACAACAACAATTTGTTCAACAACGTGCAGATGCTTGGGATGATGACATCACAGAATTGATGGATTCAACTCCTGAATTAAATCCTAAATCAAAGGTATTTAATAAAGGCTTAAGCGATGCTTTAGTTGACTTGATAAATGTTGTAAATGTTGATGATAATGGTAATCGAGTAGTTCGTAAATTACCATCTGAAGTATTTGCAACGATAAATAGCTCTATAAGTGCTGCTAAGACCAGTGGCAAGCAAGAGGCAAGTGCAGGTTTACAAAAACAAGCTGAAAACGCTGCTGTACAAAGTTCAGTTTCTGACCAAAAGGAAACTGCTAAGTATAATGATGAAGATCTTGCTAATATGCAAATCACTGACCCTAGAAAGTACGCTGAGTTAATTGAGAATAACGAAATTTAATAATTACAGGGTTTAAAATAATATGGCAGATACATTAGGTACAAATTATGGTGAGAAGTATGGACGTAATAGTTTAAAACTTTACTTCCAATCAGCTATTTCACCAAAAATTACCAACAAAAAATGGGAGGGTCAAATTAAAGGAGGTCGTGGAGACCGAGTAAATGTGTTGACTTACGGAATTAATGCATGGGAAGATTACACTGGTTCTGATATTACTTTCAATGATGTTTCAGAAGTTGAAGGTACTTTAATTCTTGAAAAGCAGAGAAATAACTCTTTTCGAATTAAAGATTGGGATAGGTTTAAAAGTTATGCTACAGACGTTGAATCAACAGAGTTGACAAGCGTTGCTGAGCTTTTGAAACAAGAAATTGATGCTTATAATTTAGGCTTTTATGATGAAGCTGGAAATATTGTAGGTACAGATTATACAACTGGTACAATTGCTGTTGTAACTGGTACTGGTGCTGTTACAGGAAGTGGTACGACTTTTACATCTGCAATGGTTGGAAAACCATTTACGATTGCTGGAGTTGAGGGAGTGTTTAAAGTTCTTTCACAATCAAGTGCTACAGCTATTGTTATTTGTGACCAAGACGATGAAGCTAATTATTCTGGTGGAACAGTTTCTGCTGGTACAAATTATGTAGTTGAAGGTAATGCAGTTTTGACTGTAGATGATACAGACATTGATGACGCTATCTTATTGGCAAAAGAAAAATTAGACCGTAAAGGTGTTAATGGTGATTTTTGTCCAAAGAAAAACAGATTCCTTGTTGTTCCTTCTAAAGTTGAATCAATTTTATTGAAATCAAATTTACTTACTCCTTATACACCAAGTGCGTATGAAGATGTTGTAAAATTAGGAATTATCGGAATGTACCGAGGATTCAAAGTATATGTTTCTGAAGAAGTTACTGGAGACAATACTACTGGATTTCATTGTCTTGCTGGACACGAAATGGGTATTACTCATGCGTTTGTTCAAATTGCAAGTGAGAATGTTCGATTAGAAAATAACTTTGGTAAAGGATTAAAGCAATTAATTGCTTATGGTTCTAAAGTATTAGATGCTCGAAGAAAATGTTTATGTGATGTTTTCATTAAGGTATCCTAGTTTACTTATAGAAAGCCTGCTCGCGAGGGCTTTCTGTTAATTAAATTAAAAATTATGTTAGAAGTTAGCTACAATTTATTTAAGCAAAAAGGTGGGTATAAATTGACAGTTGCTGTTACGGAGGATGACCAAGTCATTCACGAAGAGGAACTAGATTCAATTGAAGGATTGCGTAAAAATGCAATCATTATGAGAAAGAAACACATCACTTTAAACGATAAGGTTTTAACCTTTGGTTTAAATGTGTTTAATGAGAAAAATAAGTAATTAATAATTCAGGGTCAAAAAAGTTTATGGGAGATATGAGATTGCCTTGGGAGCCAGGTGGTGGTGATTCTGTGCAAAATGCTATAGACCACTTTAATCCAGGTACAAGTGGTGGGTCTAGTTCAAGCAGTGGTGGTAGTTCTTCAGTGTCTGGGAGTGGGTCCTCTGGGGGTTCATCTGGAGGTAGTTCTAGTGGTTCTAGCAGTTCTAGTTCTAGTGATGCTCAAAAAGACGCTGAAAGAGCGGCGAGGAACGCGATAGAAGGACAGTATGACGCTGTTCGAGGAGGTTTAGAAGGTTTACTTGGTGGTCTTAGTGGTCAACAAGAGGCTTCACGAAATAGATTAAATGACCAAAGTGCTTTTTCACGAGGTCAAGTTGGAAGTTCCTTACAAGATGCTATGGGACGTTTTCAAGGTTATCAAGGAGATATTATGTCAGGACAAAAATCTACTCTTAGAGATTTATCAGGAGATGTTCGAAATGCTTTTCAAGCTGGTAATATTTATCTAGGAGCACGAGGAGCAAGTAACTCAAGTGCTGCTGGAATGTATTCTCGAGGCATTCAACAATCTGCTAATAGAAATAGAGCTGATGTTAAAAATCAAACAGAGACAAATCTTTCTAATTTGAATATTCGTAGAGAAGAAGCTAACTCAGCTGCTGATAGACAATATGCTGAAATTGATAATTGGTTGAATGGAGCAGTTGCTGATTTAGAATCACAATTTAATGCTCGAAGACAAGAAATTGAAATGGCTATGAGTCAAGCTGATGCTGATGAACAACAAGCTTTAGCTAATTTAAATATGCAACTTATAAGTCAAGCACAAAATGCTTACCAAAGTTTGCAAAGTACAGCTGGTGATTATGTAAATAATGTTTCTAAGTCATTAGAGGGTATCTCAGGAGCTGGCGGTCAATTTGCTGACCAAATGACTGGAGCTTCTGCACAGGGATATAATAAACAAACTTCTCAAGGCATAGATGGAAATATTGGTGTAACTGAAAGACAATCAATTGACCCATATGCAGTTAATCCTAATAAACGTGATGAGGAAGAATTTATGAATAGAATGGCTGGTGGTACA
This sequence comes from Patescibacteria group bacterium, assembly GCA_034661035.1. GTDB lineage: Bacteria > Patescibacteriota > Minisyncoccia > Phycocordibacterales > UBA12079 > JAGYLJ01. Next base: position 179 of record JAYEKM010000023.1, on the reverse strand, counting down.
GCAGGCGGTTACTAGGGATTAAATTTTAAAACTAAATAAATGGGATTCATCAATTGGGTAAAAAGTAAATTTGATGATGATGAGGATGAAATACAACAACCTAAAATTCGTCAAAATAAAGTTAAAACTATTCGGGTAAAACAACCGAGTAGTTTTAGTCGTCCTGATAATATACAACA
>JAYEKM010000022.1:0-29301 GCA_034661035.1 Patescibacteria group bacterium | reverse complement strand
ACGGGGACTGGTGGGTAGGAAGTTATTCAGGGAGTGATTTACATATTAAAGAGGGAATTTATAGTGGCACAACTAGATTGACAATCCAAGATGGAACAGGCAACATCGGCATCGGCATAACAAATCCAAGTGTTACCCTAGATGTCATTGGAAGTATAGAGTACACAGGTACTATTACAGATGTTTCTGATATTAGATTAAAAACGAATATAATACCGTTATCTAATTCATTAGATAAAATAATTAAATTAGAAGGTTTTACGTTTGAACATAAAAACAAAGAAAAATATGGACAGGTTAGAGAAGCTGGAATATCAGCACAGGCTTTACAACAGGTTTTACCCGAAGCAGTTTCTGTTATAAATGATAATGGTTATTTAGGAGTAGATTATACCCAAATCATACCTTTGTTGATAGAGGGAATAAAGGAATTAAGGTTAGAAAACAAGAAGATACAAACAGAAAATGTTGATATGAAAGATATGATTTATAAACTACAAAAAGAAGTTGAATCATTAAAAAATTAATAAATGTGGTGGTAGAGAAGAAAAGATAAATTGGAAACATAATTCATATCAAACTCCTATTATTTAATTTTTAACTTTCAATAGTGTATAATAGTCGCAATGTCAGATTTAGTACTCTATCGTAAATATCGACCTAAAAAGTTCTCAGAAGTTTTGGGGCAGGACCATATTACTAAAACCTTAAAAGAAGCTATTAAATTAGGTAACATTTCTCACGCCTATTTATTTTCTGGAACCAGAGGGACAGGTAAGACTTCGGTTGCAAGAATTTTAGCTCAAGAAATAAAGTGTTCAATTAATGACTTGAGCGAAATAGATGCTGCTTCTAATCGTGGGATTGACGCTATTAGGGAGTTGAGGGAAGCTGTTAATGTTTTGCCTTTTGAATCTCCGTACAAAGTTTATATTATTGATGAAGTTCATATGTTAACGAAAGACGCTTTTAATGCCCTTTTGAAAACCCTTGAAGAACCTCCTAAACATGTTGTCTTTGTATTAGCCACAACTGAATCAGATAAAATTCCAGACACCATTGTTTCGAGATGCCAGACTTTTACTTTTAAAAAACCTTCTCAAAAAACTTTAAATGAGATTGTTTTGGATGTAACTAAGAAAGAAAAATTTATTTTAGAGAAAGGAACAGAAGAATTAATCGCCTTATTAGGAGATGGTTCTTTCCGTGATACTCTTGGTATTCTACAGAAAGTGATTAGTGCTTCCAGTGATAAAAAGATTTCTCTTAAAGAGGTAGAAAAAATTACAGGAGCTCCTAATAATGTTTTGGTCAATGACTTTATTTCTTCCTTGGATGAAAAAAAATTAAATAATGGATTAAAGGTTTTAAATCAAGTTGTAGAAAACGGTATTGACATACAAATTTTCCTTAAATTAATTTTACATAAGATTAGGGCTGTTTTGCTTTTAAGATTCGCCAAAGATATGGAGAAAAAAATAGAAGATAGTTTTTCAGAGAAAGATTTTAAGTTTTTAAAGGAAATTAGCCAAGATAAAGATTCTAATATAAAAGCAGAGGTTATTAAAGAGTTGATTGAAACTTCAGCACAAATAAAATTATCTTATATCCAACAACTCCCGCTTGAATTAATGTTGATAAAATTAGCAAAATAAAAGGGTAAAACTCATTAATTTACTTGACAATACTATAAAACTGACATAGTATGATGATTATGTAGGTGTCCTTTGATATAAAAATAAAAAAGGAAAGAAAGGAGGTAAAAAACACAGGATTTTTTCGCTTTTCAACTAAACTCTCAACCTAAAAACAAAAAGGAGAAAGATTATGAAAAAAGTTCTGAGTACCATAATTGGAGTATTGTTCGTCGCAGGAGTAACAGGATTTTGCCTTATGGGAAGCCCTGGCTCACAGAAAAGTCAGGATAATTTTAAGAAAAATTTGAAAGCGACCGTGACCAGCGGGGCCCAACTGGCAGGGGAAATGGTTTCCCCGGCGACAGCCCATGCCAACAGCGGGACAACTGCTCCTGCATTAGGAGTGCAACCTCCGTCGGTTCCGGCGACAGCGCCGGTTGAGATTATTGTCATGAACGACGATGCTATTAATGCCCTGGAAAATGCGACCACGGATAAACTCGGTTTTACCGAGCAAGCCGTTCTGGATCACAAATTTGGTCCGGAAATCTCCAAGGTCATTCAGGTGGGTTATGGAGTGGATAAAAAATATTTCAAACCCGCCATCTTGAAGCACGTGGGAATGCCGTTTGTCCAGCAAGTAGCTGATAATACAACGGTGGCTACGGCTGCATTTGAAACGGCCGGCAAGAATCAAGCCTCCACTTTAACTTTGGCTGGAATCCAGCTTAACAAGGATGAACGATGGACTGAAGAAGAAGTTGGAGTTATTGCCAAGATTGGTTATGACCTTAAGAACGGAATCTTCCTCACAAAAGCTGCTGAGAACGAACAACAGCAGATTGACGAAAAGGCCGAGGAGCTTGCTGAGGAGTATGGCAAAAAATTCGCTGCCATGACCTCCAAGCAGAAGCGGACTGCCGGCGCCCTCTATCGTCTGAAAAAGAGTATGGGTGGTGCCCATCGGGTTGGCAACACCTGGGTGTTACCATTAAAGGCCGACCGGGTTTTTAACGGCGACAAAACGGTCGTCCGTTAGGAAAGGAGGAAAAAATGAAAAAGTTTCTTGTTTTTCTTTTGATCCTTCCTTTTTTGGGAGGTTGTGTGGCGACCCAGTCATTTGTCAATCGGGAAGTTCAGCCTTTGAATTCTCGTTTGTCTTCACTTGAGACAAGAGTCTCTTCAGTTGAGGACGAGATTTCTCACAAAGTTTTTGTGGGGAAGGATAGAGTCCCACCGGGGAATATCGTTATTTCCGGTGGAAAAATTGTTATCTATGAATAGAGACTTCATGAATAACTCAGACGGCAAAAGCTTATACAGCTTTTGCCGTTTTTTTATTCTGTTGGAAATAAAAAATTGGAAATTTTTATAATTTCTAACGGGATATATTATCCATTTGACTTGATATGTGTTTATAGGTATGGTAATATCAATTACGGAAATAAGGGTACATTGACAAGATTAAGTCAAGAAAAATGGCTTTTTTATATAAAAAATAAATTTTAACCAAACGAAAGGAGGGAATGATGATAAGAAAGTTCGTTGTAGGCGTTTTGGTGACGATTGTGAGTTTTTTCTTCACTTTTGTCGCTCTAGCACAGCCTCAGAAATATGAAGTAAAAAGTGTTTTTGTGGCTGGTTATTTCGATTCAGGTAATCATCGTCTGACAAAGGATATAAGGAACCAACTAAGGCAATTTGTTAGTCTGGTTCCTGTCTCTGACTCAGTTATCACCATTGAGGGATATGCCGACAAGTCAGGTACTCCTGAAAAAAACCAAAAACTTGCTCTCAAACGAGCAGAGGAAGTTGAAAAATGGTTAAAACGGTTGAGACCAGACATTGTCATTGCCACAAAAAAAGGTGTCATTTATGACACCCAAGCGGGACAACTGGTCAATAGTCGGATTGCTCGATTAAAGATTTGTGTGCCGGTGGGTACGCGGATTAATAACCACGCCGTTGCTAAGACAATGAACAAAAATTTTAAAGCCCTTGCTGATAATCAAGTCTTGGCCCAACAACAACAAAGCAAAGTTTTAACTGGGTTGGCTCAAAGTGTACAAAAACTTCGAGACAAAAAAATCAAAGTTGAAGTACGGGGTGAGGATTACTCGGCTAGCTTCCAACATACTTGGAAGTTACAGATAGCTACAGTTATTTTACTCGGACTTGGAGTTCTTTTCCTTGCTGTTCTCATCCTTGGTAAAAACAAAAATGTGGCAAAGGAGGAAAAGTATCCTAGAGGTAGGGATACTGATTCCGCTCCAAAGGCTGAGTTAACTTTAGAGAAAAAGGTTCTCCCCACTAATAGCCGAGAAGAAAAGGTAATTTTGACTAAAAAGGCCGAGATGGTTGGTGGGGATGTCCAAGTAGTAAAAGAGGCTACTTGGAGAAAAAAACAGAAAAGAGTTTTTTGTTGAAAGGAGGTCAACCCCGAATATGTGGAAACATATTCGGGGTTTTGTTATTTATATTGCTAAAATTAATAAAAAGGGTAAAATTAAAGAAATAAATAGAACGATGTGTATTACCAGATCGTCCCTCAGCCGTAGACCGGCCACGAGCGAGGCTAATGGTAACAGTAGATAGCAACTCGTAGAAAAAAAGCTAAGTTGTATGGAAGAAGTAACACAATTATATTGCCAGATCGTCTAATGGTAGGACACCAGCTTTTGGAGCTGGGTATCTAGGTTCGAGTCCTAGTCTGGCAACAGCAAAATTTTAAGGAGCAAAACAACTATAAAATTTCAGTTTCCCGAACAGAGATGAAGAAAAAAATAAAAACCTTTAAATAAAATTTAAAGGTTTTTATTTTTTTCTTGATAATACCTTTGTTTTATGGTTAAATATTAGAAGTTTAAAAAATGTTCTTAATAAACGGCTCAAAAGAGCCACAATAAAAGGAGGGGAAACGATGAATCAAGAAATAGTAAGAAGGTCAATTTTGGAAGGAATTCTGAGTGATGAGAACGACTTTGACTTTAGAAGAAAAATGTCCTGTGTGGGGATTGAGACCTGTTATAAGGTACCTGAACACATCCAAGCAGATGCCTTGGTCATCGGCGAAAAGGCAAAATCTGAAGCACTATTCAGACATTTTTCAAAGACGGTTAGAGGTTTGACCGGTGAGATTGAGGAGAAAGATGAAGAGTTACAGGCCGCCAAAGAACAGGCCTGTAAAGATAAGGGAAAAATTCAAAATCTCAACAATGCCGCTGGTCATCTCAGAGGTAAGCTCGGGCAGACAAACAAGCTCCTAGATATCAGAAACAAAACCATTCATGGAGAAAAGGCAATCAACGAGAATGCCCTACGGACCCTCAAAGAGGCTCTGAACGGTTCTAGTCCACAGATTTGCAAGCGATTTCAGCCGGTTTTGGAAGCCTTGAGCGGTAATGGTAACAATATCGCGACCGATGAGGAAGGAGAAAAATAGGCATCCGATGCCTGTTTTTGGGGAAGAAAAAAAGGAACTTTTCTCTCTTAATAAAATAGCCGACTTGTTTGTAAGTCGGCTATCTTTTTGTTTATTTTTTAGTTTAAATTTCAGTCAAACAAATAAATCAAATATTCATCAATATCTCTTTGTTCTAAATCATAGAAATTTTTGCCATCATTGTGTAATTGAGTTGCTAACTTAACTCCCACAAAACGCCAATGCCACGGCTCAAATACATAATAATCGTTATTGTCAGGATATGACATAACGAACCCAAATTTATATGCATTATTTAACAACCATTGATATTCATTAGTATTTTCAAATCCTTCTAGAGTTCCTCCAATTCCAGTAGTAATTAAATCAACGGCTGTACCTAATTGATGTTCAGAATAACCTTGGTCAGCAGAAAATTGATTAGCAGTCCCTTCTCCGTAAGTAATAGAATAATAACTTTTCAAAGCGTTTTGTTCATCAAAAGAACGATAGGCAGAAAAAACATAAATTTCTTGGCTGTTAATTTGCGATGCTTTTAACATGTTTTCTAAATAAGGCCAGACTTGAGAATCTAATTTCGAATATCTTGTTTCATCATATTCATAATTATCAGGAATTTCAGTTAATCTTTCAGGAGAATAATGTTCGTTTAAAAAGAAGACTTTGGAATATTTTTGTAATAATTCTGGGTCAGTTTTGGTTAATTTCTCGAGGTCGCTAACTGTTCCCGAGATATTTCCGACTTCTTCTTTATAAGTTCCTAAGAGAGCTTCTATTTCACCAACATTCTTTTTTTCATTATCTAAAGCTTTTGATAAATCATCGTGGGTTTGTTCGATGTTATTTTGAAGAGCATCTGTTGTTGAGGTAAGATTATCTTCTATAATTTTTATATTCGATTTAATTAAAGAAATTTGTTCATCTATTAAATCGAAATGTTCATTTCCTATTTTCATGAAATAATAGGCAATTCCAGTAATTAAAATTATTAGTAAGAAAAATACTGAATAAATTGTCCAAATATTATTGAAAAAAGATTTCATATCTATACAATTATACCATTAATTCTATATCCAGTAAAATTAAAATAAAAATCACCTTTTCCTCTTCTTATTTCTATCTGTTTTCTATATTTATTTCTCTTTAATCAAAGTATTATATAAAAAATAATATAACAATAATCATGAATCTGTGGTATAATGAGGTCATGAAAATTGAAGAAAATAAAGATTTCATTTCTACAGTGGATTTACACAAAAAAGTCAAGAAAAAGGAAGATTTTACGCTTTTAGACGTCCGAACACCTGCTGAATATAAGACAGGCCATATAAAAGGGTCTATTTTACTTAATCTGTCTGAGAATTTCTTAGAAGATTTAGACAAAATTGGCTTAGCAAATAAAAAAAACCTTCCTATTGTTGTTTATTGTAGAAGTGGTTCTCGTAGCCAAATTATCTTTAATATACTAAATACTCTTGGTTTTAAAAACGTTCAGGATATGAAAGAGGGTCTACTTGAATGGAAAAAGAATAAATTACCCTTAATTAAATAATTACGTTATGAAAAATATAGGTTTAGGAATTTTAGTTTTAGTTTTTATCACAGGTTTGTTATTTGTCTTTAGTGGAAATGAAGACGGTTGGATTTGTCAGGATGGAGACTGGGTAAAACATGGTGAGCCTACTATTGGAAAACCTAACTTACCATGTTGGATTGAAGATGATTTAAAAGTTTTTAACCAAATTTCTGGTTCTTGTCAAATTAGTGAGGGAAATTGGTTAGCTAAACAAAAAGAATGTGAAGAAGTTGATAAAACATGGTGTGATGGACATCAAGGTGATTATAGCGAATGTGAATCAGGATGTCGTCATAATCATGATCCAAATGTTGCTTGTACTGCTCAATGTGTCGGTGTTTGTAGTTTTCCCAATTTAGTGAATGATTTTAACTCTTGTGTCGAAGCAGGTAATCTTATTATGGAATCCTATCCTAGACAATGTCGAGATCCCCAAAGTGGTCAAACTTTTGTTGAAAATATAGGAAATATTTTTGAGGTAGAAGACTTAATTCAATTAAATTCTGTTAGACCTAATGATAAGATTTCAAGCCCCTTAACCCTAGAAGGAAAGGCTAAAGGAACTTGGTATTTTGAGGGTGATTTCCCTGTAATTTTAACCGATTGGGATGGAAGAATAATTGCGGAAGGTTATGTAACAGCCCAAAGTGATTGGATGGTAGAGGATTTTGTCCAATTTAAAGGTAACCTAAAATTTGCTAAACCCGATTTTGATAAAAGAGGTATTTTGATTCTCAAAAAGGATAACCCTTCTGATTTACCTGAGTATGATAATGCTTTAGAAATTCCTATTTTGTTCAAATAAATTTATTTTCCTAGACAATAAAATTAATTTTCTATCCACCAATGATGTGTTATTATTAATGGTATCAACTCCATTAGAGATTTAGCGAGGGGTAAATTATAAATTAAATTTAGATACTTTTAGTAAAGTATCTCTAACAGGATGAATTTACAGGAAATCTTAAAAAATAATGTTGTCCTAAAATTATCTGAAGATATGAATTTCCCTGTAAAGGAAGTTCTTTATTTGAGGATTGCCGAATTAATAGAAGATTATTTATCTGAAAAAACAGGGGGTGATATTAATTTTGTTGTAGAGTGTCCAACCGAAGAATCTCACGGTGATTATTCAACCAATATTGCTATGATTTTAGCTGGTCTTCTAAAAAGAAAACCCTTAGAAATTGCTGAAGAAATTTCGCAGAAGATAAGTTTACCTGATCTTATCGAAAAAATAGAAGTAGTTGCTCCTGGTTTTATTAATTTTAAAATTAAGCAGGATTATTTTGTTAAAGAACTAAAAGAAATTTTAACTAGGAAAGATATTTACGGAGCTTTTTGTAATATTGACCATGAACATCCAAATAAAGTAATGATTGAATTTGGTCAGCCTAATACTCACAAAGCTTTTACGGTTGGTCATATTAAGGGTACGATTTCTGGATTGTCCGTTTCTAAGCTAATTGAGAACTTAGGTTATCAAGTTGTTAAAACAAATTATTACGGAGATATAGGAATGCACACAGCTAAGTGTACTTGGGGAGTTATCCAGAAAGGTTTACCAAAAGATTTTGACGACTGGGATAAGCATAAAAAGATGGAATTTATAGCTGATGCTTATGTTTATGCTACAGAAAATTTTGATGAAAACGAAGAAGCTATTAGGAAGATAAATTTAAAAATTTACAAAGAATCTAAGGGAAAAATCCTTGACTTATACAATAAGATAAAAGACTGGAGTAGAGAGCACCAGAAGGCAATTTTTGCTGATTTAGGGGTATTTTATGATGTAGAATATCCAGAATCTCAAGTTTTTGCAGAAGCTAAGAAGATTATTGATAAAAATTTAAACTCTAAACTTTCAGCCGGGCAAGAAGGTATTTTCTCAGAAAGTCAGGGGGCTATTATTTATGACGGAGAAAAAGAAGGTTTAAATACTTGGGTAATGCAAACCAGTGAAGGTAATCCTACTTATTCGGCTAAAGACTTATCGTTAGGTTTTCAAAAATTTGAGGATTATCCTGATTTATATTTTAATTTAACCTTAACTTCTATTGAACAAAAGGATTATTTTAAAGCAGTTATAAAAATCTTAGAAACTTTAGACGATAAATTTAAAAACAGATATTTCCATGTACCTTTCGGTTGGTTATTGATGGATGGTAAAAAGACTAGTTCTCGCAGTGGAAAAAATATAAAAGGGACGGATATCTTAGAGGAATCTCTTAATGTGGCTAGAACCAAGATTGCCGAACTAAAAGATTATGATGAAGAAAAGAAGGAAGAAATTTCCAAAGCTGTTGCTTCAGCTGGTCTAAAATTTTTAATTTTATCTCATGAATTTAATAAAAATGTAAATTATGATCCCAAGAAATTTATAGATTTTGAAGGTTACTCAGGTCCTTATATTCTTTATGCTTATGTTCGTGCTAAATCTATACTCAGAAAAGCAGAGGTTGAAAATCTAACTTTGGATATAAAAGATTTTTCATTAAATGAATATGAATTGAATTTACTAAAATGGTTAGCTCGTTATCCACAAACAACTTTTAGAGCAGGAACAGAAATAGCTCCTCAACTACTCTGTGTTTACCTATTTGAATTAGCTCAAAGGTTTAACTCTTTTTATACAAACTGCCCAATTATCAAGGCATCTGGGGATGAAAAACAATTTAGGCTATCTTTAACTGCTGGAACAGCTCAAGTTCTAAAAAATGGACTTAATTTACTTGGAATTGAAACCATAGAAGAAATGTAAGATCTTTATATAAAGATAGAATAATTGTAAAAAATAAGTACCTTTTTTGGACGGTCGTCCAAAAAAAGGTACTTATTTTTAAGTATTTAGTTATGCTATAATAACATTTAATATGCGACAAAAAGAAGCTTTAGAAATACTCAGAATGGGTAAAAACGTTTTTTTGACTGGTCCCGCTGGGAGCGGTAAAACTTATGTTTTAAATAAGTATATAGATTTTTTAAAAGAGAAAAAAATCCCTGTCGGAGTAACAGCTTCTACGGGAATTGCTTCTACTCATTTGAATGGAACAACAATTCATTCTTGGTCTGGTTTGGGAATTAAGGACAGTCTCTCTGATAGCGAAATTGATAAATTATTAGATAAATCTTATCTTAAGAAAAAATTTAAATATGTGCAAGTTCTAGTAATCGATGAAATCTCGATGTTGCATAGTGCTCAATTAGATAGTATAGACAGAATTTGTAAAGCTTTTACAAAGAACTTTGAACCTTTTGGTGGTTTGCAGGTCGTTTTATGTGGAGATTTTTTTCAATTACCGCCAATTAACAAAGACCAACTAGAAGTTAGTTTTGCCTATAAATCTGATATTTGGCAAAACATGGATTTGCAGATTTGTTATTTGAATGAACAATATCGTCAAAAATTAGAAGATAATCTAGTGCAAGTTTTAAATGATATTCGACAAAATGAAATTAGTGAGAAAACGCAGACATACCTGAAAGAGCGTCAGTTGGTTAAACCTAAAAAAATTATTCCTACTAAACTTTATACACATAATAGGGAAGTAGATAATCTTAATTTCCAAGAACTAGATAAGATAAGTGGATTTCCTAAAGTTTATCAAATGAAATCTACTGGAACTAAAAAAATAGCGGAATCTTTGAGGAAAAGCTGTTTAGCTATGGAAGAATTAAGGCTAAAAAAGAACGCAGTAGTAATGTTTGTTAAAAATAATTTTGAAGCAGGTTATGTTAACGGAACCTTAGGAGTGGTCATTGGTTTTGATGGAAATTTACCAATAGTTAGAACCTATGGAGGAAAAAAAATTATTGTGGATAACGAAACATGGCATATAGAAGAAGATGGAGTTATTAAGGCCAAAATTACTCAAATTCCGCTTCGTTTAGCTTGGGCTATTACCATCCACAAAAGTCAGGGAATGAGCCTAGACGCAGCAGAAATTGACTTATCTCGTTCTTTTGTAGCAGGAATGGGTTATGTGGCTCTTTCTAGGATTAGATCTTTGGATGGTTTATATTTGAAAGGTATAAATAATACAGCTCTGCAAGTTGATGAAAATGTTTTTTATTTTGATGATGAATTAAAGGAAAAATCTAAACAGGCTGTTCGACAGTTGAAAGTGACTCCTGCTAAGAGGAAAACTGATTTACATAAGAAATTTTTAAGTAAAGCTGTTTTAGATATGCCTATCGAAGAAAAAAAATCAACCTATGACATAACAAAAGAGATGGTCGGTAAAGAAATGATGATTGAAGATATGGCTAGAGAAAGAAGTATGACAGAAGGGACAATTATTAACCATCTAGAAAAATTATCTGAGGAGCAGGGAAGTGAGAAAGTTGATTTAAGTTATTTAGAACAAGATATTAAAGATTTTGAAAAAATCAAAGAAGCTTGGAAAAAAGTGGGGGGTGAAAAACTTACTCCCATTAAGAGGGAATTGGGTAGTAGCTATTCGTTTGAGGATATTAGAGTGGTGAGGTTACTTTTGTAGGGGGTTTTGTGGATTGTGAGGGCTAGGACTCGACCCACATAAAAAACAAATTTGTTGTTTTTTATCTAAGCATATTTCTTCGCTATCGCTCGAAATCTATTAAGTACTGCTGGTCGCGGCTCAGAAAAGGACATTTAGTCCTTTTCCTATCACCGTTCGAGTCCTCTTAGGAGGACCATAAATAATAAAAATCACCTGATGTAGAATCAGATGGTTTTTATTATTGCGGGTCCACGAGGACTCGAACCTCGGACGGCGGTTTTGGAGACCGCTGTTTTACCAACTAAACTATAGACCCATGAGAATAGTTTAAAGTAAAAAGTTCTTAAAGTCTATAAAGTAAATGTAATATACCCCTCTTATTGTTCATGGCTTTTGACTTTGCGAACTTTATAGACTTTTAACTTGAAAATAAAAATACTGCTTTTAATGGCAGTATTTTTATTTTTTGCTTTCTTTGTGAGCGACGTGTTTTTTACACCACTTACAAAATTTCTTGAGTTCTAATTTTCGCTCAACGCCTTTCTTATTTTTTCTTGTCCAGTAATTGGTTCTTTTACAATCCTGACAAGTCATTTTTACTAAATTATCTTGTGACATATTTTTAAGGAGTTATAGCGACTATAAAAATAGTTATCCAGCTCCATTTTATTCTTAAAAGTACCAAAGTCCCGAAAAAATAAATGAGGCTGTGGTAACATGGGCGTATTATATAGGATAATATGGTAATAATCAAGTATAAAAAAGAGACTTTTTGTCTATGAATTGCACTTTATTTAATTGGTGAAATTTGAATTTATGGAACTTCAAATTTCTATTTTTCTTTTGCTCTCCAATTTATTTCAAAAGAAACAGAATATTTACCAGGTATTTCCCATCTTGAAAATCGTAAGAAAAATAGCTGGAATTTATTCTTAGCGATTTTACCAAAACCAAATCTATTTAAAGTTAATTCTATATCAATAACCATAAGACTAATTTATTGTTTATAAAAATTAAAATTTATTGTCCGCCCAGTAGGATTCGAACCTACGACCTACCGGTTAAGAGCCGGTTGCTCTACCAACTGAGCTATAGGCGGATATTATTAAACAATAATTTATATCTTATAGTTATTTGGTGCTTATTTCAAGTTACTTTAAGGATATTTTCTCTACTTTAATGGTTTTTCCAAAAAATTTACTGCCTAGCAGTATAAACCTATCAGTTAAGTCGGATGAATAAAAAATTCGTTTTTTATTTCTCCCTAATTTACTCTCTATATCAGAGTGTTTTTCTAAATAATTTTCTAACTTTTTTGGTATTATTTTTGCTTCAGATAAAACAAGGACATTATTTCCCATTATATCTTTTATTTTCTTACTTAAGATTCCATAATGAGTACATCCCAAAATTAAAGTATCTATATTTTGTTTTTTCAGAGGTTCTAAATATTTATTTAAAACCATTTTAGTAAATTCGGAATTTTGTTCACCGGCTTCTACGATCGGAACGAGAAGGGGACAAGCTTTTTGGAAAACCTTTACTTTAGAATTTAATTTTTCTAACTCTTTTTTGAAAGAATTAGATCTAATGGTTCCTTCAGTAGCAATGACCCCTATTCGGTTGTTTTTTGTTTTCTTGATAGCTTCTTCTGCAGTTGGTATTAAAACCCCTAGAACTTTTTTATCGGGGTAGTGTTTTGATAGATATTCTTGTTGAATTGTTTTTAAGGCATCACTAGAAGCTGTATTGCAGGCTAAAATTATAAGTTCACAATTATTTTCAAAAAGAGATTTAACTGCTTGGCTTGTAAATTCATAAATAACCTCCTTTGACCTCGTGCCGTAAGGAGTTCTTGCCGTATCACCTAAATAAACATAATTATATTCAGGAAATTTTCTTATAATAGTTTTAAGTATATCAAGCCCGCCAAAACCAGAGTCAAAAATTCCAATAGATTTATTTCTCTTGATTTTACTCATAGATATTAAAAACTTATTAGATTAATGTGCCTGGGGCGGGAGTCGAACCCGCATCCGCATAACGGACAACATTTTAAGTGTTGCGTGTATACCAATTCCACCACCCAGGCATATTTTGTTTTCAAATGGCTAACTTCTTGAGGCCACGGTGGGATTTGCACCCACGAATGACGGTTTTGCAGACCGTTGTGTTAGCTACTTCACCACGTGGCCATTTCCAAATCTAAACTATAGTTTACAAATCTGCGGACAATTCGTCAATTCTTTGACGATTTTTTTCACCTCGATCTATTTCGAAGTCAAGAAAAGGAGTTCTTCGCATCTTTAATTTTGATTGGATAAAACTTCTTATATCACTTCTTTTTCTTTTCACAAAATTTAAAGCTGACTCCTCTCCAGAATCTGGCAAAACAGTTATAAAAATAGTTGATTTTTTTAGATCTTTAGAAACATTGGCGTCTGTGACAGTAATCAAGGAAGTCCTGTTTGATTCTCTGCTCAGAAACTGAGCCACTAAACTTTTTATGTTTTCTTTTACTTTATCTTGTCTTAAAGTCATTTTTTCTATTTCTCAACAATTTTAAAAGCCTCTAACACATCTCCTTCAGCAATATCAACTTTTGATCTTACATTCATACCAAACTCGTCTCCTTCATTAACTTCTTTGGTCTGGATTTTCTGACTTTGGATATTTGTAATAACACCTTTTCCGATTTCAAAATCTCTTCTTAAGATTTTAACACTAGAAGAAAGCGTTAGTTTTCCTTCTTTAACCTTACCCCCAACTATTTGATCAGTCTTTGTTTTACTGAAAATTCTAATAATTTTTGCTAACCCAGTTCCTTCTTCTACTTTTATTTTTGGAACAAGATTATTAATATTTTCTTCTAGCCATTCTGTTAGTTTGTAAATAACGTCAACCACCACAACCTTAACGTTTTGTCTTTCAGCTAAATCTTTTACATGTTGACTAGCCTTGACATTAAAACCGATAATCAAAGCATTACCAGTTTTTCCTGTTATTTTGACGTCATTTTCACTAACATCACCAACTCCTGTAGAAATGACTTGAACGATAGCTCTTTCATGACCAACTTTTTGTATTTCTTGTTGAATAGCATCAATTGAACCAAACACATCAGCTTTTATAATAATAGATATTTTTGTTTTCTCATCCTCATCAGCGGAGATTTTTTCTTGGACAACTGGTTGATTAACAACCTCTTCTTTTTTCTGTTCCTCAGCTGCCGCTTCAGCTTCTTTTTTTGAAGCAAAAGTCATAAAAGCCGTCCCTGCTTCAGGTACACCGCTTACACCAATCAATCTGATTGGACTAGAGAAAGTGGCTTCATCAATAAGTTTTCCAGAAAAACTTTCTAATCTTCTGACAGGGCTAATTTTATCATTGATTAAAATAAAATTTCCTTTTTTTAAGGTTCCGTTCTTAACCACAACCACTATCTCAGTTCCTTTTTGCGTATCCATTTTTGATTCTAGGACAAAACCACTAGCCATACTATTTCTATCACCTTTTAATTCTTCCATTTCAGCCACAAGAAAAATTGTTTCTAAAAGCTCAGGTACTCCTTGTCCAGTAGTAGCTGAAATAGGAGTAAAAGGTACATCTCCGCCTAACCCCTCTAGAAAAATTTCATTTTCTATTAATTCCTGTTTAACTTTTTCGACGTTGGCATTAGGCTTATCAATTTTATTAATAGCGATAACAAAAGGAATCTGAGCTTCTTTGATATCTTTATAGGCTTCAAGCATTTGTGGTTTAACACCATCCTCAGCAGAAACTATCAAAATAGCAATATCAGCAATACAAGCTCCTGTAGAACGAACAGAACAAAAAGCTGCATGTCCAGGGGTATCAATAAAAGTTATTTTTTTCTTATCACCTTTAGATTTTTCATAAGCAACTTCATAAGCTGAAATATGCTGAGTAATGCTACCAGCTTCACCTTCGACTACATTTGTTTTCCTTATAAAATCAAGTAGGGTAGATTTCCCATGATCAATATGCCCCATAACAACGATTACAGGAGACCTTTCTTCTATTACAGATTTTGCAGTTTTCTTTTTAGCCATATTAATCAAATTAAATTAGATAGATGCTTTCGTCTTTTCTAAAGCAGCCATTTCTTCCTCAGATAACTCATAGGCTGATTGCCAAGCCTTAACTGGTTTAGCAAAAACACGAACATTGTCTCTAGCGTACAAACTGGAGATAACAAGACCATCTCCTTTCTTATTTACAAGAGTAGCAGCAAAACTCTGATCACCACCAACTCCATTGTCCTTGAAAGGATTAAATCTAAGAACCTCTATGTTTTGAATACTATCTCCTAGCTTATCTTCTAGATCAAGAAACTTATTGGCTGTTTTGCTTTCAAATTGATGTAAATTCGCAATTTCATCATCAATAGAAATTATTTTATTCCTCAATCCTTCGCGGTTTTTTAAGATTTTTATATCTCGACTTTTCAATTCTAAACGTATTAGCCAAAAAATAAACAAGACATTTGTTCCTGCTAAAACATATAGAATAATCTCCTCAACAGTAAAAATCATATAATTGAGATTATACACCAGAAGGGCTTTTTTGCAATTTGAGAAAACCGTAGTAAAATCTAAATTATGGCAAAAAGAATCTATTTAGATCATGCTGCGGCGACCCCCTTAAGAAGAGAAGTTAAAAAAGCTATGGACCGTTTTTGGGATATTGACTTTGGTAATGCGGGAGCTATTCACGCAGAAGGTGTTACGGCTAAGAAGGCTATTGTCGCTTCTAGAGAAATTGTTGCAAAAGCTCTTAAAGCTCGTTCTGATGAAATAATTTTCAACTCTGGCGGAACAGAATCAAATAGCCTAGCTATTTTAGGTTTTTTAAATAAATTAAACGAACAAGGAAGACAGTTTGAAGATATGCATTTGATTACTAGCACTTTTGAGCACCCTTCCGTTTTACAATGTTTCAAATATTTTGAAAAGAAGGGGGCTCAGGTTAATTACACCAATATCAATCAAGAGGGGATTGTTGATATTAATCATCTTAAAGAAATCCTTACACCCAAAACAGTTTTAGTTTCTATTATGTTCGTCAATAACGAAATCGGCACCATTCAACCAATTTCAGAAATAGCCAAACTCATTAACGGTTTCAAAAAAAGAAAGCCCCAACAAGATAACCTACCAGTCTTCCACAGTGACGCAGCTCAAGCCCTTCTATTTCTTCCAATTAATACAAAAAAATTAAACATAGACATGATGAGCTTTGATGCCCAAAAAATTTACGGACCAAAGGGAGTGGGAGCCCTTTATATAAAAAAAGGTGTTGAAATTAATCCTTTGATTACTGGAGGTAGTCAGGAAAAGGGTCTTCGCCCCGGAACAGAAAATACTCCACTGATTGTTGGATTTGCTAAAGCTCTTGAATTAGCTGAATTAGAAAAAGAAAAAGAATCACAACGCTTAACAAAATTAAGAGATTACTTCATTACAGAAACTCTTAAAAAAATTCCAGGGACAAAACTAAATGGTAATCTTGATCAGCGTCTTTGCAATAACGTAAATATTTTCTTTCCAGAAAAAAATAATGAGTTTATGGTTATCCAATTAGATAAAAAGGGGGTTGCTTGTTCTACAAAATCAGCTTGTCTGACAGGGAAGGACTCTTATGTAGTTGACTCAATAGGGGATGGGGAAAATAGAGGTAAAGGTTCCATTCGTTTTACCATGGGGAAATCAACAACTAAAAAAAATATTGACTACCTAATCAAATCTTTAATAGAAATTTGTTCTCCGTCTAATTAACTCAAACCCTCAAAAAAACACTAATCCACATTTGATTTTAAGTACTTTTCGTCTATAATAGACCCATGGATATAGAAGAATTAAACAAAACTCAAATAATTTTACTGACTCTTCTGGTTAGTTTTGTTACCTCAATTGCAACAGGTATCGTGACTGTTTCTTTGGTAAACCAAGCTCCTCCTGTCGTGACTGATACAATCCACAAGGTCATTGAAAAGACAGTTGAGAAAGTAGTTCCTGGAGAACAACAAGCAACTGTCATAGAAAACACTAAAACTATTATTGTTAGTGACCAAGATTTTGTCATAAAAGCTATTGAAAAAAATTCTCAATCAATCGTGAGAGTTTTTAGCTCAGTTGTAGATAAAGATGGCATCGAAGAAATCACTTTCGTTGGTCTAGGAGTAATTATTTCTGCAGACGGGGAAGTTATTATGGACAATACTTATTTAGCAGACTTGTCTAATTCCGAAGAAATAGAACAACCAAATTATTTTATAAAAGCTGATGAGCTAAGACTTAATTTAAGTATTTCCAGAACTCTTGCAGGAAACAATGACACTTCTATTTTACAAATCCAAGTTCCTGAAGAAACTGGTATGACCTTCGCCCCGATTGAATTAGGTGATTCAGATGCTTTGAAATTAGGACAATCTATTGTTGCCTTGGGAGGAGCTGAATCAAATGTAGTTTTGACGGGAATTGTTTCTAATCTTAAAAGGGACAAACTCCTTACAGGAGAAGTTATTTCTGAGACAGACCCAGAAACTGGCGGGGTAACTGAAGTAGAAGAGTTGAAGATCATGACGATTGAAATTGAAACTAATCTTAGCCCTCAACTTCCTATGGGACTACTTATTGATTTAGAAGGAAAAGCTATTGGGCTTAAGTCAAAAACAGGTTATTACATCCCAATCAATATTATAAAAAGGGACATTGATGGATTAAGTCAAATTACAACAAAAACAATGACTACCGTCGACGAACAACAATCTTAATTAAAACTAAAAAATATGCCTCCTTTTAATAATTTTACAACCAAAGCCAAAGAAGTTATTCGTCATTCTCACGAACTAGCTATTGAACGTGGGCAAAACCACGTTAGTCATCTCCATCTTTTTACAGCTATTCTTTCTCAAGAAGAAAATATTGTCGTCTCTATTCTAGAAAAATTAAATGTCGATATCTTACTTCTAGCTGACACTCTCTTGGAATTAATTGAAACACCAGAAAAAGCCACTACCCTTAGTCCGTCCTATCAAATTTTTCTAACACCTGAGCTGGCCCAAGTTCTTCAAAAAACTTCTTTAATTGCTCAAGGTATGGGTGATGAATTTGTTTCAGTCGAACACCTTTTCTTAGCTCTCTTTGATGTCCCAGGAGACACTCACGAAATAATGACCAGATTTGGTATTAAGAAAGATGATGTCACAACTATCCTCCAAGAAATTAAAGAAGGGAAGATCACTGATGTTAAAAAACCTAAGAAATATAGGACATTAGCTAAATTTACTCGAAATCTAACTAAACTAGCTAATGATAATAAATTAGATCCAGTTATTGGCCGAGACAACGAAATCAGAAGAATTGTCCAAATCTTATCTAGAAGAACTAAAAACAATCCTATCCTAATTGGAGATGCTGGGGTTGGTAAGACAGCTATTGCTGAAGGTTTAGCCTTAAGAATTGCTCAAGGAGATGTTCCTGGTTCACTTAAGGATAAAAAACTAGTTTCTTTAGATTTAGGTCTTTTGGTAGCTGGGACAAAATACCGCGGAGAATTTGAAGATCGTCTTAAAGCTATCATTAAAGAAATCCAGCAATCAGAAGGAAAGATAATTCTTTTCATTGACGAAATCCATACCATCGTTGGGGCAGGAGCTTCCGAAGGTTCCATGGATGCTTCTAATATGTTGAAGCCCGCTTTGGCTAGGGGAGAGTTACAAGCTATTGGAGCAACTACCTTAAGAGAATATCAAAGATACATTGAAAAAGATCCTGCTCTTACTAGAAGATTCCAACCTGTTTATGTGAATGAACCATCTCTTGACGATGCTGTTGCTATCCTGAGAGGTCTTAAGGAAAAATATGAGCTTTATCACGGAGTTAAAATTATCGATGATGCTATTGTAGCTGCTGTTAGTCTCTCTAGTCGTTATATCACAGATAGGTTTTTGCCAGATAAGGCTATTGATTTAATTGATGAGGCCGCCTCTTCTCTAAAAATCTCTTTAGAAGACAAACCTCCTGTTCTAGAAGAAGCTGATAGAAAAGTTAGAAGATTAGAGATAGAGAAACAAGCTCTCAAAAAGGAAGCTAAAACAAAAAACAATGCTCGTATAAAAAAAATTGATGAAGAAGTTGCTGATTTGAGAGAAAGAACTTCAGAACTTTCTATTAAATGGAATAATGAGAAAAAACTTCTTGCAGAAGCTAAGTCTATTAAAGAAAATATGGAACAACTTAGAATAGAAGCTGATCAAAGTGAGATCATGGCTGATTTAGCTCGAACGGCCGAAATTAGATATTCAGAAATACCTCAGGCTGAAAAAGAATTAAAAGAAAAAATGGATCGTCTTAAAAAATTAAAAAGAACAGGACGTATTCTTAATGAAGAAATTACAGCTGAGGATATTGCTGATATTGTTAGTCGTTGGACAGGTATTCCAATCACAAGAATGCTAGAAGCCGAAACGGAAAAATTAGGCCGTCTAGAAGACGATTTAAAAAAAGTTGTCATTGGTCAAGATTTAGCTATTCGTAAAATAACAGATGCTATTAAACGATCGAGAGTTGGTATCTCTGATCCAAATAGACCGATTGGATCTTTTATGTTTCTGGGTCCAACTGGAGTGGGGAAGACAGAGTTAACAAAAAGGTTGGCAGAAACTATGTTCAATGATGAGAAAGCTCTTATTAGAGTGGACATGTCCGAGTATATGGAGAAACACAGCGTTTCTAAACTGATAGGTGCTCCGCCAGGTTATGTTGGTCATGAAGAAGGAGGCTCTCTAACAGAAACAGTTCGTCACCGACCTTATTCTATTATTCTTTTTGATGAGATTGAAAAAGCTCATCCAGAAGTCTTTAATATCCTTTTACAAGTCTTAGATGACGGTGTTTTAACTGATGCTAAAGGTAAGGTGGCTAATTTCAAAAATACTATCATTATTTTGACTTCAAATATTGGTTCCAAATTCATTAACAAAATGGAAACTATTGGTTTCAATAATGACACCACTGAGGAACAGTATGAAGAAACTAAACAAAAAGTTATGGATTCGTTGAAAGATTATTTCCGTCCAGAATTCTTAAATCGCCTAGATGACATCATTGTCTTTGATATTTTACGTATGGAAGCGACTAAAGAAATCGTGGATATTCAAGTTAACCTCATCAAGAAAAGATTAAAAGAGAAGAATATCAGAATGACTATTTCCAAATCAGCTCTTTTATATTTGGTTAAAAAAGGCTATAATCCCCAATATGGAGCGAGGCCTTTAAAACGATTAATTCAGAACGAGATTTTAACACCAGTTGCAACTCAAATGATTTCTAACGGAATGATGCAAGGGGGTTCAGTTTCAATCAATGTGAAAGATGATAAGTTAACTTTCCTTGTTAAAAAGTTGCCTCATAGGCGATCCGCCGATAAGGCGGGAAAGGGAAGGAAGGTTGTTAAAAAAAAGAGTGTTAAGTCCAAAGTTAAGCCAAAAAGGAAAGTTCAATTAGTTAAGTAAAGTTTAGAAAAATTTGCAAAGCAAATTTTTCTCACTTTTGACTTTAAGGACTTTAAAAACTTTAGACTTATTTATGCGTCGGTGGTAGAGCGGTCAAATACACGAGTCTGTAAAACTCGCGCCTTCGGGCTACGCAGGTTCGAATCCTGCCCGGCGCACCATTTGTCAAGACGGCAAAAAAGTCACTTTTTCACACAATCTAAATTTAACCAACTAGGCATCGGATGCCTAGTTGGTTAGATTTTAAAAGACTAATTCACTTGAAATTTACTTCCATACAAAAAACCGAAGTAATCTTCGGTTTTTTGTATGGAAGTAAAGAAATAAAAAAACCGCTCAAACAGACACGGTTTTCTGTTTAAGCGATTATGTTGAGATTTACAAAATCTCAACTTGATAGATTTTCATCTGAGAAGCGTTAACTCTGAGACCTTCACTCTTTGTAGGCGTTGTTAACTGAAGGAAACCTTCACCGCATCTCGATTGAGCCAACCATACAACCTTGTAACCACTTCCAATAATCCAAACACTATCATAACACTCTCCTTTTAGTCAGTTTTAACTTCCTTAATTTGGTTCCTGAAAGCATTAAACTTGCCTTCGTCGTCCCTTATATGAAACAATCCATTAAAAACACTAACGACGACACCTTTGGTTCCTTTTTTAACGTCAGGAATTGATGAAAACTTAGACGGAATATCTTCGATTATCTCTATTATAGAACCCCTTTCAATCGTCATAATTTCCTCCCAGTTAAGATAAGATTTACTTTAAAGGACCGAACGTACCTATCTTGAGTCTATAAAAAATATGGCAAAAGTCAATCTATATTAGAACACTCTAATTTTAGGGCTTGTATGTCTTCGCTAGTCAATTGCAAACTTTGTTCTCCCATTAGGTAGTACATAATTGCCGAAGGATACTCAACATGGTCCAAACCTAAGGCATGACCCATTTCATGAGCCAGGACAAGGACAAGATCATCTATTGTCCCAAATTCATAAATATTTATTTCATTTCGTAAGTAATCTCCTTGATCAAATCTTTCGCCAGTATTAAATTTAGTATTAAAAGTTTCTATATTTGTATTATGTTTTTCCACTTTACTATTGGCCATCGTGGCTAAAGTGTTTACTCTGTCGCTAAGTTCATTTAATTCTTTGCCTTGATAGGATAATTGATTATAGAGTTCTTTTAATTGCACTTCCTCCGCCAACAATTTATTATATGCACCAGCAGAAGCTCCACCTCTGCTGTTCCAGTAACTTACATTTTCATTAAAAGAATCTAATTGCTCATCATACTGATCTGCTAAAGAATTATAGGAGGTAAGTTTCTGATTATACAAAGACAGTAAACTCTCGTATCTATCTGAAGTCTCTTCAATTAAAAATTCTGATTGATCTATTTTTTCTTCTTCTTTTTGTACCTCAAGAGTTCTTACTTGTCTCTCATCAAAAACTAAATTTATTTTTAATTTTCCTGAAGGATTATATTCAAATAAATTAACTTCAATGGAATCTTCCCAGATTTTTTCTGCGGAAACCATGACCTCTAGTGCTTCTTCTTCCGAAATTCCAAATCTCGAATCAAGATTATTTAAACGGTATTCAATAGGGAAGGAGCATCCAGAAGGGCTAACCATAAAGTAAAGGGTTCCTCCAAACAAGCCTAGATATATTAAAACTTTTATTTTTCGAATCATTTTTAAATAAAGTTATTTTAAATTCCACAAATAGTTTCTAGAATTTTCCCGTCCTTACTAACCGTCAAATATTTTTTATTATCTAAATCATCCCTTATTACAACATTAAAGAAATTGCTATTAGATTTTACGACCTCAACCACTTTGTTATACCCAGAATTTATAGAAGTTAGATAATAAATTGCTATTTTTTCAGCATCTATCTCATCTTCAACAATCACTTTTTTTTCATACACAACT
This sequence comes from Patescibacteria group bacterium, assembly GCA_034661035.1. GTDB lineage: Bacteria > Patescibacteriota > Minisyncoccia > Phycocordibacterales > UBA12079 > JAGYLJ01. Next base: position 6,682 of record JAYEKM010000022.1, on the reverse strand, counting down.
CCACCTAAAGGACCCTCCTTACACCAACAATTTGAAGTCATACAACTAAATAGTGAGCAAGTATCATTCCCAAAAGACCGACATTCTTCTGATAATTTGCTATCTGTTTCTGTTGTTGACTCAATTTTCTGAAGATAATAAACAACTCCAGAAATAGCAATAATCGTTACTATTAAAAAAATTCCCGTGACTCCAAATCCTTTTTTCATAATGTTTTTAATTAAACTAATTAATATTTCTAAATTATACCAATCTACAATCTCTTAGTACTCTGACTACTACAGATTTTGTGGATAACTTTTCTAAAAACAATCAAGTCTGATCTAATCAACCCATCGAGCCTAAAAAAGGCACTATAGATTGTTCTTTCTTGATTTTAGATAGAAATAGTGTAATATATAGACCATGAAATTAGCCGTTTTAGAAATAGGAGGGAAACAATACAAAGTCTCAGAAGGAGATTTCGTTAAAGTTGAAAAACTTCCTGGAGAACATAAAGCAGGAGATAAAATTGTTTTTGACAAAGTACTTTTGCTAAGTGATGAAAAAAACACTAAAATCGGCACACCATACCTAACAGAAAAAGTCACAGCTGAATTTGTAGAAGGAGGAAGAGGTCCAAAAATTAGAATCAGGCAATTTAAATCTAAAAGTAATTACTTAAAAAGAGTTGGTCATCGTCAACCTTACAACCAAATAAAAATCACTAAAATCTAATAAAAAACATCTGAAAGGATGTTTTTTTAATTGTAAATTGAAAAAAGTTTATCCACGTTTTTTGCTTATTTATGATGAAGTAATTAACGATGAGTATTATAATGATTGTATAGTTGTATTTTAAAAATTATTAATTCACTCTATTAAATAAAAAATATGGAAAACAATCTAAACAATTCCTCTGAAACGGGCAACTCTGAACCAATTTCCGAAAACATTTCGGTTGGGTCAAAGAAAAGGAGTCTAAAAAAGACTATTTTAATATCGATTGTTGTAATTATAGCCTTACTTGTAACTTTTTATATTATAGGTAAACAAAAAGTTGGTAATTATATGGTTATCGAACCAAGAGAATTAACAATAGATATGAATGATTCAGTACAAATTAAAGTTTACCTTCAAGGGTCTAGTTCAGACAATAGGAAAGATATCACTGATAAAGTTGAGTGGTATTCTAATGATCTTGATCTCTTTATTATCGGCAATGAATCAGCTAAAGGGCATGTTGTCGCGAAAGCCAAGGGAGGAGAAGGTTTTATTACCTTAATTTATAGAGACCAAACAGAAATTATCCCTGTAACAGTGAGTAAAGCAGGATTAAGTGTAGAATGTTACCCTTTATTAGCAGGCAAATGGACAAAAGAGGGGATTGAGACAGCGAAGGTTGGAGATAAAATTGATTGGATGGCTCTTTATTTGGAAATTGGTTCTCCTCACTATGATTACCAATGGACAGGAACAGGTGGTCTAGAAAGTGATAGTGCAATAGCTTCTATTGTTTATAACACACCTGGTGTTAAAGAAGTTCACTTTTGGACAAAAGATACAGCCGGAACAACTACCGAGGCTAACTGTTCAATAGTTATTGAATAATAAATTATCAAATAATTTAAATTAAAATGAAATTTAAAAAACATACATTTTATTATACTCTCATCGCTTTTTTTGGGTTCTTTTTCTTATTCCAATATGCCAGTGCTGATATTATAGACGGAACCCGTTCAGGAATGGATAATAGCTCAAGATGTCGAAATGTAGCATTCCATCATATTTCTCATAACCAAGTTTTCTATCCTGGAGATCCAATAGATTTTGGTTTTACTGCAGAATGTGAATCTCCTGCTATGGACTGCGGTTCAGCTGTCCTAGTTAGTGCAAGACTAACTGATTTAGAGAAGGATTTTTATGGTCTTGATAAGTTTACTTATCCTTACTTAAATTTGATAGGAGCTGGCCACCTTGGAGGTACTCAGGTTTCTTGTTCAGAGTTGGGAGGATCTTGGGTGAGGATTAGTATAGCAAGCATGCCTGCACAAATACCAGCAGATTTATCGCATGTTTATGAAGCGGCTGCTATTTATCCTATTTATGTTCCTAACAGTAATCCGAATACAGGGTGGAATATAGGTTCCCTAGGAGAACATATAGATATAGAAGGTGTTTGTGAGCCAACCACATGGAGTCCGCCTAAATCGGAAACTTGTGAAGGAACTCTTGTTATTCAAACTAGTAATTGTCAGACAACTCGATCTGTTTATGGTATTAAAGATTGTTCTGTTGATGGAGAATGTGGGTCTTCTAATAGAGCTGTCTTACCAGTAAAACCAAATACTGGCTTATGTTCAGTTGGAAGCTCTTCAACAGTTTCAGGAGATGGTCCTTGGACTTGGTCTTGTACTGGAACTAGTGGAGGAGAGACAGCTTTTTGTGGTGCCGATCCAGTAGCTACTACAATTGATGGTGAGTGTGGTTCTTCTGATGGCCGAACCCTTAGCACAAAACCAACTACTAATTTATGTGACCAAGGAACGGAAAGTACAGTTACTGGTACAGGTCCATGGAATTGGAATTGTACTGGTTTAAATAATGGAACTACTGCTTCTTGTAGTGCTAATAAAAGTGGGGGGGTACCTGTAACTAACGGTAGCTGTGGTAATGCTAACGGTCATACTTTTTCTGTTTCAGACATTGAGTATTCACCATTCTATCAATGTTCCACAGGAAGCTCTAACAATACCACTTTCCCTGCTTCAGGAGCAACAGAAACTTGGATTTGTGAAAGCGCTAATGGTGGTTCTGATAGCGATACTTGTTCTGCTTATAAAACAGACTTACCTCCAGTTATCTCAGGGACTTTTAATGTCAGCGATGTTCCTACAGGCCAAAAACCTACTGCCAATTGGAGCACTTCTAACGTAGTAAAATGTAGTTTGACTGGAACGAACGGTTATAATAATCAGAGTGCTTGTCTTGATACAGATTGTGCGGCGGTTAGCTTGCTTGTTGATAAAGCTGTCATGGAAGAAACTACCTATGATCTAGTTTGTCAAAATGCTGACGGTAGTACTATTACAGATCAAGTAACTCCTGTTGCTTATACTGTTTTATCGGCTGATCCTAATGATGTAACCGTCACTTTCATTGGGGGAGGGGGTGAAGAAGCAGAACCTCTTGTTGAATTAACTATAGTTTCTTGGAATGGTTTTAGAGAACCTGTTAGTTTTACTTCTGATATAGCTACTAGTTTACCAGAATCACCAGGAGATGAAACGACAAACCATATTACCTTTTCACCTAACACATTAACTTTTAGTCAGTACTATACGCTACCAATAACGAAATCTTTAGCAGAGATTTTTGCTTCCTATAGATTTTCAGATAGCAGAGTTATTAAGATAGAAGCTACTGACTCAAATCAAGTTTCCATCAATGTCTTAGGGGATATCGATCCTCCTATCTACCATCCTCACTGAGATCCAGAACAATAGAACATTTTTAAAAACACCCTTCCGGGTGTTTTTAAAATCTATTTTTTAGAGCATTTTCAAAGGTATTATCATCTAGATATTCTAATTCCGTTCCTGTAGACAAACCACGACCTAAAGTTGATATTTTAAGAGGATATCCTCCAATAACCGATTTAATTTGCTGAGACAAATAATCAATTGTATTTTCCCCTTCAGGATTTAAACTTAAAGCTAAAATAATTTCTTTCAATTCTTTATCCTCAATTTTTTTATTAAGAAGTTTTAATAATTTATCAATTCTAATTCTTTGTTCAGGTTGCCTTTCTAAAATAGGCAAAAGGCCTCCTAAAACAAAATATAGTCCATCATAACTTCCAACTTTTTCAATATTTTCTAAATCAGCATCTTTAGCAACTATCATTAATGTAGAAGAGTCCCTGTTGGAATCTTCACAAATACGACATAAACCTGGATTATTTTTAATAGAATAAAATCTTGAACATTGTTCACAAATTCTCACGTCCTTTTTTAATTGTTTAATTAAATCAGTAAATTCATATAAGAAACCATTATTACGAGTCAGTAAAAAGTGAACAAACCTTTTGGATTGCCTAGGCCCAATTCCAGGAAATTTAGAGAAGTATTCAGCCAATTTATCTATAGAATTCATCGTGGATCATTATATCATATTTTCTCAAACAGAACTTTTTGTTTACTTATTGACATATTATTAATAATATAATATAAAATAGAACAGGAGAATTAAAAAGTTCGTTAAATTAAACCTAATAGGAGGAAAAAATGGAAGACACTGAAAGAGATCAATTAGAAGAAAAACTGACTCAGGTACTGGAAAACGCTTTGAGCTGTGTCAAAATCAACATTTCAGGACGGATAATCAAGAAAGATGACACTACCATGATTGTGGAAACCGGATCAGATCAGGTAAAAGTTGATATCAACGATGGGATTACCGACGCCGAGATTTTCAAGGTTGGGGATACTCTGACGGATTTGCCTATTGAAGGGGCTTACCTCTCTGTTGGAAACGCTGAATGTAGGGAAGAAGTTGTTTTCATCTTTACTAGCCCTGATTAATCCAATCCAAATAGTTCTTTTTTCCTAAAGCTAAAGCCGAGTTTTTCTAAACTCGGCTTTCCTTATTTAACAAGGTAAATTAAAACTCATCTTCCTGCTCAGTTTCTTCTTCAATAGAAAAGTCACTAAAATCATTTTTTTCGACACTTTGGAAGGTAGCTTTTTTATCATTAAAGTTTAATTCAACCTTCCCTGTTGGGCCATTTCTATGTTTTTCTATTAAAATCTCTGCCAGATTTGATTTACCAGAACCATCCTCCAAATTTTCACGGTGAATAAACATGACAACATCAGCATCTTGCTCAATAGAACCAGAATCACGCAAATCAGATAATCTTGGTCTCCCACCACGACTTTCCACAGCACGACTTAGCTGAGATAGGGCAATCACAGGGATATCCAGTTCCCGGGCTAAATGTTTAAGAGAACGAGAAATTTCAGTTACTTGCTGTACCATAGAATCAGAACCTCTTGACTGAGTTGGTGCCATCAGTTGTAAATAATCAACGATAATCAAACTTAAACCATGTTGCCTCTTTAATTTTCTAGCCACTGATCTCATCCCTAAGATATTATTAGATGCTTGATCATCAATAAAAATAGGAGCTTTTGATAAGTTATCTAAAGATTCCCTAATTAAGTTAAATTCTTCATCCTTAGTTAATTTACCTGTTCTTAACTTCCAAGCATCTACATTTGAATCAGCAGCCAACATTCTATCTACTAATTGTTGGGAACTCATTTCCAACGAGAAAATAGCTACAGGGTAATCACCAGTGGTAGCTATTTTCCTAGCCACATCCAAAGCTAAGGAAGTTTTACCCATAGAGGGTCTAGCAGCTAAAATGATAAGGTCAGAGTTTTGGAAACCAGACAATTTAGCATCTAATTCCTTAAAACCAGTAGGAACGCCTCTTAGTTTACCATCAGATTTATGTAGTTTATCTAATCTTTCCCAGGCTTCACCTAAAGCATCCTTAATTTTAATGAAAGAACGAGAAATCAATGAGCTAGTTACTTCATAAACATTTTTTTCAGCTTTATCCAAAACATCTTCTAAATTTTCTGATTCATTGTAACCTAAATTGGATATTTCTTCCCCAGCTCCAATTAGTCGTCGCATCATATATTTTTTATGAACTATCTTGGCATAGTGTTCTGCATTGGCAGAAGAGGGAACCGTTTCTACTAATTCTGTTAGAAAAACATTACCACCAATTATGTCTAATTGGTTATTTTCTTTTAGTTGGGAAGAAAGCGTAAGTAAATCAACAGGATCTTTTTTTGCAAATAAATCCATCATAGCTTTAAAAACAATACGATGCTTTTCAGAATAAAAACAATCTTCAGAAATAATATCTAAGACATCATACATGACCTCAGGTCTTAACATAATAGAACCTAAGAGAGCTTTTTCAGAATCAGAGTTTTGTGGAGGGACTCTCAGATTTGGTTTATTCTTTATTACTTCCATGTTTATATTCTATCACATCAAAAAATTGTCAAAATCATTAATAAACAACAAAAAAGGGGATAGACAGTGGATAAAAAGCTTAAAAATCTTAAAATAGGAGGTTTTATTACTCACTTGACAAAATCTAGTATTTATATATTATATAGGTGGGTCTGGAGAAAGAATGTCTTTCGTCTAAAGATCAAGCCAAATTGACATTCGCCCATTTGCCCAATGGGGTCAGTCAAGATCAGGGCCACCAGTACTTGGTGGAATCCCTCGCAAAAGGCAGCGATCAACTTTAGCCAAAAGAGACAGCTCAGGCGCATGGAAGTTATCGGAATACAAACCGAAACGAACCTATCAGGCGAAAATATATGTTTCTTTCCTCCGTTCGCCGGATAAGCCAGAGAGAGGAAGATTCTTCTCCAGAAACCCTTTTCACCCGTCAAGTTTAACTTGGCGGTTTTTTTATTTTATTTATTTTCTAAGATTTCAATACGAGCTTTCAATTCTTCAATCTCTTGTTGTTGTTCCTTCATCCCCTCCAAAAGAACAGCCGACAACTTACCATATTGAATAGACTTATAACCTTCTGAATCTGTGTTTACTAGATGAGGAAAATGTTCTTCTAGTTCTTGAGCTATTAGACCTATTTGTGTATCTG
>JAYEKM010000021.1:0-9613 GCA_034661035.1 Patescibacteria group bacterium | reverse complement strand
GACTTCCAGATGGTCAATATGATGAAAATAATAAAGAAATGCAGTTAGACCACTCCAAATTAGCCCCATTTATCGTATCAGGAGAGGGTAGAGACTTATCAGCTACTGTTTCTGCTCAGAATGAGGTGATTAAGGATTTGATTAAAAGAATTGAAAAATTACAAATTGAAGTTGAAACATTGAAAAATGAATAAGTTTCTACCTCTCGAATTTTTGTCAAACCATCGGTTTGTCCAAAATTCGAGAGGTTTTAAGACAAAAATATGAGAGTTATTTCTGTTTTACCCTTTATCTAAGTCATATAATTTTTGAAAAGCTATCCGCACGAGCATTGGAGCCCTGTTTAATGTAAAATCAAAGATTTTATTCTTTTCTTTCAGAAAAGATTTAACAGGGTAAACCCTATTTTGTTTGTTAAAAAAGTGTTTGTTTCCAATAAGAAATTGGTTATTGAAAATTTATTAACTAAAAAAATACCAAATCTTGTTTAACGGGGTAAACCATATTTTAGTGAATTCTTGTCAAAAATTCGAGAGGTATTTGTTAAAAAACAGTCAATTTTAGTTAAAAATTTGTTGTTTTTAAAGAAATGTGGTGTAATCAAGTTTTTTTGAAAAAAATCGAGAGATAAAAACAGTCAAAAGTCTATAAAGTAAACCCAATTAAATAAGAAGTTTAACGGGTTAAAAAAGTCTATAAAGTTAAAATTAAATTTTTAATTTTTAATCAAAATTCATTCAATTATGTTTAATAATTATAGACCAAATTTTAAAAATAACATTTAATCACTAATAGTTGTTATTGTATATATAAGAAATAAAAAACCCGCTGATAAAAACTGTCAGCGGGTTTTGGTACTTGAAAAAAACATTCTTACCTCCTTTAGAAAAATAAATCTTTTGTAATTTCTTCTTTTCGGGTTGCGTCGTCTTCATCTTGGGAAAAAACCTTACCTCTCCCATTGCACTCGGGGCAAGGTTCTCTTGGGAACATTTTACTCATTTTTAGAGATCCGTTGTCCTCTCTTGCAACGGTTTTTTCACCAAGGCAATTAGGGCATGTAATATGTCTTCCTGCAGTAAACATTTTTTTCCTCCTCTCTTGGTTGTTTTGGAAAAATGAACCCGCTAGTTAGAAAACAGTCTCTAACTAACGGGTTTGGTATCAAAAGGACTTTGCATATAGACCTCTCCTGTCATTTTTTGGCGAGGGTTTCCCCTTGTTTCAATTCGATAATTTTCTGAGCCAGCATTTTGCTACCTCTTTTCATGATTTCACGCTGGTTAGGTGAGTTTCCTCCGAGGTTGATTTTCATTTCTGTGATAGAACTGAAAATGACCTGATTTGTCCGAAGTTCAAAGATGATAATTTTTCCTCTGAAGTCCAGCGAAGATCGGCTGAAGGACCACATCCTCATGTTGGCTTGGTGACCAAGATCTTCGAAAACGACGATTGCCTCGGTCTGGGTTCCTTTACAGACTTCCTGGAAAGCCAGCATTTTTTCCGAATAGGTAAGGCTGGCCAGTTTTCGGTCAAAGCCGATTTGGTCAATTACCTTGCCTGATTTTGATGGCGTGGCAATTAAGGTGAATACCTTGGACTTTTGTAATTCGTCTGCAACGAGAACCATACCTTCATCGGGCCAAACGGCTAATTTGGAAATTTCGCTGAGGACCAGTTTGTTTTTTCCAGCTCCAGCTACCTCATTTTCTCCGATTGCCATCTCGACATTACCGTCAGTGGACATTTGAACAGTTTTGGTTATCGAATGGGCGGCAAGTCCAGCATGAGCTGCCATCATGATTGGTATGGCGGCCATACAGCTACTGAACAAAAAAGCGGTCAGGGTCAACATGACTAAATTGGTCGTGGTTGACATCAGAAAACGTTGTTTTTCAATCCATCTTTTCTTTCCCATTAGTTACTCCTCCTTTTTCTCGTGTAGGTTTAATTTTTTCGTTATTTTCTCCCCTCCTTTCTTTATAGTTTTTGTCTCCGCCTCATCGGCGGGTCGCCGATGAGGCGACTTTATGTCCTTTTTACTTACAAAGAACAGTAAATATACTTCTATCTATTTGACAGATTATCAAAAAGTAGATAAAAAGCAAGTCCTGTTAGAAATACGAAATTTGTGATTTTGTGTTTCTAACGGGGCAGGGGTTGTTAGTTGGAAGGGGGAAAAAGTAAGTCTTGTTAGAGTTAATAGTCTATAAAGTCTATAAAGTCGAAAGTGAAAAATCTGCTCTGCAAATTTTTCCTGCTTTATAAACTTTCGGCTTTATGGACTTTTGGCTAGTTATATTGTTCACAATATAATTTTAGTGTATAGTATTACTTATCTTACAGATAGGATTATAAATTGTAGATTATAAATGATAAATTAAGAAAAAATTTACAAAATAAATTTTTTCTTTTAATAGTTTAATAATAAAGAGTGGGTAAATTAGAGGAAAGCCCCTATTAAATAGCATTTGAATTTTCTTCAAAAAATTCAAATGTCTCAAATTTCTACGAAATTTGATTTAATAGGGTCATATTTTTCTAATTCGCTACACTCATAAGAAAAATTATGAGAGATTACCCATTAGAAAAAGTTAGGAATATAGGAATTATTGCCCATATTGATGCAGGAAAGACCACTGTTAGTGAAAGAGTGCTTTTTTACACTGGTATTTCTCACAAAATAGGGGAAGTTCATGAAGGGGAAGCTACCATGGATTGGATGGAGCAAGAACAGGAAAGAGGTATTACTATTACTTCAGCTGCGACAACTTGTTTTTGGACTCCTACTTACGATAAAGACAATGAAGATTTAAAACATCGTTTTAATATTATTGATACTCCTGGGCACGTAGACTTTACAGCTGAAGTAGAAAGGTCTTTGAAAGTACTTGATGGAGGAGTAGTGGTATTTGATGGTGTAGCTGGAGTGGAATCACAATCAGAAACAGTTTGGAGACAAGCTGATAAATATAATGTTCCAAGAGTTTGTTTTATCAACAAGTTGGATAGAACAGGAGCTAGTTTTGAAAGGTCTTATCAAAGTATTTTGGCTCGCTTAACTAAAGATGCGGTTAGAATGGAAATTCCGATTGGTGAAGAAGGTGATCATGAAGGAGTAGTTGATTTGTTAAGAATGAAAGCGTATTTGTTTGAAGGAGATATGGGGAATGAAGTGAAAGAAATTGAGATTCCTGAAAATTTAAAAACTGAAGCGGAAAAATTTCATGGAGAGTTGATTGAAAAAATTGTGGAAAATGATGAGGCTTTGATGAATGATTATTTAGAGGGTAAAGAAATACCACTAGCTGATTTGAAAGCTCTCTTGAGAAAGGCTGTTATTGCAAATGAAGTTATTCCCGTCTTTACAGGTTCAGCTCTGAAAAATAAAGGAGTGCAGTTAGTTTTGGATGCAGTGATTGATTATTTACCATCACCTTTGGATATTCCTGCTGTGAAAGGAATTGATGTTAAAACAGAAGAGGAAGTTGAGAGAAAAGCTGATGACAATGAACCATTTGCTGCTTTAGCATTTAAATTGCAAACGGATCCTTTTGTGGGGCAATTAACTTTCTTTAGGGTTTATTCTGGAAAGCTGGAAGCTGGTTCTTATGTCTATAACTCATCAACTGGTAACAAAGAAAGAGTGGGTAGAATTTTGAGAATGCATGCTAATAATCGTGAGGAAGTGAAAACAGTTTACGCTGGTGAAATTGCTGCGGCAGTTGGATTAAAGAATACTAGAACTTCTGACACTTTGTGTGATGAAAATAACCCTGTTATTTTAGAAAAAATAGAATTTATGAAACCAGTGGTGTCAGTAAGGATTGAACCTAAGACTAAGGCAGATCAAGAGAAAATGGGAATTGCTTTGAAAAAACTTTCCGATGAGGATCCAACTTTTGTTGTTTCTTCTGACCCTGAAACAATGGAGACTATTATCTCTGGAATGGGTGAACTTCATCTAGATATTTTAGTTGATAGAATGAAAAGAGAATTTAATGTGATGGCTGATATTGGTAAACCACAAGTAGCTTATCGTGAGACTATTCAAATGGAAGCTGAAGCTGAGCATAAATATGTTAAACAATCTGGAGGTCGTGGACAATATGGTCACGTTAAACTTAGGATTAAACCTTTGGAAAAATTGGAAGAAGACGCTAAAGTAGCTAAGAACACAAAAAGGGAAGAAGGTTTTGAGTTTGTAAATAGTATTAAAGGAGGTGTTATTCCTCAAGAATATATTCCAGCTTGTGAAAAAGGTGTGAAAGAGGGAATGGAGAGAGGAATTGTGGCTGGTTATAAGCTAGTGGATATTTCCTGTGATTTATTTGATGGATCTTTTCATGATGTGGACTCATCTGAAATCGCTTTCAAGATTGCGGCATCTAAGGCTTTCCAAGAAGCAGCTAAAAAAGCTAATCCGGTCTTGTTGGAACCTGTTATGAAAGTTGAGATTGTCGTTCCTGAAGAATTTATGGGAGATGTAACAGGAAATCTAAGTTCTAAGAGAGGTCAAATTGAGAGTATGGAAGACCGTGGAAATATGAAAGTGGTCAATGCTAAAGTACCTTTGGCAGAAATGTTTGGTTATACGACAACACTTCGTTCAATGACAGAAGGTCGTGGAACAAGTTCAATGGAGTTTGATCATTATGCAGTGGTGCCTCAAAATGTGGCGAAGGAGATAGTGGAAGCAAGAGGATAAAAGGAAATTATAAATTTTAGATTTTAAATTTTAAATTAAAGAAGGTGGGTCGGTGACTAAATCAAAATAAGGTTTTGATTTAGGAAGCCGACCCACTTTTTGTTTAGTTTATAAAATTGAAAATGAAAAAGCTGACAGAGGAGTCAGCTTTTTTGTTGTGTTATTTAACATAACAAATTATTTAAAAAACTTAGGTTACAAATATAACCTGTTGGAGATTACCTCCTTCTTTACCGATGTAGACGTTTAGGTCTTTTTCTTCTTTTTGATTTTCAATAAAGTCTAATGTAGCGATGGCTCTCCGGATGGTTTGGGTGAAGGTGGGGTCTTTATGAGTACCTTTCATCTTGGCTAATTTAGCAAAAGTAGCCTCGTCTAACCTGATGTTAATTCGTCGGGTCACTCTTGGCTTGGTTGAATTTCCCATTTTCTCTCTCCTTTGTCTGTTAGTTTTTTAGGTAAGAACACATCTATTTATTATAGTAGAGATTTTAAATAGATTGTCAATTAATAATTAAAAAAGGGCAATGCGTAAAGCATTGCCCTTTTGGGTGAAAAAGAAAGGTTCTTGTTACCACTTTCCAAGCCCTGGTCCGACAGGACTGATGTATTGGGCTCCGTGTTCGCCGACACAAGCGTCATTGCTGATTTCCTGAATTATTGCAAATGAGCCCCAAATGGCCGGGCCGATTTCTTCGTCGTCGGCGGTGTACCAAAAGTTGTTTTCAAGGTACGCATCGGCGGGGGCGGCGACAATTTTCACGAAGTATACCCAGGTACAGAGAGTTCCGTCGGCATCTTCATATGTTCCGGACATGTGGTTAGTTAACCAAGCGCCGGAACCGATATAAGAATCAAAGCCGTAGTGGCGGTCGAGAAGCCCGTCATCGTCGCAATCTTTGTTGGCCAACCAGGCCTCATTCCATTTCATCTTTAGATTATCGTCCCTGTAATCTTGGCACCAAGCGGCATCGCGATAGGCATCGCAGTAACCGCCGTTGAAAAGGTGGGCCTGATAATTGTAACCCCAGTCGTTATAGCCGGTTGTAATGACAGATCCGTCGGAGGCGATTAGTTCGCCGCTTTGAATGGTGGTGCATTGTTGTTTGTCGTTTTTGGCGATAGCAAAGTTAAAAGATACCAGAACAAAAGTCATGCAAAACAGAACGAGTAGATACTTTTTCATTGTTAATCTCCTTTTTGTTTGGGTTTTTTATTTATCTAAATCTAACACTAATGAAATTAAATCTCACCTCCTTTCTTTTTTATTTTTACAAGAACAATCCTAACTGTTATGGTAAACTTTTTTGTCTTTTTGTCAATTAAAAAAAGTAATTAACGTTTTAGTCTGTACAGACTTTTGTTGTGTGTGATATAATTGTGATTATTAAAAAATAATAATCAAGTTAAAGGTCCATAAAGTCTAGAAAGTTCATAAAGTCAGAAAAATCGCGAAGCAATTTTTCTGAATAAAAACTTTTGACTTTAGACATTACAGACTTTAGACTAATTACATATTATGGAAAAACAAATGCATCAAGGGGACTGGAAGTGTTGTGGTTGCGGTAAAGCTATTACGGAATTACCTTTTCAGCCAAAGGTGACAAATAATTTAACTTGTCGGGAGTGTTATGCTTCAGGTAAGGTGGCTCCGAAATCAGATGGTGGGGAAAGGCAAATGTTTGAGGGTGATTGGAAGTGTAGTCAGTGTGATTGTCCGATTACAAAATTACCGTTTGAACCAAAAGCGACTAATAATTTGACTTGCGTAGATTGTTTTAAAAAATCAAAAGGGGTTAATAACTAAATAATAAAAAATATGGCAAAAACGAAGTTTAAAAAAATGTTTAAGAAGTTTGATATGGTGACAGCTCTAAAAATTTCAGGAGTTGCAATTTTCGGATTATTCGTCTTAGGTTTAGTCGTTTCTTTGGGAGGGTTTGCTTTCAGAACTGCTTTTAATGTTTCTCCGAGTTATGACAATGGTCCTAGTTATGGAGGGAATTATAAGATGAATCAAGAGATGGCCTCAGCGCCGATGTCCTTATCTATGAGGAATATCATGCCCGATTGGGATGATGGTTATATTGCTGGTGACATGGCTGAGGAATTTGAAGTGACTGAGTATTATGCTCATATCAAAACGGGTCATTTGGAGAGGACTTGTGGTGAGGTTAAGGATTTGAAGGTGAAAACTTATGTTATTTTTGAAAATTCAAATGAAAATGACCGTTCCTGTAACTTTAGGTTTAAGGTTGAGAAAGACAGAGAGGAAGAAATTTTAGAGGTTGTCAGAGGTTTGGAACCAGAGGATCTAAACATTAATACGGAAAGTATCAAGAGACAGATTGATGACTTTACTAGTGAAGAAGAAATTTTGACTCAGAGATTAGCTCAGGTAGAAGAAACTTTAGCTAGTGCTCAGGAAGCCTATGATGAAGTTACTCAATTGGCGACAAAATCTAGAGATGTAGAATCTTTGGCTAAAATCATTAATGACAAAATAATCTTGATTGAGAAATTAACTAACGAGAGGTTGAATACAAAAAATAGTTTGGATAGGCTGAGTCAAAGGAAAGCTGATCAGTTGGATAAGTTGAAATATACATCTTTTACAGTAGCTGTTTATGAGAGTTTAATTATTGATCCTGAATACATTAAAGATTCATGGGTGATGGAATTAAAGAGTTTTGTTCGTGAATTTAACGAGATGTTGCAAAGAATGACTGTTGGACTATTGTCATTTGCTACGAAGTTGATTCAGGTGGCTATCTATTTATTAGCAGCTTTGTTTATCGGTAAGTATGGTTGGAGGTTTGTGAAGTTTGTTTGGAAGAAATAAGATAGTCAAAAGTTCATAAGGTCTATAAAGTTGAAAGGAAAAACCGCGGGGTAGCCCGCGGTTTTTGTTTGAGAGAGGGTTTTTAAAGCTAATTCCTATAAAATCTTGGGGGTTTTATAGGGATTGGGTTAATTAAGATTGCTGAGAGGTCCAACCTCTTAGTTGACTGTCGGCTATGCGATAGCCGACAACTTTTTCATCGGCAGACAGGCTCTAAGTTGGAAACATTGGGTATTTTGGAGTTATCCACAGAATCCTTGGAGGTTGGACCTCTAAGTGGGGTTGGGGGCCCTGTTAAATATAAAATCAAAGATTTTGCTCTTTTCTAGGAGAAAAGATTTAACAGGGTAAAGTTGAAAGTGTGGTGGTTTGGGGTGGAGATTTTTTGGGGTGGGGTGTAGAATGGGGGTATGTTTGAGCAACAATTTAAAAATATTGATAATGTTTTGCGAACAGACTCTGGTTGTGGGACGGAACTTGACTATGTTGAGCAAACTTCTTGGATTCTTTTCTTAAAATATCTTGACGACTTGGAAGAGTCTAAAAAAACAGAGGCAGAATTGGCAGGTAAAAAATATGAATATATTTTATCTAAAGAGTACCGTTGGGATAATTGGGCTTGCCCCAAAGACAACAAAGGTAAAATAAACCACAATAAGGCATTAGATGGAGATGATTTAAAAGACTTTGTGAATCATAAACTATTTCCTTATCTTAAAAAATTTAAATCAGAAGAAACTACTACTATTGAATATAAGATAGGGGAAATTTTCTCTGAATTAAAGAATAAAATTTCTAGTGGTTATAAGCTTAGACAGATTTTGAATGCTGTGGACGATATGCATTTTCGCCTATATGAAGAAAAACATGAACTTTCTCATCTATATGAATCTAAAATTAAAAATATGGGAAATGCAGGGAGAAATGGTGGAGAGTATTATACACCGCGACCACTTATTGAAACCATAGTAAAAGTAGTTGATCCAAAAATTGGAGATACTATTTATGATGGAGCTTGTGGCTCTGCTGGGTTCCTTGTAGAAGCCTTTAATTATTTAACACAAAATAAATCTAAATTATCATCTAAAGAGATGGATATTTTACAGAATAAGACTTTTTTTGGTAAAGAAATTAAATCCCTTGCTTATATTATAGGAATTATGAATATGATTTTGCACGGAGTAGAGGCACCGAATATAAAGCATGTAAATACTTTGGCAGAAAATATTAATGATATTCAAGAAAAAGATAGATACAAGATAATCTTAGCTAACCCACCTTTTGGGGCTGGTATCGGAAGAGAAATTCAACAAAACTTTCCTATTAAGACAGGAGAAACTGCTTCTTTGTTTTTACAGCATTTCATTAAAAGCTTAAAGGCAGGAGGACGAGCAGGAATTGTAATTAAAAATACTTTTTTAAGTAATGGTGCTTCTGGTAGTGCTGATGCTTCGTTACGTAAATTGTTGCTTGAAAATTGTAATTTACATACAGTTTTGGATTTACCTGGAGGGGCTTTTCAAGGAGCAGGAGTTAAGACTGTGGTGTTGTTTTTTGAAAAAGGAAAGCCAACAAAAAAAGTTTGGTATTATCAACTAAATCTTGATAGAAATCTTGGGAAAACTAATCCATTAAATGAAAATGACTTGGCGGAGTTCGTCGAATTACAGAAGAATAAAAAAGATTCAGAAAATTCTTGGACTGTGGATATTAAAGATATAGATCAAAAAACTTTTGATTTGTCAGTGAAAAACCCCAATAAAAAAGATGAAACTGTCCTCAGAGAACCAAAGGAGATAATAAAAGAAATTGAGAAAATGGATAAGGAAAATGAAAAGGTTTTGAAGGAGATTAAGGGGATTTTGTAAAATTAAAACAGGTCGGAAATGGTCGGGGTTCATCTAATCTAAAAATTTCTAAAGGTTCCGCTGATTGTACTATAATTGAAACAAAGTTAGCTAAAAATACACATTTAGAAAAGAATTTATTAAATAAGTTAGATATATACAAAAGAGTAAATAATACAATTAATGGAGTTTATGTAATTTTATATTTTAGCGATT
>JAYEKM010000020.1:0-30546 GCA_034661035.1 Patescibacteria group bacterium | reverse complement strand
AAGATTTTGTATTTAATAGGATAACGTATGTAATCAGAGTAAAGTGAATTGAAAACCCATGTTAAATACCATTTGAGTTTAAAAAACTCAAATGATTCAAATTTTGCAAAATTTGATTTAACAGGGTGATATTTTCTAATTCGCTTTGCTCATAAGAAAAATATAATGACAGAAGAAAAAGAAAAAAAAGTAGATAATAAAGAAACTGAAGTAAAGAAGGATGAAAAAGTTATCCCTGATCTTACTGGTGATGATGAAATGAAAAAAACTCCTGTGGCAACAAAAGTCGTTGATGCAAATAAGAAACCAAGACCAGCTAGGGTTTTTAAAAAGAATAATTCTTTTAGAAGAAAGAGACCTTCTCGACCAAGATCAGAGTTTGATCAGAAAATAATTAAAATTAGAAGAGTTACTCGCGTGGTAAAAGGAGGAAGAAGATTTAGTTTTAGTGTAGCTATTGTTATTGGAAATAGGAAAGGTTCTGTTGGAGTAGGGGTTGCAAAAGGAGCTGACGTGGCTTTAGCTGTTGAAAAGGCTGTGAAAAAAGCTAAGAAAGATTTGATTAAGCTAAAATTGACTAATAACAAATCAATCCCTCATGATGTTGAAAGTAAATACTGTTCATCTATCGTAAAAATTTCTCCAACTAAGGAAGGAAGAGGTTTGAGCGCTGGTAGTGCCACTAAAAATGTTCTAGAGTTGGCGGGTATCACTGACGTAACAGCTAAAATAATTTCAAGGAGTAGAAACAAGTTAAATATTGCAATGTCTACATTGGAGGGCTTGAAAGAATTTAAAATTTAATTATGCAATTACATCAAATAAAAAGGAAAAATCCAAATAAGAAGTCTGTTCAGATTGGAAGAGGTGGTAAAAGGGGAAAGACATCAGGGAGAGGTCATAAAGGACAGAATGCAAGGGCTGGAACCAGTAAGAGACCGGAAATGAGGGATATCATTAAGAAATTACCTAAAAAGAGAGGTTATCGTTTTAAGAGTATTCAAGTAAGGCCCGTTACTATTAATTTGGAATTGCTTGAGGAAAATTTTTCAAACGGAGACAAGGTAAATCCAACTATTTTAATTGAAAGATCACTGATTAGCAAAAAGAATGGTAAAATACCTGCAGTTAAGATTTTATCAAAGGGGGAGATTACAAAGAAAATTATGGTATCAGACTGCTCCTTTTCAACAGCAACTAAAGAGAAATTGGAAAAAGTAGGAGGTGAAATAAAAGGCTAAAACATCAAAGATGTTCGCCCAAAGTAAAAAATATGGATTTTGCACATAAATTTAAATTAATTCTTCGAGATAAAAATTTAAGAAATAGGATACTTTTTGTATTAGGAGCGCTAGTAATTTTTAGGTTGTTAGCGTCTATTCCTATTCCTGGGGTTGATATTGGTAGACTTAATGATTTCTTTGCTAATAATCAATTTCTAGGTTTGTTAAATATTTTTTCTGGTGGTGGTTTGTCAAATCTTTCTATTGTGATGTTGGGTGTTTCTCCATATATTACAGCTTCTATTATTATGCAGTTATCGACTATGATGTTTCCTAAATTAAAGCAGATGTATCACGAAGAAGGCGAGGCTGGTAAGAAAAAATTTAGTCAGTATTCCAGATTATTGACAGTACCTTTGGCGTTCATTCAAGGTTTTGGTTTTCTTAAATTGTTGCAGAGTCAAGGTGTTGTAGGGGTTATGGGAAACTTTGAGATGTTTACTAACATCGCTGTTATTATGGCAGGTTCTATTTTCTTAGTTTGGATTGGTGAGCTAATTAGCGAATATGGTATCGGAAATGGTGTATCTATTTTGATTTTTGCTGGTATTGTAGCTGCTTTACCGACAGCGATTTCCCAGTTATGGCTTGGTTTTACGGCTTCACAAATTCCTCTATTGATTGGTTTCTTGGCGGTAGCGGTAGCCATTATTTTAGGAATTGTTATTGTGACTGAGGCAGAAAGACCTATCCCAATTAATTATGCCAAACGAGTGAGGGGTTCGAAAGTTTATGGTGGTATCTCTACTTATTTACCATTGAGGGTTAACCAAGCAGGAGTAATCCCTATTATTTTTGCTATGTCCATAATGTTATTTCCCCAGATGATTTTAAACTTTTTGGCGGGTACCAGTAATGAAGTGTTAAGTAAAATTATTGATGTAACTTTAAGAATTTTAGAAAATGGTTGGTTTTATGCTATCTTCTACTTTATTTTGGTCTTCTTATTTACTTATTTCTATACTGCAGTTACGTTTGACCCAGAAGCGATTTCTACAAATTTGAAAAAGAGCGGAGCTTTCATTCCTGGGATTAGACCAGGTCAATCTACCGCAGAATATTTAGGAAAAGTTTTAACGAGGATTACATTGGTAGGAGCACTTTTCTTAGGTGTTGTGGCTGTTCTACCGTTAGTGATGAAGGCTATTACTGGAATAGCTTCTTTGGCAATTGGAGGAACAGCACTTTTGATTGTCGTCTCTGTTGTGCTTGATTTGATAAAGAAAATTGATGCTCAAATCTCTATGAGGGAATATTAGAATTTGCGAAAAAAAGATTTGCAAATTAAATTATAGATTATAGATTATAAATTTTAAATTAAGGAACGGAAAATTAGCTTCGCTAATATTTCTTTCTAAAAGCTATTAACCAACTTACAATAAGTTAAACTATTATGGAAAAAAAAGCATATATTCTTATCGGTCGATCTGGTTGTGGTAAAGGCACACAATCAAAATTGTTGATTGAACGGTTAGAAAAACAAAACAGGAAGGTTTTTAGTGTAGAAACAGGGAGTAAATTTAGAGAATTTATAAAAGGGGATACTTATTCAAGTAAGTTAGCTAAAGAAATTGGTGATAGAGGGGAACTACAACCAATGTTTTTAGCTTTATCTTTATGGGCTACTGATTTAATTAATAATATGAAAGGTGATGAGGACCTGCTGTTAGACGGAATGCCAAGAAAAAAAGACCAAGCAGACGTTCTCCATTCAGTTTTTGATTTCTACGGATATGGTAAACCAAAAGTTGTTTATATTAATGTTTCTAGAGAATGGGCAGAAGCTAGACTCTTGGCAAGAGGGAGAGGGGATGATGAAGTTGAAAAAATAAAAAGAAGGATGGATTGGTTTGAGGCAGATGTTATGCCAGTAGTAGATTTTTACCGAGATCATGATAAATACGATTTCTTGGATATAAATGGAGAACAAACTATTGAAGAGGTCCATCAAGAAATTATTGAAAAAATTAGGTAATAAACTTAAGTATATTTTAATCTTCAGGTAAAATTATGTTACCTAATATCTACACAGAAGAAGAAATAGAGATTTTACGTGAAGGAGGAAAGCGTTTAAATTTTATATTGCATGAAGTTGCTAAGTCTGCAAAAGAAGGAGTGACTTTGGATGAATTAAATTTATTAGCAGAAAAATTAATAAGAGAACAGGGAGGACACCCTGCTTTTTTAAATTATAAAGTTAGTAAATTTGGTAGACCTTACCCTTCGTCCCTCTGTGCTTCTGTTAATGATGAAGTTGTTCATGGAGTAGCAAAAGGTAATAAACATAAATTAAAAGAAGGGGATATTGTTAACTTAGACTTAGGCTTTACCTATAAAAAATTAATTACAGATAAAACTTTAATGGTTGGAATAGGGAAGGTAAAATCAGAAGATATTAATCTTATTGAAACAACTAAGTTAGCTCTAGAAGCTGGTATAAAAGCTGTAAAAGAAGGTAATACTACTAACGATATAGGAAGAGCTATCGAAGAGGTTGTGGAGAAAAGAGGTTTTTTTGTAGTTAGGGAATTGGGTGGGCATGGAGTGGGGAGAAAAGTTCACGAAGAACCTTTTGTTCCTAATTTTGAGGAAGGAAAAGCAGGAGTTTCTTTAAAAGCTGGAATGGTGATTGCTTTGGAACCAATTGTAATATCAGAGGCATCGGAGATATTTTTGGATGATGATGGTTTTACTTATAAGACATCCAGTGGAAAAAATTGTGCACAATGGGAGGACACTGTGTTGGTAACAAAGAATGGCTTTGAAATTTTAACAAGATAAAATTCGGGAGGTCGGACCTCCCGAAATTATAAATTATAAATTATAAATTTAATTAATAAATATGAGTCAACAGCAAGAAGAAAAAACACTTATTATTATAAAACCAGATGCTATTCAAAGAGGTTTGTTTGGTGAGATTCTTGGTAGATTTGAGAGAAAAGGTTTAAAAATAATAGGTATGAAAATGATTAGAGTAGAAGACGTAATTATAGAAGAACATTATGAACACTTAAAAGATAAACCCTTTTTTCAAACACTTAAAAATTATATGCAATCTTCTCCAGTAGTGACGATGGTTTTATCTGGCGTAAATGCTATTTCAGCAACTAGGTTGATTGTAGGTCCGACTAAGGGTTATGAGGCTGATGCAGGGAGTATTAGAGGAGACCTGTCTTTAAGTGGACAATCAAATCTTGTACACGCGTCTGATGGACCAGAGTCAGCAGAAAAAGAAGTAAAGAGATTTTTTAAAGAAGAAGAACTCTTTGATTATAATAGACCTGATTATAAATTGGTTTATTCGGAAGATCATTTCTAGTAGACTGTCAATCTTTATCCTGTTAAATAATTTTATTTTTTCAAAATAAAATTAAGATGTGAAATTTTTTGTTGATATAATATAGATTATATTGTCTATTATTATTTAAATTAAGGTTTTATCGTTAATTTTAGATTCAAATCTTATTTAACAGGGTTAAATAGTGTATAATTGAAAGTGAGGATTGTCTGGTAAAATAACCTAGCTTTCCAAAAAAATAAGAGAGCTAATCGTTTTGTTGCATCGTGGTGTAGCATTCGTAGCACTCACCTAGAGATTTTCTAGGGTTATTTATTCCAGATGGTTCTCGTAAAAAATTCAACACACTAAGTGTTGAATTTTTTTTATTTAAATTTGTTGAAATATAACTATTTATCCCCACACCTCTCAAAACCATCATCCAAAAAATGATATAATCTAGTCATGCTGTTACTGTTTTAACAGTAAGATATATATGAAAATGATACAGAAATTAATCTGGGGATTATCTTTATGTTTAGCCCTACTTTTAGCTATTCCAGTGTTAATTTTTTTATGGTTCCTCCTAGGTGGTTGGATCATTCCAACGCTACTATTCATTATCTTAGCTACCTTAACACTGATCTCCTATTACAAAGATATCTCTATCCCTGTGCTAAGAAAATTATTAAAGAGAGAATACCTCAGAGTTAAGTTTAGTTTAAATAACAAACGTAATAGAACTAACTTAAATAAACTTTATCTAAAGTTTCTTTCTTATTTAATCCTATTATTCAAATCTTCAGAACATAGTTACTTAGTTATTAAAGAAGAACTCTTAGACAAATTCACCAAAACAATTCATAAACCGAAACATCAAGATAATGAAAAACTAAACAAAGTTAAAGACACTCTCTCTAAGTTAAAGAAAGGAGAACAACCTAACGAACAAGCTACCTTAGAACTAGAAAACTATCTCTTTCAATTCAATAAACATAAACAAAAGACAGCCACCCTCACTTCTGTCACAGCTCTTGTAGCTCTCATCATGGTTAGTCTGGTCTCATCTCTCATCTTCCCAGCTTTCTTAACCAAAGCAGCTACCTATAATTTCACTCAAGCTACTTGGTCTGGAGGAACTTCAGCTACTGTTGCTACTCATACCAGTAACCAAAGTGATTGGGATAAATATACGTCTAAAGATACTAATGTGAGTGTAGGAACAACGATGACATTAGCTACTTCAAGTTCAACCTCAAGTATCGATTTTACTACTGAGGGTAATTATACTCAGGAAGATTCAAGTAAAACAGAATTCAGTAGTGGGGTTATTAAACTACAATCACTTTCAGGTAATTACTTTGGAGAGGGGACGGATGGTGACGTGACAATTTCCTCTAACACAGATCTCACAGTTCCCAATAAAGACGGAAGTTATAATGGTGATATGGTGGTTAAACATTACAATTCTTTAACAATAAATGAAAGTGTCACCTTAACTACAGATCAACCAGGAAAAGGAATGATGATCTATGTTAAAGAAGATTTAACTGTAAACGGAACTCTTTCAATGACTGCCAGAGGTGCTTATGTCAATCCAGAGACGGCAGGAGTTTCTTCAACGGGATTGAGAATTATTAGAGAAAAAAGTGGTGGTACTGATACTTTATCTGCCAGTGATTTAGCAGGATGTGGTACGGCAGCCACAACAGCGGAAGCAAATCAAGGGGCAATTAGTAGTAATGGAACTATTTTTAAAGTGGAAAGAATGGGTGCGGCTGGAGGTGGTCCTGATTGGAGGACTCCTGGTCAGTCTGGTGACTACATGAGCGGAGGAGGAGGCGGAGGAGGTGGAGGAGGTATGGGAGCACAAGGAACTTGTTTTAGTGGTGGGTCTGCTGGTGGAGGGTCATCTAATGCTACATCATATGGTGGTCAAGGTGGCTCCTGTAGTAAAGCTGGTTGTGGCGGAGGAGCTGGTAATCCTGGTGGAACAGGTGTTAACGCTAATGGGCCGGATGGCACAGGGGGATTGTTGGAGTATTCATTGGAATTTTTGTAGAATGGGTGTTTAATTTTGGCCTAAATATTTTAGCTCGATCTTTAGGGGGTGCTTCTATGGATATCTTCTTTAATCCACTTTGGTTTATTTTTAGTATTGTTATTTTCTCTATGGTGGTTGGTTTTTTGACAGGGATTTCTCCGTCAAGAAGAGCTTCTCGGTTGGATACTCTTGAAGCTTTAAGATATAAATAACATCTTTTAATAAATTGTAATAAATACTGATATTTGTTATATTTAAAAGATGAAATTGGATAAAATTCTTAGGTTTATCTCTATTGGGGCAGTTTTTTTAATACCTTTTATTCCATTAGTGGTGGTAAGTTCTTTGTTTTTTCCTTATATCGTTGGAAAAAACATTTTATTTAGGGTATTAGTAGAATTAGCTTTTGGGGCTTGGGCTATTTTAGCATTAAGAGATAAGAAGTATCGTCCAAGATTTTCCTGGATTTTAGGTAGCATTTTAATTTTTGTGGGCGTGATTTTTTTTGCGGATTTACTAGGAGAGAATCCTCTTAAAAGCTTTTGGAGTAATTATGAAAGAATGGAGGGTTGGTTTACTTTGTTACATTCTCTTGGTTATTTTATTGTTGTTATTTCGTTACTTAATTCAGAAAAGTTATGGAAACGTTTTCTACTAACGTCGGTGGCTGTGAGCGTTTATACCAGTTTTTATGGGCTATCTCAATTGATTGAGTCTGGAGGTGGAACAAGACTTCATGCTAGTTTCGGGAACGCTTCTTACCTAGCGATTTATTTAGTTATTCATATTTTCCTAGTAGCTTTTTTCTGGAACAGGCGTCGGAAATGGAATGATTTTGTTGGTTGGTTTTATGCTTCAATTATCTTATTACACACAATAATTTTATACAATACGGCAACCCGTGGAGCAATTCTTGGTTTTATAGGATCAATTTTACTCATCTCCTTCCTGATTGCTTTTTTTGAGAAAGAAAAAAAAGGTTTAAGAAAAATAAGTGCTGGTATCTTAGTTGGAACCTTAATTTTGGTTGGATCTTTTATTTCCCTTAAAGATTCTTCTTTTGTAAGGGATAGTAGTGTTCTAAGTCGTTTTGCTGATATATCTTTTCAGGAAACAACAACTAAATCAAGATTTATGATTTGGAATATGGCTTGGGAAGGTGTAAAAGAAAAACCCCTGTTGGGTTGGGGTCAGGAAAATTTTAATTATGTGTTTAACGAAAACTATGATCCCAAGATGTATGGTCAAGAAGAGTGGTTTGATAGGACTCATAATGTTTTTCTTGATTGGTTGATAGCAGGAGGTTTTCTTGGTCTTTTGTCGTATTTAGCGTTATTTGGGGCAGTTTTGTTGTATCTTTGGAGTAGAAAAAGAGGGAGTAATTTTTCTTTGATTGAAAAGAGTCTTTTTACTGGTCTATTAGCTGGCTATTTTGTTCATAACCTATTTGTTTTTGATAACATAACTAGTTATATTTTGTTTTTTACAATTTTAGGATTTATTCATAATCAAATAAGTAGTTCAGATCAACAAGAAGAAAATGAGAGAAAAGGTTTCTTAAGTAGGATTGATAGTGAAAATACTTTAAATATAATTACTATAGTAATTATTATTCTTACTTTATTTTCTATTCATTCTTTTAACACAAAATTTGTTCTGGCTAATAGAGCTCTTCTCCAAGCAATTGCTCCCCACGAGGAAGGTCTTAGTGAAAATTTAAATTATTATAAGAAAGCTTTATCCTATAATTCATATGCTAATCAAGAGATAAGGGAACAATTGATGCAGTTTGTGGTTAAGATAAAAGGTCTTGATATAGATGAAAGTTTAAAAAAAGAACTATTTAGTTTGGCTGTTTCTGAAGCAGGAAAAGAGATAGAAAGAGATCCTCGTAATGTAAGAACTGAAGTCTTCTTAGGTTCTTTGTTAAGTACTTATGACGATTTGGATGGTGGTTTATTACATCTACAAAAAGGTTTAGAGATTTCACCTGAAAAACAAACTATTAGATTTGAAATTGGATCAATTTATATAAACAAAGGTCAATATGGTAAAGCTTTTGAAATATTTAAGGAAACTTATGAGTTAGAACCAGCCTATAATAAAGCTAAAAGCGCTTATGTCTTGTCTGCAATCTATGCAAAGAAAGAAGATTTGATTGAAGAAACTTTTGGAAAATCAATTAATGACCTTGATATAATTTTTGATATGAACTTTGTGAGTGCTTATAATAAATCAGGTGAAAAACTAAAAGCTATTGAAATTTTAAAGAAGATCGTAGAAGAAAATCCAAAAGAAGTTCAGTACCGTGTTTCATTAGCGGCGGCCTATTTTGAGAATGGTCAAAATTCAAAATCAATTATTGAATTAGAAAAAGCGATTGAATTAGACCCAAACTTTAAAGGGCAAGGAGAAAAGTTTATTGAGGAAGTTAGGTTAGAGATGTGATGATTTCTTTATGAAGATTCAGGAAAACATTTTTTTAAGTAAATACACTACCTTTAAAATAGGAGGATCTGCAAAATATTTCTTAGTGGCAAAAACGGTTCAAGATTTAAAACAGGCGTTGAGTTTTGCTAAACAAAATTCGCTACAGGTTTTTATTTTAGGTGGAGGCTCTAACTTACTTGTTTCTGATGATGGTTTTGATGGGGTGGTTATTAAAATGGAGATTAAGGGAATAGTTTTTAATGATGAAAGGGATGGAGTAATTAAAGTTTCAGTTGGTGCAGGTGAAGGCTGGGATAATTTTGTTAAACAAACAGTCGAAAAGAACTTGATAGGTCTAGAAAATCTTTCTTTGATTCCTGGGACTGTCGGAGCAAGCGTTGTTCAAAATATAGGAGCTTTTGGTGTTGAAGTTGGAAATATTGTCTCTGAGGTAGAGGTTTTTGATAAAAAAACTTTAACAATAAAAAAGATAAATAATTCTCAATGTGATTTTGATTATAGGTCTAGTTTGTTTAAGACTAAATTGGGGAGTGATTTAATTGTGATAAAAGTAGTTTATGATTTAAGAAAAGAAGGTAAACTAAATTATAGTTATCCAGAGATGAAAAAAAGACTGGAAAATAGGGATATAAATGTACAGAGTATTAGGGACACGGTAATTCAAATCAGGAAAGAAAGGTATCCTAATCCACAAGACCTGGGTTCTGCCGGGTGCTTTTTTAAAAATCCTATTATTTCTCAAGATCAGTTCAATCAAATAAAAGAAAAGTATTCAGAACTTCCTTTTTATAAATTACCTAAAGGGAAAGTAAAAATCCCAGTTGCTTGGCTTATTGATGAATTTGGATGGAAGGGTTGTAAAAAAAATAAAGTGGGGGTTTATAAAAAACACTCTTTAATTTTAATAAATTATGGGGGAGGGACTTCTAAAGAAATTAAAAAACTGGCTAATGAAATTTCAAAAGATATTTTTTTGAAAACAAATTTAAATATTTTTTATGAAGTTGTTTTTTTAAAATAGTTTTTTTAAAAAAAAGTTATCCACTTTTTTTCTTTTTTAAAATTGTTTTTGTTTTTTATTTGTAAGATAATTAAGTGTAAGAAAGAAGAAAGTTTCGTAGGACAATAGTTTGTGGTCGAAAATTATTGTAGTTATAAAAAATATTCATCCTGTTAAATATTTTTGTTTTTTCAAAATAAAAATAAGATTTGATTAAAGCAATAAAAGGAAATAGGGTAATCAAAGATAGGATTATTAATAATTTAATTACTAGTTAAGTAAGAATCAAATCTTATTTAACAGGGTAAAGAAAAATTATGCCAGTAAAAAAAAGAAAAACTGCTAAAAGAAAACCAGCTAAGAGAAAGGTGGTTAAAAGAAAAGTAGCTAAAAAGCCAGCTAAAAGAAAAGTAGCTAAAAAGCCAGCTAAAAGAAAAGTAGCTAAAAGAAAAGTTACAAAGAGAAAGCCAGCTAAAAAAACTGCTAAAAGAAAACCAGCTAAGAGAAAGGTGGTTAAAAGAAAAGTAGTTAGAAGAAAGAGGAGATAACTAATCTCAAAAAAACACTCCACCTCAGGTGGGGTGATTTTTTTGTATCGTGCTTCCATGTCTATTTTATGATAATATGTTGTTTATATGATGAATTTAAAGAACATTTTTGGTAATCAAAATGACCAAGTTTTAAAGAAAATTAAACCACTGGTTGGTGAAATCAACGATTTAGAAACAAAATTTTCTGGTATCTCTAACGAGGACTTGCGTCAGCAAACAACTATTTTTAAAGAGAAATTAAAAGAAGGTAAAACATTGGAAGATATTTTACCTGAGGCTTTTGCAGTTGTTCGGGAAGCATCTAAGAGAACTCTAGACCAGAGACATTATGATGTTCAACTTATGGGAGGAATCATTTTACACAGAGGGGGTGTTTCAGAAATGAGAACAGGTGAAGGTAAAACTTTAGTAGCTACTCTACCTGTCTATTTAAATGCCTTATCTGGCAGAGGTGTTCACGTTGTAACAGTTAATGATTATCTTTCTAGAAGGGACGCCGTCTGGATGGGTCAAATTTATGCATCACTTGGTTTAACTACAAGTGTTATAAACCATGATTCTTCTTATTTGTATGACGCTGGACATAAAGAAGTTGACGAGGAAAGAGATGAATTAGGGTCTTTTAAGGTTGTTTATGAATTTCTGAAACCTTGTACTAGACAAGAAGCTTATCAAGCTGATATTACCTATGGAACTAATAGCGAATTTGGTTTTGATTATTTAAGAGACAATATTGAATATGATAAAAAGAATTTAAGACAAAGAGGCTACAATTTTGCAATTGTTGATGAGATTGACTCTATCTTGATTGATGAGGCTAGAACCCCTTTAATTATTTCGGTACCAGATACTGAATCGGAAGGCTTATACGCGAAATTTACACAAATAGTTAAAGATTTTGAAAAAGATGTTGATTTTGAATTGGATGAAAAAAGAAAAGCTATTAGTTTAAAAGACAGTGGGATAGAAAAAGCTGAGAAGGCTTTAGGGGTGGAAAATATCTATACTGATAAGGGAATTAAATATGTTCATCATTTAGAAACAGCCGTACGAGCTAAATCGATTTTTACTTTAAATAAAAATTATGTGGTAAAAGATGGAGCTGTTGTGATTGTTGATGAGTTTACGGGACGAATGCAACCAGGAAGAAGGTGGTCAGAAGGTTTACATCAAGCTATTGAATCAAAAGAAGGATTAAAAGTTCAAAAAGAATCAAGAACTTTCGCTTCGGTTACTTATCAGAACTATTTTAGGATGTATAAGAAATTAAGCGGTATGACTGGTACGGCCCAAACTTCGTCTGAGGAATTTCAAAAAGTCTATCATCTAGAAACTTTGGTTTTACCAACTAATAAGGTCATACAGAGGAATGATAAGAATGATTTAATTTTCCAGACTAAACAAGGAAAGTTTAAAGCGATTGCTCGGGAAGTAAAAAAATTAAATGAAAAAGGACAACCTGTTTTAATTGGAACGGTTTCTATTGAAAATAATGAGTTATTATCCGAATATTTAAAAAGAGAAGGTGTTGAACACGAAATATTAAATGCTAAGAATCACGAAAGGGAAGGTGAAATTGTTGCAGAGGCTGGTGAAAAGGGGAGAGTGACTGTCGCTACTAACATGGCTGGTAGAGGAGTTGATATTAAGTTGGGGGGATTACCTTTTAACCAAGAGAAGTATGAAGAAGTGAAAAAAATAGGTGGTTTATTTGTATTGGGTACAGAAAGGCATGAAGCGCGAAGGATTGATAACCAGTTGAGAGGAAGATCTGGCCGTCAGGGTGACCCAGGAGCAACCCAGTTTTTTGTTTCTATGGAAGATAGCCTGATGAGGGTGTTTGCTTCAGATACAGTAAAAAAAATGATGGGTCGTTTGGGTATTCCTGAAGATCAGGCTATTGAAAATAAGATAGTGTCTAAATCTCTTGAATCTGCTCAGACCAAAATTGAAGGTTTCCATTTTGATTCTCGTAAACATATTTTACAATATGATGATGTTTTAAATCATCAAAGAAAAATCGTTTATGCTAGACGTAAGGCTATTTTGGTTGGGGATGAGTCAAAGGTTGAAGAAAAACTTAACGAAATTCTAGAGACTACTTCAGACAGTCTTATACATACGATTGTTAAAGAAAAAGAGAGTCAACTTGGAAGGGAGATTTTTCTAAAGGTGGTTCGTAGAATAATTCTTCAAACTATAGATATGTTTTGGGTAGATCATCTAGAGGCTATGGACTATCTTCGTTCGAGTGTAAACTTGAGGGCTTATGGTCAGAGAGACCCTCTAGTTGAATATAGGAAGGAAGGACTCACTCT
The DNA here is from genome assembly GCA_034661035.1 of Patescibacteria group bacterium. GTDB lineage: Bacteria > Patescibacteriota > Minisyncoccia > Phycocordibacterales > UBA12079 > JAGYLJ01. The sequence continues at coordinate 17,622 of JAYEKM010000020.1, read as the reverse complement.
TTTCCAAGATATGCAAGATTCAATTGATGAACAAGTGTTGAAATTGATTCCCAATATAGCGGAGGATGCTTTTGTAAGGGACAAAAGAGAACAAGAGATAAAGACTATTAAAAATCAAGCAGAATCAATTACTCAAAATAATCAGTCTGGTAGTTCTCTTAGTGTTAGGTCAGAGAAGGTGGGGAGGAATGATCCTTGTCCTTGTGGAAGCGGAAAGAAATATAAGAAGTGCTGCATGAATAAATAATCTATGAAGACTTTAAAATTTAGAAATAACTTAATTAATAAAAACAACCACCTACTAGGTGGTTGTTTTTTTGGTTAAGTTATTTTTTAGCTTCAGCTACAATCTTTTCAAATACTTCTGGATTGTCTTGGGCAATTTCAGATAAAACTTTTCTGTTTAGGAGAATGCCTTTTTTATGAAGTAAATCGATGAATTTACTATATGATAACCCAAACTCACGAACTTTAGCGTTTATTTTAACTGTCCATAATTGTCTGAAGACTCGCTTCTTTTTTCTTCTGTCTCGGAAAGCATACATAGCAGCATGAGTGATAGCTGTTTTAGCCTGTCGTTTTTTTGTAGACAAACCATAACGATATCCTTTCGCCATTTTAAGAATTTTCTTTTTGGTCTTTAATTTAGTTGTCCCTCTTTTAACTCTAGTCATATATTTGATTTATTTTTTTGGTAAAAACCTTCGGGTTACTCTATTGGATAACTTTAGGGAAGATAAGTTTTTCTTGGTTTTACTAATAGATCCTGACTCTTTGGCATTAAAATGACACTGCCCAGGTTTTCTGGATAGTATTTTACCGTTCTTTGTTACCTTTAATCTTTTTGTGTATGATTTATTTGTTTTCATCTTTGTTTTTCCAAAATAATTGTTAATCCTTTCGGACTTTTTTTAGGACCATCAGCAACTTTATATTCTTCTGAAACAAGTTTTAAAATTCTTTCTAGTCTTTCTTTCAAAAAATTGAATTCCATATATTTTGAACGACCGATTAAAAATAAATCTAATTTAACTCTGTCTCCGTCTTTTAACCATTCTGATATTCTTTTTGCTTTCAAATTTAAATCGTGTTCTCCTGTACCTATTTTAACTTGAACAACTTTAGTTTCTGTACGATGAGCTTTTAGTTTAGAACTATTAGCTTTCTTTTTTTGTTCGTATTGAAACTTACCATAATCTGTTATTTTTGCGATAGGTGGTTTACTGGAGGCAGAAATTTCGATTAGGTCATGACCAGCTTCCTCGGCTTTTTTTATAGCCTCAGTTGTTAGCATAACACCCAAGTTTTCACCCTCTGGGCCAACTACCCTCACTTCACGACTTCTTATTTGGTTGTTAATTCTGACAAATCTATTCAAAATAAATTAAATATTGCTTCAATAATTCACTAAATATAACATCATAAGCCCAAAAAAGCAAGAATGTGTAGCTATTTAGGGGCTTAACTGCATTTTGTTGGTAGATGGTTTGAGTAGTGGCAAATTTATAAGAAGTCCAACCCCTTCTCACCGGCGGGCAGGCTCAGCAGTGGTAAATTGAAGCACTATTGCTAAAAATCACGGATATCTTAACTCAGAGGTCGGACCTCAAGCTAGAGATTGTATTCGTCTTAATTTAGAAGTAGACCCTTATAAATTGAGAATGTTAGGGTTTTTCTGTTATAATGCTGAAATGAATGAAAATTTAGGGGATATTGTATTAAAAATCTTTCCCACAGGAGATTTAGAGACTAATGCCTATTTAGTCTTTAATATAAAGACAAAAGAAGCTTTTTTGGTGGATTGTCCTGCTCCTATTAATGAATATAGAGATTTTATTATAAATAATAATTTAAATTTGAAATTTTTGTTGCTTACTCATGGTCATTATGACCATATTGACGGGGTAGGTGATTTTCTTAAAGAATTTAAGATTCCTTTTTACGTGCAAAAAGAAGACTTACAGATGCTTGTTAACCCTTTAAATAATGGTTCTCTAGTTTTTCGTTCTCCGGGTATTTCAATAAGACAGAAACCTGCTTTTTATAAGGAGGGTGATCGCTTAAGTTTTGGTGAACATGAAATTCAGATTTTTGAAACTCCGGGACATACCCCTGGTTCAGTCTCTATAAAATTTATGAATTGGTTGTTTAGTGGAGACTTAATTTTTTATCATTCTGTTGGAAGGACTGATTTTCCTTTTTCTAATCAGGAACATTTAATTAAGTCAATCAAAGAAAAAGTTTTTAATTTAGACCCTAAGACTATTATTTATCCTGGGCACGGCAGACAAACTAGTGCGGAAGAAGAAATTGCCAACAATCCTTTTATTAGGTAAAAAAAATGATATACTAAAATTATTAGTTTTGTTAACTTAAAATAGTACCATGTTTAATTTATTAATGGAAAATTCAGTTTATATTATACCAGCAGTTATTATTTTAGCTGTTCTTTTGCTTAGGCAAATAAATCAATATCAAAGAGGTGTGATGTTCACACTAGGTAAATTTACTGGAATTAAACAACCAGGTTGGAGATTAGTAATCCCTGTTTTTCAGTCAATGAAAAAGATTGATATCAGAACTAAAGCTGTTGATGTTCCTGATCAAGAAGTAATTACTAAAGACAATATTCCTGTGAAGATTAACGCTGTTGTTTATTATAGGATTGTAGATTCTTCTAAATCTGTTTTGGAAGTGGAAGACTATTATTACGCAACCTCACAAGTTGCACAGACAACTATGAGAAATGCGGTAGGGGAGAAAACCTTAGATGAGCTTTTGCAAAAACGAGCGGAGATTGCTGAACAAATTAAATTGAGAGTTGATAATTTGACTGATCCGTGGGGGATTGATGTTGAATCAGTAGAATTAAAGGATGTGATTATTCCAGAAGACCTGAAGAGGACTATTTCCAAAGAAGCTGAGGCTGAAAGAGAGAAAAGAGCTGTTATCATTAAAGCTGACGGTGATAGAATCGCAGCAGATAATTTAACAGCAGCAGCTAGTAAATTGAATACTACCCCTGGGGCTATGCATCTGAGAACTCTTCAAGCGGTTAATGACTTGAGTTCAGACCAGTCTAATACAACTATTTGGATGTTGCCTGTGGAAGTTTTAGAAGCTATAAAGGGAATTTCAAGTACATTAAATAAGAAGTAAAGGAGAGTTTTAATTAGATGTCTAGTTTTAAAACAGCGATAAGAGAAATCTTTTTAGGAGTTTTTTTGGTTATCGCTGTTTTTGTTTGGTATGGGGTTTGGGCGGAAGACAGTGGGGGTATCTTGACGGTGGCTTTTTTGGACGTGGGACAGGGTGACGCAATTTTTATTGAAACTCCTGAAGGTAAACAGGTTCTGATTGATTCTGGACCTAACAAAAAAGTACTTAGGGAGTTGTCAAAGCAAATGTCTTTTTATGATAGGTCTATTGACGTGATTATTATGACACATCCTGATAGTGATCACATTGGTGGATTTCCAGCTATTTTAGAAAGTTATACTGTTGACATGGTATTAGAGTCAGGGGTAACTTGTCAAAATAGTATTTGCGATGAATTAAACAGATTGCTAGAAAAGAAGGATTTAGAAAAAGAAATCGTTCAAAGAGGGACAGTTATTAATTTAGGTAGTGATGTTTATTTGGAGGTTTTATTTCCTGACAGGAAAGCAGTTAACTTTGAAACAAATTTAGCTTCTTTGGTAATTAAAGTTGTTTATAAAGGTAACTCTTTCTTATTGACAGGTGATTCTCCTAAACAGATAGAAGAATATTTGTCGTCATTAGACCCATCTAATCTAGATGTAGATGTGTTAAAATTAGGGCATCATGGTTCCAAAACATCCTCATCACAGTTTTTTATAGGTTATACAAGCCCTTATGTAGCAGTTATTTCTGCTGGTGCAGATAATCGTTATGGGCATCCTCATCAAGAAGTTTTGGATATTTTAGATAGTTTTGAAATAGATGTCTTGAGAACAGATCAGAAAGGAACAATTATTATAAAAAGTGATGGAAAAGATTTGTTTTATTAGATAATCGGTATAAAATTAAGTAACAAATTATGAATGAAATTCTGGAAAATAACCTAGGGATAAAATCACTAGTTGTTAGACAATTTATTATTTATGGTCTAGTTGCCTTGATCCCAACTTTTGTTGATTTTTCTTTAATATATTTATTAACTGAGTTTATGGGTGTCTATTATATGTATTCATTAGTGATTGCTTTTGTGATTGCTTCTGTTGTTAGCTATCTTTCTCAGAAGAGATTTACTTTTAGGAATGAAAGTAAAAAGTATGCAAATCAATTAGTTATTTTTTTCTCGATTAGTTTAGTCGGCCTATTGATAAATGCTGGGATTGTCTTTGGAACAGTTGAATGTTTGGGGCTGTGGTATATTTTTGGTAAAATTGCAGCTACAGCAGTGACCTACGTGTGGAATTTTTTTGCCCACAAGCAAATTACTTTTAAAAAATTTGAATAAGTTGTATGTATAAAAAATTATCTATTATCATTCCTGTTTATAATGAAAAAGACACTGTTTTGGAAATTTTGAAATTAATCGATGATGTTAATCTGATTTTAAAGAAAGAAATTATAATTGTTGATGACGCTTCTACTGACGGAACCGTTGAAATTTTGAAAGGATTGGACAAGAATAAATATAAAATTGTTTTTAAAAATAAAAATTCAGGCAAAGGTTCCTCTGTAAAAGAAGGACTACTTTTAGCTACAGGAGATATCTCTGTTATCCAAGACGCTGATCTTGAGTATGATCCACAGGATTACAATAGACTACTAGAACCCATTTTAAATGGGAAAGCTGATGTAGTTTTCGGTTCTAGGTTTCAAGGTGATAGGCCTCATAGGGTTTTATATTTTTGGCACTATCTAGGTAATAAGTTTTTAACCTTTCTCTCAAATATTTTTACAGGGTTTAATCTTTCAGATATGGAAGTTTGTTATAAGTTATTTAAGAGGGAAGTCCTGGAGTCCTTTGTTCATAAACTTAAATCTAAGAGGTTTGGGATTGAACCAGAACTAACTTCCTACGTAGCGAAAGGAGGGTGGCGACTTTATGAAGTAGGGGTTTCCTATGACGGGAGGACTTACTCTCAAGGAAAAAAGATTGGTTGGAAAGATGGTTTTTCTGCGATTTGGGCAATTATAAGATTTAATATCTTTAAATAAAAAACGGAGAGGTTTAACCTCTCCGTTTTTTAAATTAAATTGGCTTTTTTGAGAGTTTTGTAAGCACCTTTTTTGTTGATAGTTTTAATAGCTTTTGTAGATATTTTAAGAGTAACAGTTTTTTCTAGTTCAGGAACATAAATCTTCTTTTTCTGAAGATTTGCTTGCCTTCTTACTTTACCTGTTGGATTAAATTGGGTAGCACGAACACGGTTACTGTATCTACCAGCCATCTTAGATTTCTTATTTGTTATTGGACATATTTTACTCATATTGATTAATTTATGTTATCATAATAAGTATATTTTGCAACAGGAATGGAAATTAATTTTTTATTTACAATTATTATATTGATAATGTCAGTAGTGATTCACGAAGTCTCACATGGCTATTCTGCTTATTTGATGGGGGATCATACTGCCAAAAATGCTGGCAGGCTAACTTTAAATCCACTTGCTCATTTAGATTTTATGGGGTCAGTTTTGGTTCCTTTATTGGCTTACTTTAGTGCTGGTTTTATGTTTGGTTGGGCAAAGCCTGTCCCATATAATCCTTATAATCTAAAGAATCAGAAACATGGTGACGCTATTGTAGCCTTGTCTGGCCCAGCTTCTAATCTATTTATAGCTCTTATTTTTGGGTTAATGATTCGTTTTGACTTATTTGTAAATATTGTAAATTTAACTGGAGCTATTCAATTAGTGGTTGTGATTAATCTAATTTTAGCTATTTTTAATCTAATCCCTATCCCTCCTTTGGATGGTTCTAAAATATTATTTTCATTTTTACCTTATAAATATATAGAATTAAGGCAGAATTTAGAGAGATATTCATTGTTTTTAATGATATTAGTTATTTTTTTCTTATGGAAGTTATTGCTTCCATTGGTAGCTTTTCTCTTTACCTCTATCACAGGAATGGGTTTAATTTAAAGATATGTTGCTCTTTACTTCTGATCTTATCGTTGAGGAGTTTCTTTTTTTGCATGTAAAAAGAATATTTGTATAATTCGTATATAAAATTAAACTAAGGTGAGGGACTGCGCCAACTAGGTTTTTTGTTACAAAAAACACTTAACTAGCTTGCTTTTTGTGTTCAAATATAGTAAATTTATGAAATCGGATAGAGATAATTTGTAATGGAATTATGCCAACAGTTAATCAATTGTTAAAGAAAAAAAGAAAGAAGTTAGTTAAGAAGCCTAAGGCAGTTGCTTTGGGTCGTGGTTTTAATACCAAAAAAAATAAACCAACAGCTTACAATTCTCCGTTTAAAAGAGGTGTTTGTATAAAAGTTACAACTAAGAATCCTAAGAAACCTAACTCAGCTGTGAGAAAGATTGCTAGAGTCAGATTAACCAATGGAATGGAAGTCACCGCTTATATTCCAGGAATGGGTCATAAATTGCAGGAACACTCGGTGGTACTTTTAAGAGGTGGTAAAGTTAAGGACATCGGTGTTAGGTATACTGTGGTGAGAGGTAAATTAGATGCAGAAGGTGTAGAAAATAGAAAACAAAGTAGAAGTCGTTATGGGGCTAAGATGGTAAAGAAATAGTATGATCAAAATCAAAGATTTTGGATTAAAAATGATAAATTAAAGATTAAAGATTAAAAATTAGGAGAAAAATTTGTAAAGCAAATTTTTCTCCTAAATAACTAACACTTAAACCTGCCTGCCGGCAGGCAGGTAACTAGATAACTAAAACATGAGAAGAAAACTAAAAGCAAAAAAAGAATTAACACCAGACAGAGTTTATAATTCTGTAAAAGTAGCTAAATTTATAAACTACATTATGATTGGTGGTGAGAAGAGTGTGGCTAGAAAGATTGTTTATAAAGCTTTTGATTTTATAAAAGAAAAAGAAAAGGGGAACGATCCTATTGAGGTTTTTGAAAATGCTTTAAAAAATGCAGGACCAACCATGGAAGTTAGATCGAGAAGAGTGGGTGGTGCTAACTATCAAATTCCAAGAGAAGTGAGGGCTGATAGAAGATTGGCTTTGGCTATGAGGTGGATAATTGGTACAGCCAAGACAGGTAAGGGAAAACCTATGTATAAAAAATTAGCCGAGGAGTTATTGTTGGCCAATAAAAATGAAGGTGAGGCAGTAAAGAAGAAAGAAAATGTTCATAAGATGGCGGAAGCCAATAAAGCCTTTGCGCATTTTAGTTGGTAGTTCAAAAATTCCAATTCACAATTTTTAACACAAACACTCCACAAACTTCCTTTTCAAAAACACGCATCAAATTCCTCTGCCCTAGAGGGGCAGAAAGAAATTTGTGCTCTGCTCGTCCTCGCTCAATACCGCACCTTTTAATTTCCTAAAGAAAATTAAAAGGTGCGGTATTATCTTCTCTCGGACTGTGCAAGTTTTTTGAAAAGAAATTTGTTGCGTGTTTTTGCAACTTGCTTTCTCAAATTGCATCCGGTTAGACGAATTTTTAGTGAGGGTTAATTAATGTTTCCCCGTTAACTTTATAGACTTTATGGACTTTTGACTTTATACTATTTCACATGTTTGTAGATGAGATAAAAATATACGCTAAAGCTGGTAATGGAGGCGATGGTGTTGTCAGATGGTTACACTTGCGAGGCAAGGAATTTTCTGGACCCTCAGGTGGAAATGGAGGAAATGGTGGAGATGTTTATGTTAGAGCTGTTAGGGATTTAAATATTTTACAAAATTATCAACATAAAAAGGATTTTGAAGCTGAAGTAGGGGAGATGGGGATGAAGAATAGTAAATTTGGGAAAAACGGAGAATCTTTATTTATTGATGTCCCGATTGGTTCCATTGTAACTAATTTAACTACAAATAAGGAAATTCAGCTTTTGGAAGAAGGTGAAGAGGTTCTGATTTTAAAAGGAGGTAAAGGAGGGTTAGGAAATGAATCTTTTAAGAGTTCTCGGAATACCACCCCAACAGAATTTACTTCGGGGACAAAAGGAGAGAAAGCTAATTTTTTTATAGAATTAGAGATAATTGCCGATGCTGGTTTTATTGGGTTCCCTAATATAGGGAAATCAACTTTATTAAATGAGTTGACTCATGCTAGGGCGAAAGTTAAAAATTATCCTTTCACTACCCTTGAGCCAAATTTAGGTGATTTTTATGGTTATATATTAGCGGATATTCCTGGATTGATAGAGGGGGCGGCCGAAGGGAAAGGGCTTGGTCATAAGTTCTTGAGACATATTAAGAGGACAAGATTGTTGATTCATTGTATTTCTTTGGAAGATAATAACTCAGCTAAAGAAATGTTAGAAAAATACAAAACAATTAGGGATGAGTTGGGAAACTATCATAAAGATTTGATTGAAAAACCAGAAATAATAGTTTTGACGAAATCCGATTTGGTTGAGGAGAAGGAGATTGAAAAAATTGTAAGTAAGTTAAAAAAGGTTAATAAAGAAGTTATTATAACTTCATCTTATGATGATGAGTCTATTAAAAAATTCTCTGATTTTTTGGCTAAAAAGTTGAAATTTACGGCTAACGTATAGCTATAAATTCCTTGTTTGGTTTTATGGTATAATTGAAAATAATGAATCTTAATAAAAAAGGGGCACAACCTAAATTTAGGATATTGTTCGTTGATGATTCCATAAATAAGTTTATAACTAAACTTGAAAAGGGAAGTATTGCTAAAGTTTTAAAGACCATAGATCTTTTAGAAAAATTTAATTTTAAATTAGGACTTCCACATAGTAAAAAAATAGATAAAAAATTATTTGAACTTAGGGTTTATGGACGGCAGAAGATTCGTATATTTTATATTTTTCAGGGAGAAGATATAATTTTACTACATATTTTTATTAAGAAAACAACAAAAATTCCAGCAAGGGAACTAAAAGTAATTAATACGAAATTACAAAAGTTGAATTAATATAACATATATGTTATATATAATAAGATGATTGAATATAAAAAAATTAAGAATAAAATACTGGAGGACAAAGAGGTTAAAAAAGAGTACGAAAAGCTCGGAGTAGAATTTTCTTTAATAGAAAAAATTATAGAGGAAAGGATTAAAAAAGGTTTAACTCAAAAGGAACTAGCTAAAGTGATTGGAACAAAACAATCCGCAATTTCTAGGTTTGAATCTGGTTCTGGTAATCCTACACTGTCGTTTATTGGTAAGGTTTCGGATGTTTTGGACCTTAAGTTAATCTTAAAATAATGAAAGAATATAAAACAACGATTGGTTTGGAAATTCATGCAGAGTTAAAAACAAAAACAAAAATGTTTTGTAATTCTAAGAATGATCCTGACGAAGTAAAACCTAATGTAAATATTTGTCCAGTTTGTACAGCTCAACCAGGGACACTACCTGTTATCAATAAAGAGGCTGTTAAGAGTGTCTTGAAAGTGGGGTTAGCTTTGGATGGTAATTTGGCAGATTTTACGGAATTTGATCGTAAAAATTATTTTTATCCAGATATTCCTAAAGGTTATCAAATTAGTCAATACAAATATCCACTAGTTTCAGGAGGGCGATTAAAAGGAATTGAAATTACAAGGGTTCATTTAGAAGAAGATACAGCTCGGTCTACTCATAAAGGGGATCATTCTTTGGTTGATTTCAATAGAGCAGGGGTGCCTTTGATGGAATTAGTAACTGAACCTGTGATAGAGACAGCCAAACAGGCAGGGGACTTTGCCAGAGAATTACAGTTATTACTTCGCTATTTGGGAGTATCTGATGCTAATATGGAAAAAGGTGAGATGAGAGTGGAGGCTAATATTTCTGTTAGTGATAGCAATGATTTAGGGACGAAAGTTGAAGTTAAAAACCTAAATTCATTTAGGGTGGTTGAAAAAGCTATTGATTATGAGGTAAAAAGACAACAAGTTGTTTTAGAAAATGGTGAGAAAATAAATCAGGAAACTCGAGGTTGGGATGAAAATTCTCAAGAGACATTTTCTCAAAGGACTAAAGAAGGTTTGGCTGATTATCGTTATTTTCCTGACCCTGATTTACCAAAATTAAAAATAAGTGAAATTCCTGAATTTCAAGAACAAGAATTAAGAAAAGAAATTCCAGAGTTGCCGTCTGAGAAAAGAGAACGTTATAAAAATAATTTTGGCATCAAGAATGAAGATATTGAAAGTTACGTTCAGAATAGTAGACTAGGTAATTTCTTTGAAGAGGTGGTTACTGGTTTTCAAGATGATGAAGATATTCTAAAGTTAGCCTCAAATTATATTACCTCTGACTTGATAGGATTAGTTATTAAATCTAAGGCTATGGAAGAGATGAATAATTCTGAATCAGTAAAAATAGGGGAAGTTAATCCGCAAAGTTTTGTCCAATTGATTAAATTAGTTAAAGAAGATAAAGTTTCTTCTCGTGGAGCTAAAGATATTTTAGCAATAATGTATACCGAAGGGGGAGAACCAAATGATATTGCTAAAGAGAGAGACCTTTTCCAGCAGAGCAATGAGGGTGAATTAATTAAAATAATTGAGCAGGTGATTAGCGAAAATCAATCTGTGGTTGACGAGTATAAGTCTGGTAAAGAGGAATCTCTAAAATATTTGATTGGGCAGGGGATGAAGATTAGTAAAGGTTCGGCCAACCCTTCTAAAATTAGTGAGTTATTGAAGAAGAAGTTGGTGTAACTCTTTATATTAAACAATAAAAAACACCTTATTCTAGAATAAGGTGTTTTTTATTGTTTGTTTACTGAAATATTCCGGCTGGGAAATCTGGAGTTTCTATACTAAAGGTATTTATTGTAATCAGTACTATCCCCCAAGCGCTAACCATTATGAACATTCCTACTACCCCCCAAATCATGTGGTCCTTTCCAGTTTTTCTTGCTACTTCGTTGTTAGCCCCACGGATAAAATCAGCTAATCCCCAAAAGAACATAACCAAAGATAACGAGAATAATAACAATATAATAGGAGCTATTATTTCGCTATTTATTTTGGTTATTAGTGTTGTAACTTCAGGTGACATTGATTTATGAAGTTGGTAATAAACCTTCTGTGTCAGTTGGAGCATCATTGTCTAGGTTAAAAGTGTCTCCTAAAACACCAACTAATCCCCAAACAGAAATCATTACAAAAAGAATAACAATTCCCCAAATCATTTGTGTTTTAGCTTTAGCTTTTTCCTCTCCCTCTCTAAGAATGTACATGAGTAAGGAAAAGATGAAAAATATGACAGCCAAACTGATTAGAATTGGCATTAATGTACCCATTAACCCAGAGAAAGTGTCTAAAACATCTTCAATTCCACCGCCTGCAAAGGTTAGAACCGGTGTCAATGTCATGACTGAACCTAAAAATATATATTTTTTCATATAATAAATTGTTTAACTCTGTATAAATAATTTTTAACAGGGTAAACCCTACTAAATAATATTTTAAACAAAGTAGATTAATAATAATAATGTTAACGACCTTGGTAAATTAAATCATAACAGGTTTTCTTTCTAGTAAGAAGGATAAATGTGGATAATTTGATTAAAGGAAAGTTTCTTCTAATATAGCTACTAATGACCAAACGGAAATTATCACAAAAAGAATAACAATTCCCCAAGTCATATGACTTTTTGCCTCATTTTTAGCATCCCCCTCCTTTAATATGTACTGGGCTGTGGACCAAATAAAAAATATAACAGCTAGGGATACAATTAAAGGAACAATAGCAGAAAGAATTTCCTTAATTTTGGTTATAACTCCCAAAATGTCCTCAGCAGCAAAACTGATCAATGGTAATAAAATAAGAATTGGAAGTATGTTTTTGTAAGTTAACATTTTTTTCATAGGTGTAATTTGTTTATTAATAATTTAAAAATTGTGGAAATTTATAGATAGAAAGTTTTTTGATGTTTGGTTTTTGAATATTACGATGGCAGATTGTTTTTATTGTAAGGGGTTTTCTACGTCTGTTTCTGACCAGTCTGTTCCTGTTGAAAATGAGGATGGGTAATTAACATTACCATCAGATATGAATGTTCCTGTTAATATCCAGACAAAACCCCAAACACATACCATAACAAAAAGACCTATTAGTCCGTTTATCATTACAGTTTTTGTTTCGGGAGACTTTTCCTTGTCAGATCTTATATATTGAGTTAATCCCCAGATAAAATATATGAAAGCTAAAAGTACAATGACTGGTAGGACTTTGTCTAAAATATTAGCGATTATTGCAATAACACCTTTGAAATCACTGGGGGCAGCAGCTATTACAGCTAGTGGGGAGATTGTGAGCAGAGTTGTCCCTATTAGCAGAGTAACCTTATTTTTTAGTAATATTTTTCCCATGAGCCAATTTTATCAAGAAAACCTTAATTTAACTATAACTACTGTGAATAAGAATAGTTTACCCCGTTAGAAATTTCTTTACGTGATTACTGAGTTTTGCTTTATTAGTTTCTAATGGGGTAAACTATGGATAATTAAATTGAGAAATAAAAAAAGCGAGGATATAAAGTCCTCGCTTTGTGTTTGTAGAGAGATTTTAGCGGTAATATCTGCCGCGGTAACCGTAACCTCTGTCTCTCCAACGATAAGGACGGGTTTTGGTCTTTTTTTTGTCCCACCTGTCGGTGGTAACTACCTCACCGACAACTTTCCCTTTGACTTTGGTGGTAACAGTTCGGACCCGTTCCCCTTGGTCGGTTTTTACCTCTCTGTATTGATCAGGGAGGTTAGTGATACGGAAACCTCCGCATCCGCTGAATCCGAATATTATGGTGATAATAATCAAAAGATATAATTTTTTCATCTTGTCCTCCCCTTTAATCTGTATTTTGAACTCCATTTACGGTCTTTGTGGCGATAATGACGGCGGTGAGGTTCTGCGTTCATTCGTCGTCTTTCGTAGAAATCAGGTACTTCGGCCGCTGTCACTGGGTGTGACAGAATTGAACTCAGGGGAGCCACATACATTTCTCCTCTTATCCCAGTATATCTGACGCTTTTGCACCCGCTAAAGCAGGTGATTCCGATTACCAATACCACGAACAACATAATATATCTTTTCATCGTTTTTCTCCTTATTATTTTGTTGTCAAAAAGTTTTTTAAACAAAACTTAACTATCCTATACATATTATAGTATAAAACTACTTATTTTGTCAATAGCTGAAAATAGTTAGTTTTTACTTGATTTAAAACCAAACTGAAGCAAATATTTCAGTAAATTTTTCAATAGTGATGAAAAATCCTTTAAGAAATACACCAGCAATCATTGAAAGGACGATTGTTCCTAAGGGTCCGTCATACCATCTTTTCTTTTGAGCGGCTGTTTTTAATTTCGTTAACATAACTTTATTATATCATTTCATAGTAAACGGTCACATTAAACGTGTGTATATTATGGATTAATCAATCTAAACTTTTTTCCCTTCTCCAAACGGCTCATCATTACCATAATAAATTTAAAATTCCTTATCTCTCACATTCGTTCGGGAAGCTGAGATTTTATAGTTGCTTTGCTCTTTAAAATTTCGCTGTTGGCTGTCGCGGTCTCAGACTTACGAGATGAGACCTTGTAAGGGTATTTTAGCACCCCTTCTACTCTTCTAACTAGCCGTCTCGGTCGGGGTCTAAAAAACATGGATTATCTATCGTGATCAACTATCCCACGGCTTATCGTTCCTATCGCGCGATCTAGACTTTTACGCTTACTGTCTAGCTTATCATATTTTTCTTGAGAGATATTTGTTTCGTTTATCAAAAATTTTAACTTTTGAAAGATCAAAATATGAGCGGCGTGAGCAGTCTTCCTTTCGTCGCTCATTTTAGCCTCTTCTTCTGTTTTGATAGTATTTAAAGAAGAAAGAATCTCCTCTTCTAAAAACGGAATGATCATTGCTTCAAGTTCTTCAATGTGTGGACTGCACTCAATCAAGCTTGCTTCGCGATGTTCCGGTAATTCTTGCTTTTCCTCCTCAAAAAGAACTAAAAGCTTCTCTAGGTACTGTGTGCACTTTTCTTTTACTTTCTGGTCAGAAATACCATCAATCGCTTCTCTTAATTCTTCTTCATCAAACAATGCTTCGAGTTCTTTTGGGTTTACAAGATCTACTTCCCAAGGCTTAAACGTCTCAAGATAATACACATTTCCTGCTTCGTTTTTTGTATAGTTGCCAATATTTTCATCAATATTAAAGGCAAGTCCAATATCTGCGATAGTATTGGTCACTTTATTCATTTCCCCACCCATTTCCTCTATAATTTCCTGTCTTGCTAATTCCTCCTCTTCATCAGATCGACGCTTTTCCTGTAAAAGTTTATGTCCGGGAGTGTGAGAAATGCGTTCCCTATCAACGGTCTGTATTCCATCACGGGATTCTCCAGCTTGGTATATATCAGGTATATTTTCAGGAAGAAGTAAATGGGCTATTTTTGTAAGATAATATCTACCCTTTAATTGACGGGGTGTGTCTTTTTCCGCTCCTTCTTTTGTCTCGGAAATAATTTTTCTTTCATCTTTCGGGTTGATAAAACTTTTTTTCTCAATCCCTTCCCCAAGAGGTTCTTTGCCAGCTGATTCAAATTTTTCTAATCTCATATGTTTATTATAACTTAACCTAATAAATTTGTGTAACGACCTATCAACTTTTGACGCTTTTTAGCATCTCGGTCGATCTCACATGACTGCTGCCAGACTAGGACTCGAACCTAGATACTCAGCTCCAGAAGCTGATGTCCTACCATTAGACGATCTGGCAAATTACTATTTATTTGTTAAGTAGTTTCCTATCTTTTTCTTTAAAACCTCTCTCCCATATCCACTTTTTAAAAATAATTCATGCTTTTCTGCGTCTTTTTTGTTTAAAAAAGCTTCGTAGAAGATAAGTTTAAAAGGACCATTTTCTCTTGTGTATTTTCCTCCGATCTTTTTATTGTGTTCTTCAAACTTACGTTTTAAGTTATTGGTTAGACCGGTATATAACCTCTCATTTTTTAAACTTTGCAATACATATACATACCACATCGTGTTTATTATACCATGTCCCCGCCTCATTGGCGGGTCGCCGATGGGGCGACTACCATTAGACGATCTGGCAATATAATCATTGTATTTTACTTTTTAATATATATAAAAACTTTTATCATTGTTTGTCTACCGTAGTCGGACTATGGTAGAGAGGTGGTTTGTCAAGTTATTGGTTGTGGATGTAATTACTATATATGATATAATACTACTTATTATTAGGGAAAAAACAAATCCATGTTAAATGTTATTTGATTTTTTCTAAATCAAATATTTCAATTTTTGCTATAAAAAATTGATTTAACAGGACAAAAGTAATATGAACTATAAAAAAATATTGTTTTTATTTATCATTATAATTTTGGTGGCAGTTGGTCTCAACTTTTTCTTACAGGAAAAAACTGTTGAAGCTCCTCTTGATCCAGCAGCCCCTGAAACTCCTTTAGTAGGAGGTGATCGAGATGAACATGGCTGTATTGGGTCAGCTGGTTATTCTTGGTGTGAAGCTAAAGAGGAATGTTTAAGACCTTGGGAGGAAGAATGGGATGAATCTTGCGAAGCTTCTCTTCCTGGAGATGTTTCTATGGAGGGTGATGTTCCAGGTATGGTGGCTTGTACGATGGAGGCAAAAATTTGTGCAGATGGTTCTGCTGTGGGGAGGTCAGGACCCGATTGCGAATTTGAGAAGTGTCCTGAGGAGGAAATCTAGAAAGAAAAATTGTTATTTTCAAAAAGGCGACTTTTTAGTCGCCTTTTTGTTATAATAAATTGTATGAAATTACCGATAATAAAAAATATAAAAAAATTAGCTACTAATTCTCTAAGACAAGATGCTTTGGATATCTTAGAAGCTGGTTATGAGTCGGTTTTAACTGAAAAAGTGATGGTAGATAATATTGTTTTGGAAGGGACTACTCTTAAAATTAAAGATAAGAAGTATAATTTAAAAAAATATAAAAGAATTTTTGTTGTGGCTATCGGAAAATGTGCTAATCAGTCAGTAAAAATCTTAGAGGATGTTTTAGGAGATAAAATTACTAAGGGGATTGTTTTAGATGTTGAATCAGCTGAATTTAAAAAAATGAGGTCAGAGGTGGGTACTCATCCGTTACCTTCAGAACAAAATATATTAGTTACTAAATCAATTTTACAGTTAATCAAAGAAGTTAAAAAAGATGATTTGGTTATAAATGTTATTTCGGGTGGGGGATCAGCTCTTTTGTGTGCTCCAACAGAAGGTATCGAGAGTGAGATGTTGCAAGAGATAACACAGATACTGATGAAAAAAGGAGCTACTATTGAAGAGATGAATATCGTGCGTAAGCACCTTTCTAAAATTAAGGGTGGACAATTGGCAGAAATGCTTTATCCAGCTAAATTAGTTTCGCTTATCTTTTCTGATGTACCTAAAGATAATTTATCTTTGATAGCCTCTGGCCCAACTGTTAAAGATGAATCTACTAAAGAAGACGCTCAACTTATTTTGGAATCTTATTTAGGTGATGGTTTTGATGAGAGTGATAATTATGTGTCTTTTTTGAGGGAGACACCTAAAGATGAAAAATATTTTGAAAAGGTTGATAATCTTTTGTTAGTCAGTAATAAAATTGCTTTAGAAACGATGCAAAAAAAGGCCGAAGAACTTGGTTATGAGGCTCTTGTTGAATCCTGTGAATTAGAGGGGGAGGCTAGGGTGTTGGGGAGTAGTTTAGGTAAACAAGGAATTTCTACAAAATCTTTTCAGGTTTGGGGAGGAGAGACAACCGTTCAAATAAAAGGAGATGGGCAGGGAGGGAGAAATCAAGAATTTGTTTTGAGTGCTCTAGATGGGTTGCCAGAGGATTTGCTTGTTATGGCTGCGGCCTCTGATGGGAGAGATAATACTGATATGGCGGGAGCTTTGGCGGATGGTGAATTATTGGAAAAAGTTAAGGAAGAGGGAATTGATATTGGTGAGTATTTAGAGAACAATGACTCATATAATTTCTTTAAAAAAGTCGGCGGGCAAATAAAAACAGGTCCGACTGGTATTAATGTAGCTGATTTTTATTTGATTTTGAAAAGGTGAATTATTTAGAATATCAGTTAAAATTTTGGATTTTTAAATTATTTTTATACTACACAAAAAAAGCGGTCGCTGGTTTTGTGTAGTAATATAGGATAGTGAATATTAATTAAATTTGAATATTAATTAAATTTATTTGTATAGTGATTTGTATAGTGATTATTTATTAGCAACTAGGTTAAGTACTCGATGGAAAAAATTCCTGTCAAGAAAATTATTTTAACAACAATTGCTACAGCTGGTCTTTTGAGTGTGGCTTTAGTAGCTCCTAATGCTTTGCAAGTGATTAAGCAATTTTCTGGTAAAGATGATTATTCAAGGAAGAAATATTTGGATAATTCTATTGGAAATTTATTAAAGAAGGGCTATATAATATTTGAAGTAAGGGATAATAAAAAGTTTG
>JAYEKM010000019.1:0-2481 GCA_034661035.1 Patescibacteria group bacterium | reverse complement strand
TTGAAGATAAAGGTGCTTTTGAATTAAATAAAGAAGATGATTATCCAGATTTTATAAAATTAGTCACTGAATCAGTAAAAAAAGATGATTTTGGTATTATTCTAGGTGGATCAGGACAAGGAGAAGCTATCTGCGCTAATAGATATAATCAAGCTAGATCTGCTGTTTACTATGGTGGACCAAGAAAAATTATTAAATTAGCTCGCCAGCACAACAATGCCAATATTCTTTCTTTAGGAGCTAGATTTATAAGCAAAAGAAAAGCAAAAAAAATTACTAAATTATTTTTAGAAACTCCATTCTCAAATAAAGAAAGACACGTTAGGAGAATAAAAAAACTATGGAAATAATTCCAGCAATTTTACCAAAAAGCTTAGAGGAGTTAAATGCTAAGATTTCTCTAGTTGCTAATGAGGTTGATGTTATTCAAATTGATATTTGTGATGGTGTTTTTGTTGAAAATAAAACAGTTGATTTTGATTTTCTACCACACCAAGAAGAAGTTGAATTTGAGTTAGACTTAATGGTTAAAAACGCTAAAGATGATTTTGATAAATACTTAGCTTTAAATCCTAAGAGAATCATTTTTCACCTAGAAGCAGAAGAAGGTTTAAAAGAATTCATTGAAACGTTAGATCCAGAAATTAGAGACAAGGTAGAAATTGGAGTAGCTATAAATACAACAACACTTATTAAAAAATTAAAATCTTTACTAAACGTCGTTGATTTTATTCAATGTATGGGAATTAAAAAGATTGGAGTTCAAGGACAACCTTTTGATAAGAAAGTTTTGGAACATATATCAGAATTAAAAAGAGAAATAACTCTTAGTGTTGACGGGGGAGTAAATAAA
Organism: Patescibacteria group bacterium; assembly: GCA_034661035.1. Lineage (GTDB taxonomy): Bacteria > Patescibacteriota > Minisyncoccia > Phycocordibacterales > UBA12079 > JAGYLJ01. The sequence goes on along the minus strand of JAYEKM010000019.1, from coordinate 1,628 downwards.
GAAAGTATAGAGTTATTGGATGTAGACAGATTAGTAATCGGAAGCTATATTTTTAATAATAAAAACCCTGTTGGAGTGATAAAATCTCTTGTTTGACTTTTGTTCTGATTAAAGATAGGGTTAGAATAAAGACTTAAAAATTAAAGATATGGAATTAAAAAAAATAAATTCGAAAAAAAGTTCGGGTTCTGTTGATGTGCTTATCGGTCTCCAATGGGGAGATGAAGGTAAGGGTAAAATAGTTGATGTCTTAGCTCTTGGTTATAAAGCAGTTGCACGTTTTAGTGGGGGACCAAATGCTGGTCACACTCTTTTAATTGGTGATAAAGAAATTATTCTCCACGTTATTCCTTCTGGAATAATTAGAACGGGTTTAGATAATTTTATTGGAAATGGAGTAGTTCTTTCTCCTTATTTATTAAAAGAAGAGATAGAAGGGCTTCAAAAGCTAGGCTTGGATGTTAAAAATCGTCTATTTATTTCTATTAGAGCTCATATGATAACTCCTGCTCAAGTTTTCTTAGATAAGGCATTGGAATATATCAAATCTTCAAAAGAAAAGATTGGTACAACTCAAAAAGGTATTGGACCAACTTATGAAAGTAAAATTAATCGTTCAGGATTAAGAATGGAAGATATTTTTGCCACAAATCTACAAAAGAGATATGACAAAATTGAAAGAGATATTTTAAAACGAATAAAATCTTATGGGGTAAAACCTTCTAATGTTGACTTTAATTTATCTGAGGAAAAAAAGAAATTTTTTGAAGGAGTAAAATTTCTTAGATCTTATGAAATCTGTGATGTTTCAGAAAAAATCAACAAATATTTATCTATGGGGAAAAGCATTTTAGCAGAAGGAGCTCAGGGTACATTATTAGATATTGACCACGGATCTTATCCTTATGTAACTTCTTCAAATCCATCTATTGGTGGTGTTTGTACTGGTTTAGGAGTAGCTGCTTCTAGTATAGATAAAGTTTATGGTGTTACAAAAGCTTACACTACTAGAGTAGGAAGTGGACCATTCCCAACTGAACTTGATTGTAAAATTGGTGAAAAAATTCGCAAAAAAGGGAGAGAGTTCGGTGCAACAACCGGACGACCTAGAAGATGTGGGTGGTTAGACTTAACTTTATTAAGGTATGCCGTTATTCTTAACGGGGTTACTGATTTGGTTGTTTCAAAAATTGATGTTTTGGAAAAATTTGAAAAAATAAAGTTATGTACTTATTATAACCCATACCATAACTGGCCTCCATCTAATTTATCAAAAGTAAATTTAAAGGAAATATCTTTTCCTGGGTGGAAAAAGTCTATTCAAGAAAGTAAGTCAGTGAGTGAATTACCAGATGAATTAATTATTATTCTCAACAAAATTCAAGAATTTTGTCAAGTTAATATTTCTCACATCTCAGTTGGAGCTGAGAGAAATCAAGTTATTGAAGTTTGATCTTTTAAATTTTAAATTAAAGACCCATGCTAATTAAATTAGTATGGGTTTTTTTTGTTTTAAATTTGAATTTATTGCAAAATATTTATGATATAATTACATTAATGCTAACTGATAAAAAAATTAAAAAAATAGAATTAAAATCAGTTGAAATAAGAGAAAGTATTATTGAAAT
>JAYEKM010000018.1:0-11389 GCA_034661035.1 Patescibacteria group bacterium | reverse complement strand
TAAAAGTCAAATTTTATTTAACAGGGTAAATAATAAAAATGTCAAAAAAAGAAGAAAAAAATGTTTTATTTTTTAATCAATTAGAAAAGGTAGATGTTGGGATTGTGGGTGGAAAAAATTCTTCTTTAGGAGAGATGTATCAGAAATTGACTAAAAAGGGAGTTTTAATTCCTAACGGTTTTGCTACCACAGCTAAAGCTTACCATGTGTTTATGGATGATTCTGGTTTAAAAGAAAAAATTAAGAAAATATTTGAAGATTTAGATACACATAATATTGAGAATTTGATGGAGAGAGGAAAGAAAGCGAGGGAATTGATTTTGGAAGAACATTTTTCTGAAGGTTTGAAGAAAGATATTGTGGAGGCTTACAAAGAATTGTCTAAAGAAAATAATGTAGAAGATTTGAGTGTAGCGGTGCGTTCTTCAGCTACTGCCGAGGATTTACCAGATGCCTCTTTTGCTGGTCAGCAAGAAACTTTTTTGAATGTTAGCGGAGAAGAAGATTTGCTGATAGCTGTTAAGAAATGTGTGGCTTCTTTGTTTACTAATAGAGCTATTTCCTATAGGCAAGATAAGGGTTTCGATCATTTTTCCATTGCTTTATCTGTAGGAATTCAAAAGATGGTTAGGTCTGATAAGGGTAGTTCTGGAGTTATGTTTACTATTGATACAGAGTCTGGTTTTTCTAACGTGGTGTTAATTAATTCTATTTATGGATTGGGGGAGAATATTGTCCAAGGAAAGGTTAATCCAGATGAATTTTATGTTTTCAAACCAACTCGGGCCATCTTGTCTCACTCAATTGGAAAGAAAAAGATAAAAATGATTTATAACACAGACGAAGGGGTTGAAAACCCTGTTAAGGACGTGCCTGTTAATGAGGAAGATCAACAAAAACAATCAATTACTGACGAACAGGTTTTGCAATTAGCTGATTGGGGGGTGATTATTGAAGAACACTATAAAATGCCAATGGATATGGAATGGGCTTTAGATGGTGAAGACGGAAAACTATATATTGTCCAAGCTCGTCCAGAGACTGTGCAGAGTCAAAGGGATGTGAACGTCATTGAGGAATATAAAATGAAAGAAAAAGGTGAAGTTTTGGTTGAAGGACAAAGTGTTGGTTGGAAGATTGGAGCTGGACAGGTTAATAAAATTTTAGATGTTGAAGGAATTAAGGAATTTAATAAAGGTGAGGTCTTGGTCACGACCATGACCGATCCCGATTGGGAGCCGATTATGAAAATTGCTTCAGCGATTGTCACAGATAAAGGTGGGAGAACTTGTCACGCGGCGATTGTATCGCGGGAGTTAGGTATTCCTTGTATTGTAGGGACAAATGATGTGACGGAAAAATTGAATTCAGGTGATGAGGTGACTGTCTCTTGTGCAGAAGGCGAAAAAGGAAGAGTCTATAAAGGAATTCTCGATTTTGAAGTAACCGAAACAAAGATTGATAATCTACCAAAACCAAAAACTAAGGTAATGATGCATATCGGAGACCCTTCTCTAGCGTTTGCTTCTTCTTTTATTCCAAATGAAGGGGTTGGTTTAGCACGACTTGAATTTATTATAAATAATTCTATAAAGATTCACCCTTTGGCTCTGCTTAATTATGATAAGCAGGGTGAGGATGTAAAAAGTAAGATTGATGAGCTGACAGTTGGTTATGAAGATAAGAGACAATTTTTTGTAGATAAATTAGCTGAAGGAGTGGGAACAATTGCAGCAGCTTTTCATCCTAAAGATGTGATCGTGCGTTTGTCTGACTTTAAAACAAATGAATATGCTAATTTAATTGGTGGTCAACAATATGAACCAGTTGAGGCAAACCCAATGATGGGTTGGCGAGGAGCTAGTCGTTATTATTCGGAAGCTTTTTTGCCGGCTTTTAAAATGGAGTGTCAGGCTTTGGGCAAGGTGAGAATTAAAATGGGTCTGAAAAATCTAAAAGTGATGATTCCGATTTGTAGGACAGTGGAAGAAGGAAAGAGAGTCTTGAAAATTATGGCAGAAAATCATCTAGAAAGAGGAGTGGATGGTTTGGAAGTTTATGTGATGGCGGAAGTGCCTTCTAATATAATTTTGGCTGAGAAGTTTGCAGAAATATTTGATGGATTTTCTATTGGCTCTAACGATTTGACGCAATTTACTTTGGCTATTGATAGAGATTCAGCTGGTAATTTTGATGTAGAAGGAGTGGCTAATGAAAATAATGAAGCAGTAAAGGTTTTGTTAAAAGATTTAATTACAAAAGCCAAAAAATCAAAAACTAAAGTTGGGATTTGTGGGCAGGCACCTAGTGATTACCCTGAAATGGTGAAGTTTTTAGTGGAGTGTGGGATTGACAGTATCTCTCTAACTCCAGATACCGTGATTAAAAGCACTCAGGTTGTTTATGAGACAGAAAATAAGTTGGGTAAAGGAGGTCTGTTTAAAGGTTTAAAGAAGAAATAGTTTTATGGAAAGTATTCGAAAATGCAAAGCGAAAAAGATAAGAGATTCTAGGGGAGAGGAGACAATTGAGGTTAAAATTTCTACAGGTGATTTTTCTGCGGAGGCTTCTGTGCCTGCTGGTAAATCAACTGGCTCAAGAGAAGCGGTGGCTTTGTCTGCTAATGAAGCTGTCAGAAATATCAATGAGATTATTGCTTCAGAAATAATAGGGAAGAAGGTCAGCGTTGCTGAAATTGATAAATTTCTTTTGGAATTAGACGGGACTGAAAATAAATCAAAATTAGGAGCCAATGCTATCTTGGGTGTTAGTATTGCTGTTTTGAGATTGAGTGCTCAGATAGCAGGTAATCACTTATGGCAATATATTCAAACTTCGGGAGGTCCAACCTCCCGAAATCGGGAGGTCGGACCTCCCAAGATTCCTCAGCAGGTTTTTCCGCGGTTGTTTGTGAATGTTTTGAATGGAGGGGCTCATGCTGGTTTCAGCCCCTCCTCTTCGGCGGGCAAGTTACCTTTTCAGGAGTATATGTTTGTCTTAGGAAATGGTCAAAATGTAGAGGGACCTTTTAATCAATTGCAGGTTTTGTTTGAACAATTAAAGAAAAAATTAGAAGAAAGTAAAAAAGAAATTCAAATAGGGGATGAAGGAGGTTTTTCTTTTAAGTCTGATGATGTCGAAGAGCCTTTTGAGATGTTAACTAGTTTGCATGATAAGTTAGCGATTGACGTGGCTGGAGGGGAATTCTTTGAGAATGACCAATATAATGTTCTAGGCAAAAAATATCCTTCTGATGAACTTCTTGGCATTTATGAAAAATTAGTTGAGAAGTTTCCTTTAGTGAGTATTGAAGATCCTTTTTCAGATAATGATTTTGATGGATTTGAAAAGATGACAGAGAAGCTGGGAGAGAAAATAATGGTGGTGGGGGATGATTTGACGACTACTAATGTAAAAATGATTGGGAAAGCTGTTGAAGAAAAGATGATAAATGCTGTTTTGATAAAACCAAATCAAATTGGAACTGTCACAGAAACCCTAGAAGCTATTAATTTAACTCATGAAGCTGGTTTAAGAACAATTGTTTCTCATCGTTCAGGGGAGACAATGGATTCTTTTATTGCCGATTTGGCTGTGGGGGTCGGGGCCTATGGAATTAAAGCTGGAGCTCCAAGTCAATTAGAGAGAGTGGCTAAATATGGAAGATTGCTAGAGATTGAAAAAGAGATGAGCAAGTGTTAAAGTACGGGCAATGATATTTCATATTATTACAATTTTTCCAGAGTCATTTGATTCGTATTTGAACGAGTCTATTTTGGCACGGGCAATTAAAAATAAGAAAATACAGATTAAGTTTTATAATCCGAGAGATTATGTAAAAGAAGGAAGAGTGGATTATAAACCTTACGGAGGTGGTCCAGGAATGGTAATGAAGGCTGAACCTGTAATTAAGGCTATCCAGAAAGCAATTGGGAGGAAGAAAAAACCTGCCCGCCAAGGAGGAGGGGTGAAAATTATTTTTCTGTCACCGGGCGGGAAGTTATTTGATACTACTTTTGCTAAGAAACTGTCTAAAAGCTATAAAGACGTTGTGATTGTTTGTGGAAATTACGAGGGGATTGATGCTAGAGTGAAGAAAGTTTTTAGAGCCCAGGAAATTTCCATTGGGGATTATGTTCTAACAGGAGGAGCTTTACCAGCTATGATCCTGATTGATGTAATCTCTCGTCAGGTGAAAGGTGTTTTAAATAAAATGGAGTCTTTGGAAGAAAATAGAGTATCTAGTTCGGAAGTCTATACTCGTCCGGAGGTGATTAAATATAAAAATAAAAATTATAAAGTACCTAAAGTGTTGTTATCTGGACATCACAAGAAGATTGAGGAGTGGAGAGAAGGGAAATAATTTCTTATTAACCTTTAGGACTTTTTACTTTTTTCTTTCTACTATATAATTAAAACAATGTTAAGAAAAAAAATTGTTGTACTGCGGGGCGGTCCTAGTAGTGAATATGATGTCTCTCTCAAAACAGGGGCTGAAATATTAAAAAACTTATCTGATGATAAATATGATTTGTCTGATGTTTGTATTACTCGGGAGGGTGATTGGTATTGTCGAGGAGTTCAAGCAAAGCCTGCGGAAATTTTATCTCGGGTTGATGTGGTGGTGAACGCAATGCACGGTGAATATGGTGAAGATGGTAAGGTCCAGCGTATTCTTGATACTTTTGATGTACCCTATACTGGTTCTCGTTCAATTCCTTCCGCTGTGGCTATGAATAAAATGTTGGCTAAGCAAGAATTTAAGAAAGAGGGAATCAAGGTTCCTATTGATGTTGTTTTAAAGAAAGGAGATTATGATGTGGCTGAGGTATTCAGAACATTTCCAATTCCTGCTATTGTAAAACCTGTTAATGCTGGTTCTTCCGTAGGGATAGGTTTAGCTAGAACAGCTGTTGAATTACAGCGAGCGATTGAGAATGCTTTTGTGGTGTCTGATAAAATTTTGGTTGAGGAATATATTGATGGTAAAGAGGCGACTTGTGGAGTAATTGATAATTTTAGAGGAGAGGAGGTCTATACTTTATTGCCTGTTGAGATTAGACCAAAATCAACAAATAGTTTTTTTGACTATGATGCAAAATATAGTGGTGAATCTGAGGAAATTTGTCCTGGGAATTTTACAAATGAGGAAAAAGTTCAAATACAAAGGTTGGCTAAGCAAGCTCATCAGACTTTAGGATTACGTCATTATTCTCGTTCTGATTTTATTATTTCACCTCGTCGTGGAATTTATCTTTTGGAGACGAACTCATTACCTGGGTTAACTGCTAATTCACTTTTACCTAAATCGTTAAATGCGGTTGGTTGTAGTTTATCTGATTTTCTTGATCATTTGGTTGAATTAGCTGGGAAATAAAGGTAATTATCCCATTAGAGATCTCAGGAGTTTTCAGTTCCTTATCTCTAACAGGATAGATTTACTTTTTGTTTGGGTTGTGTATAATTTAAACTTGTTGAAGTATAGGGGCCAGTAGCTCATCTGGTAGAGCGCCGCACTTGCACTGCGGAGGTGGCGGGTTCGAGTCCTGTCTGGTCCACAAAAGTAAAAAGCAGTAGCGTTAGCTACTACTTTTTTCTTTCTTTTGTGAGACACAGACAGGATTCGAAACGAAGGAGTATATTTTTTCGTAATAGAATGGAGAAAAAATACGACTGAGCGGGGTCGAGAGTTCTTAGTGAAGACGAGCCATTGAAGATGGCGAAGTCTGAGCTTAGAACTGGTGACCGAGTCCTGTCTGGTCCAATTGTTGATTTTTGGAGTTATCCACAGAATCCTTGGAGCCTGCCTGTCCGGTAAGCAGGGTTGGACCTCCAAGTGGTTGGGGGTAGAATTATAAAAAAATCTGGAAATAATGTTAGAATATATTTAATGGCAAAAAAGTCTAGAATTAGAAGAAAAATTGATAAAAAAGTTCAAAATCAAGTTGAAAGGACTAAAGGCTGGCTGGAAAGGAATGATAAATATCTTTCCATCAGCTTCTTCTCTTTGGGGTTGATTATCGATCGTTTGACTCTAACCAGGGTGGATTTGTTATTTGATAATCTAGTATTGATTACTTATTTGTGTTTGGCGATTTTGGGAATTGTTCTTTTGTATCGGGGAAAGACTTTAAAATATAAAAAGCCTGAGTCTCGCTTTGTTAAAATTTCTAAGTATGTTCCCTTTTTAATGCAGTACGCTTTTGGAGGTCTGTTTAGTGGATTCATAATTTTTTATGGGAAGAGTGCTTCTTGGGCTGTTAGTTGGATTTTTCTGTTTATTTTGTTTGCTTTTTTTGTTGGAAATGAGAGGTTCCGTCAAAAATATAAGAGAGTAGATTTCCAGATTAGTATTTTATTTGTTGCTTTCTTCGCTTTTCTAATTTTCTTTATACCTGTTGTTATAAAGGAGATGGGAGTGTGGGTGTTTGTTTTGAGCGGGGTGTTGAGTTTATTGTTAACCTATATTTTAATTTATTCTTTATCTCGTTTTATCTTTAAAATAAAAACAGAAAGAAGGGTAAAAATAGCAAAAAGTATTTTAAGTATTTTTATTGTATTTAATGCCCTTTATTTTTTTAATATTATTCCACCGATTCCTTTGTCGTTACAAGAAATTGGGATTTACGATTATATTTATAAAGATACAGCAGGGGAGTATGTTTTAATTGAAAAGAATTTACCTTGGTATTCTTTTGGTAATTATTTATTAAAGATTCCTGAGGGGAGAGTTTATGTTTACCAGTCAATTTTTGCACCGACTAATCTAGATACTGATATCTATAATATTTGGCAGAAGTTTGATGAAAGTAAAAAACGTTGGGTATCTGTAAGTAAAGTCCATTTTCCATTAATTGGGGGTAGGGAAGAAGGTTATCGGGGGTACTCTTTTATGGTAAATATCACGGAAGGTTTTTGGAGGGTTGATGTGAAAACAAAAGAAGGTTTAGTAGTGGGTAGAATAAGGTTTGAAGTATTAAAAAAATAAGAGGTTGTGCTTTGTAGCACAACCCCTTAGTCTTTGAGGGACTGATTTATTTATCTTGGATATCTTTTATGAATTTAACTAGAATGTCCAGAGCTTCTTTGCTCTTTGTTGCTTTTATGATGGCTATGGTTACACCACCAAAGTTGCGACGGACGAACCAATCTCGCCATTCAGGACTACTTTTGTATTTTGGTTCCGACATAATTTACCCTCCTTTAGGCTTTGTCGAAAAAAGAACGAAGATGGTTTCTTTATAGCACGAGATTTGTTATTTTGACAAGTACTCAGTTTTATGGTGTTTCTAAAGAAGGGAATTGACATTTTTGTGTCCTCTGATAATATAGTAATTGTACTTGAATTGTAGCTTGCTATAATTTAAGTACATTGAAAAACATCGTCTTCGGACGGTGTTTTTCATTTGGTTTTTTATGTTAAGATATATGAAAGAAATTAATTAATAATTAAGAATAAGAATGGGAGTTATCCCAGTGAAATATTTTTTAATTTTTTGCAAAAATTAAAAAATTTGTTTTATCAAAAATAAAACAAATTTCACGGGATGATTATTTATATAGTCGCAAACTCCTTATAAATATATCATGTTAAAAAATATGTTAATGAGAAAGATGTTGAAATCTCAGTTAAAAGGTGTCCCTGAAGCAGAACAGGAAAAGATTTTGAAGGTGGTCAGTGAAAATCCAGAATTATTTGGGAAAATTGCTCAAGAAATCCAAGAAAAAATAAAAGGGGGACAAGATCAAATGGCGGCCTCAATGGAGGTATTAGGTAAGTATCAGAGTGAGTTGAAAGGTATTTTGGGCTAAAACATCAAATCTGCCTGTCGGTAGACAGGGATGTTCGTTTCTAAACCGAATATTTTAGGGAAGTGTTTTGAGGTTAAAGTTTGTGGTATATTAAAAATAGGTTGTTCATTAATCTAAAAAAGGGAGGTGATTTCCATGGGGAAATACGGGTATGAAAGTCCAGAGCCGGAAGAAGAAGACGAGGGATAAAAATATCACAGAGTTGAGGAGGTCGTTATCGACCTCCTTTTTCATACTTGAGAGAATAAGAAAAGCCTTAACAAATGGATGCCTAGTGTCCATCTTTTTTATTTTTGTGGTAAAATTTGATTAAATAGAGATTACTAAGATTAACTATATAAATTATATATGAAAGTTTTATTTTTTTATAATGAAGATTGGGAGAAAGATTACTTTGGTGAAAATATTGGCTCCTCTAAACCTGCGGTCGGGCAAGAAGACTTTGAAGTAGAGTTTATTAAAGGGAGAGTGCAAGATTTCCCAGAACTTAAAAATGAGGAAGCGGGGGTGTTATCAGTTTTCGTTGGTTCTCATGTTGACGGAGCTGTTTTTGATAGGTTCCCTAACGTAAAATATATTGCAGCTCGTTCTACAGGTTTTGACAACATTGATATAGAAGAAGCTAAAAAGAGGGGAATTATTGTTTCTAATGTTCCAGCTTATGGTTCTGTGACAGTAGCGGAATTTACTTTTGCTTTATTGTTGTCTGTTTCTAGAAAGATTTTTCCTGCTTACGATCAAATTTTAGAAAGAGGTAGTTTTAAAAAAGATGGTTTGAGAGGTTTTGATTTAAATGGGAAAACTTTAGGAGTTGTGGGAGTGGGTAAGATTGGTTTGAACGCAATTAAAATAGCTAATGGGTTTGGAATGAAGGTGATTGCTTTTGATAAGAACCCTGATGAAGAGTTGTCTAAAAGTAATAACTTTGAATATGTAGAATTGGATGAGCTTTTGAAACAAGCGGATGTGATTAGTTTACATGTACCCTATAATCCGCACACTCATCACCTTCTTGATAAAGAAAGTTTTGAAAAAATGAAGAAAGGGGTAGTGATTATAAATACTTCTCGAGGGGGGATAATTGAAACGCAAGCTTTGGTGGAGGCTTTAAAAAATGGAGTTGTGGCGGGAGCAGGCTTGGATGTTTTGGAGGCAGAAATTTATATGGGTAAGGGGATAGAGGCTTTGCAAGAAGAAAAGGTATCTGATGATAATCTAGAGACTGTTTTACATAATAAGTACTTGATAGAACATCCAAGTGTAGTTATCACTCCTCACAATGCTTTTAATACTCAGGAGGCTATTGAAAGAATTTTTGACGTTACAGTTGATAACATTAAAAATTTTGCGGGGGGAAAAATAGAAAATGAAGTCTAAACTAAAAAAATATACTCCAGATATAATTTTTCTACTTACGGTTGTTTCTGTAATTGCTCTTTTGGTTTGGCAGATACCAGTAGACGATTTAAAACAATTGGTTTCCGAAAACATGGCGTGGAGTGGAGTTATCTTTATTTTCCTTATGATTATTTCTACTGTGGTTCCTCCGATTGTTGTTTTTCCGATTATACCTTTTGTAGCTTTGTTGTTGGGCCCATTTATAACTACCATATATTCTGTAGTTGGCTGGACAATTGGTTCAATGATTTCTCTCTTGATTGCTCGTCATTGTGGTTTACCTTTTTTGTCTAGGTTTATCTCCTTAGATAAATTAAAAAGATATAAGGATAAAATCTCAGGTAAAAGTGAGTTTTGGGTTTTGGTATTTTTGAGAATGATTATTCCTGTTGATATTTTGAGTTATGCAGTGGGTATTTTTAGCAGAGTTGGTTTCTGGAAGTACTCGTTAGCCTCCTTTTTGGGAGTTATTCCTTTTTCTTTTGCCTTTTCCTACGGGTATGATATTTTCTTTCTGAAAAGTAAATCAGCGATAGCTTTAGTCGTTTCCTTTATCGTTTTAATATTAACAGCTTTTTATTTGTATAAAGATAAAAAATAATGAAAAAAATTCACCCTATTAAATAAATTTTAATTTTTAAAATTTAAAATTTGGAGATAGGGAGATTATGATAAAAAATAATTTTAATTATAAGGTAAATATAAAAAATTAAGTTGTATGAGACGAATTTTATTTAACAGGGTAAAAATAATTACACACAACGGAGGATTTCACGCAGATGATGTTTTTGCTGTGGCGGCTGTGAAAATGTGGGTAGGAAAGAATAGTTCTAAGGGTTTCTTTAATAAACCAAAAATTAAGGTGATTAGAACTCGGGATGAAAAAATTATCTCTGAGGGAGACTTTGTCGTGGACATTGGAGGTGAATATGATTTTACTAAGAAGTTTTTTGATCACCATCAACTTGGAGGTGCTGGGAAACGTTCTAACGGAATTCCTTTTTCTTCTTTTGGGCTGGTCTGGAAAGAATATGGGAAAGCTATTTGTGATTCACAAGAAGCGGCTGACTTAATAGATAGTAAAATAGTTCAATCAATAGATGCTGTAGATAATGGAGTGGATTTATGCAATTTGATTTATCCAGATGTTAAACCTTACTTTATCTCCGACTTGATAGGTAGTTATAATTTTGTTCCGAAGAAGAAAAAAGGAGAAGTTTTGGACGGTAATTTTTTGGAAGCAGTTTCCTTAGCGAAGAATATTTTGGGGAAGGAAATAGAAATGGCTAAAGTGGAAATATCAGAGAAAGAGTATGTCAGAGAAGTTTATCAGCAATCAGGAGATAAGAAAATTATTATTTTAAATAAGAATATTAGCGATAACTCTTGGGGAGAGGTTTTGATTGGTCATGATGAGCCTTTGTATGTGGTTAAACCAGATGGGGGGAGTAAAAATTGGAAAATTAAAACGGTAAGAAAAAATTCTTTTTCTTTTGAAAACAGAAAAGATTTTCCTGAAAATTGGGCGGGGAAGACTGGTAGTGAATTAAGCGAGATAACGGGGGTGCAGGGTTGTATTTTTTGCCATAATAAAAGATTTATTACTGTAGTTAAATCAAGAGAAGGTTCTATTGAATTAGCTCGTCTTGCTGTGGAAAATTAAAATTTAACATTGAACGTTGGTTGGAGCGAACCTTTTTTAATAATAGTCAAAAAAACCAGCCTCCAAGCTAGTTTTTCTAATTTTATCTTCTCGCACTTCAACATCCATTATATTATTATACATAATAACATAATGGTAAATAATTATTCTTATCCCCACCCCCCCCCCATATACTTCACTCTAAATTAAGCTATAATTAATACTGTTACTGTTAGATGTGTAAAATATCTAATAAATTTAATAATGAAAATCCCATTAGAGCTAACAGAAATTTTCAATTTCTTACCTCTAACGGGACAAGTAAACTAAAATAAATGAAAGTTAATCTACCAAAAAAAATAACCAAACTATTGATTATCCTAATAATCATAACTTTCACTATAACCACAAACGCAGCCTTCACAGAACCCACCACAGCACCCTCAGCTTCAGACCAAGACTTCACCCAAAACATCCTAGGCGCTAACAATAACAACAATGACTTCGATTCCTCCACAGTAGTAGCCAATAACGATG
>JAYEKM010000017.1:0-12876 GCA_034661035.1 Patescibacteria group bacterium | reverse complement strand
CTAGAATACATCATTACTTCACTCTCAGCCCTCTGGACCAAATCAGGTAATGATCTCTACTATACAACAGGTAACATAGGTATAGGCACAACCACACCAACATCTCTTTTAGAAATAGATGGGAACAACGCTATAACAGTTAATAATAATGGTAATGTTAATGCTCTTTTTATAAAAGATAATAGTGTCTCAAAGTATGCGATTGACTATGTATCTTCTGACGGGAAACTTGGGGTATATAATTATGTCGATACTTCATATTCAATGAAGATACAAGATGATGGAGATATTGAATTTAGCGGAGGTAATGTTGGTATTGGTACGACAGCTCCAGCAGCACCATTTGACGTTACCTCCAACGTAACTGACAACAGTATGGTAGCAATCAATTCTAACGCAGGTGGTTATGGACCATTTTTTCAAGGAGGGGGGTGGGGCAACAAGTAACTATATTTTTTATTTTAGGGATAAAGATGGAAGTAGTCCTTTCTATATGAATGGAGATGGCAATGTAGGGGTGGGGACGACTACGCCAAACAGTACATTATGGGTGTCATCTGGTGGTTCTGGGCAAATTACACCTCATGGTACATACAATGATCTTGTTATAGAAAACAGCACTGCTGGTGGGGTTTCTGTTCTTACCCCTGATGCTTCCAATGCTGGCTATTGGATGGGGAGTCCTTCAAATAGTCTTTATGCAGGAATGTATGCCAATTATAATAGTGGTTCTCCTAACTTATATTTGTACAGCAATGGAGTGAAAATGACAGTACAATCAAGCGGAAATGTCGGTATCGGCACAACGGATCCTGGAGCAGATTTACATCTATATGACGGGGCTACAAATATGATAATTGAAGATTCCTCAACAGGATCACCAAATCTAGTTTTAAAAGGTATCAGGAGCACAGCTAATACAGATATCGGTAGAGTTCATGGTTACTGGAATGGGAATGCTGTTTCAGAGATTCGTTTTTTATCTGGTGCTGATAGTACAAATAAAGATGATGGACAAATTTCATTTTGGACTAGCCCAAGTGCTTCAACTGTAACTGAAGCAATGAGAATAAATCAAAATGGTAACATAGGTATAGGTACAACAGCACCAGCAAGCAATCTAGAAATAGCAGGAGGACATCTTGGTGGTAGTGGCGGGGGCGGTAATTTAGCAAATTTGGATTATGATTTTTCAGAAGGTAATTCGGGTAGTTATATTTATACAGGTTTTGATGTGAATATGGTTCACACCTCTACTGGTTTAGGAACTCAAACAATAAAGGGACTAAATGTGGATGTATCTAAGGCAGGTTCTCAATCTGCTACAGTAACGTTATATTCAGCTTTATTTAATGGAGGCAACGTCGGTATTGGCACGACGGCCCCAACTTCTAAATTAGAAGTGGCTGGAGACATCTCTAGTGGGGGAACTAATTATAGTACAGGAAATATTCAGGATTCACCTTTAACGACCAAGTTGGCAGCTATCTGGTGCACAGCTAAATATAGTGGTGGATGGACAGCTTCGATTTTAGCAAATCCAGGGACTAGCTGTACCACTGCCTGTGCAGGAACGTCTTTAACTACTTGTGAAGATGCTATGTTATATAGTAGTGGGAACGGTGGCCAGTTTCAAGACGGGAGAGGATGTGCAGAAACTGACTATTATAGATATTGTTGTTGCCATAATTAAAAAAATAAGACCTTGGTAATGTACCAAGGTCTTGGTGATAAGGGGGGATTTTTTAGATTCTTATTGGCTGGCTGATTGTGCCACGACAGCGATGAAGGCGTCGGCTTCATCTTCAGTTAATGTGGCACAGCATCCTTCTCCACAAAGGTATAGTTTTGCTTCGACGGGTGGGTTTGACCAAAATCCTCTTCGGACTTGCTCGACGATAAAGTCAAAGGCGATTTCTTTGATTCTTCGGCTAAACAGCTCTTGCTCAACTCTTCCTTTTCTTAGGAAATCATTAAAAAATGATATTTCCGCGAGAGGGCTTCTTTCTTCTCTTGTCATTGTTTTTCCCATTTCTTCCTCCTTGTAGTTGATTTAAAGAACAATATTCCTGAATTGTAGGGCAAAATCTCCCTTTTCTCAATTATTAAGAATATCTTAAAGATACTACATAATTATAACCGTGTCTATAATTTATGACCATAATCATAAATTATAGTATTATCAGAGAGACTTGACAAATAGACTAACCTGTGATACTATATCGACAGATTAAAAAGTTCCTTAATAATTAAATAATAAAACAAAAAAAAGGAGGAGAAAATGGAAAAGGAAAAGATTGAGAAGCTTTTAGAGGAAATCTCTGTTAGAGTGGCGGAGATAAGGAGTTTACTGAAGATTGAAAAATCTCCGAAATTGAAACTGGAAAAAGAAAATTTCAAAGTTGACTCTACTGGCTGGGAACAACTTATCAACAAACAAGGAATCATTTATCTCCAAAATCCCGAAAAGGATATTTGGGAGTATGTTGACGGCGTCCCTGATGAACTGGTTGGCGAACAACTGTTCACTTGGCCAGCAGCCATGCGAGAGACTGCAAAGGTTGGCAAACGAATGCCGACTGATGAGGAATTCAATCAATTTCAGAAAGAAGATTTTGGTCAAATCCCTTATTCCGGCTACCGCGATATCGGTGACTCTTTCCGCAATTTGAGTACGAGCGCGTACTTCTGGTCGTCTTCTGTCTCAGGTACTACTGCTTGGACACGCTACCTGAACTCTAGCTTCGCTACTGTCCGCCGCCACCCGGGCAATCAGGCGAACGGCTGTTCTGTTCGCTGCCTGAAGGACTGATGATTCGACTCTTTCTTGTCCTCCGTAGCTTTAGCGGAGGAGGAGTCTCTTTGTCTCTTTTTTTCATAACAAACGAGGTTGTTATGAAAGATTCAAAAAGAAGCAACTTGCTTCAGCTCTGGTTGGTAACAATCAGTAGTTAACCACCTCACTATTTTAGTTCGTTCGTTCAGAGCCAAGTTTTCTTCGGAAAACTTGGCTCTTTTTATTATTAAATCTAAAAAACAAAGAATTAACTTTTGACTTTATGGACTTTTGACTTTGGAGACTTTATACTTATAGTCAATGTATCTCAAATCTATAGAAATATCTGGTTTCAAATCTTTTGCTAAAAAGGCAGATTTGAAATTTGATACTTCTATTTCCGCTATTGTGGGTCCGAATGGGTCTGGTAAGTCGAATGTGGCGGAGGCTTTTCGGTTTGTCTTAGGAGAACAATCTATTAAATCAATGCGAGGTAAAAGGGGAGAGGACTTAATTTTTAATGGAACAAATCTTTCTTCTCGTCTAAACAGGGCGAGTGTTAAAATAACTTTTGACAACGTTAATAAATTTTTAGATATTGATTATGATGAAGTTATTATTGAAAGGATTGTTAATCGTGATGGAACTAATCAATATTTTATAAATAAGAGTTTAGTTCGGCTAAAAGATATTACAGAATTGTTAGCAGGGGCTAATATTGGTTCATCAGGACATCATATTATTTCTCAAGGAGAAGCTGACAGAATTTTGAATGTTAACCCTCAAGAAAGGAGAGTTATGATAGAAGAGGCTCTTGGTCTTAAAATTTATCAATATAAAAGAATTGTTAGTGAAAAGAAATTAAAAAAAGTTTCAGAGAATATTGAGTCGGTTCAATCCTTAAGAAGAGAAAATGTTCCTCACTTAAGATTTTTAAAAAAACAGGTTGAAAAAATAAAAAAATCTTTAGATATGAGAGAAGAATTAAAAGGTCTGTACCAAGAATATTTTAAAAGAGAAGATTTATATATTAAATATTGGGGTGATAAGATAACTGAAGATAAAAAACCATTGGTTAATGAACTATCAGAATTAGAGGATTGGTTAAATAAAGCCAGAACCTTGTTAGAAAGTGCAAAAAAACCTGATGAAAAGAGCCAAGAGATAATTTCTTTAGAAAAACAATTGAGAGAAATTAGAGAAATTAAAGATCAATTGACTTTTAAGTTAGGAAGGACTGAAGGGACTATTTCGGCTTTAAAAATTATTCAACCAAAACCAAAGAAGGAAGTGACTGAACAAAGTTTTAGTTTTTCTGAAGTAAAAGATTTTGAATTAGAAATAAACTCACAAATAAAGACAGCCGAAGAATTGGAGGATATCAACCAAGTAAAATCAATTTTAAAAAGAATTAAAGAATCCTTTTCTCAATTTATTCAAACTCATTCTCAAGGTCAACCTCAGGAAGTATTTAATAAAGACAGCAATAAAGCAAAACTAGAAGAGTTAGAGAAAGAAATTAAAGATATTCAGAAAAAAATAGATGAGACTAAGAAACAGGAAGGTGAAATTTTACTGAAATATCAAAATCTAAAACAATCGATAGAACAAAGGAAAGATTCTAGTAGAGATGCTGAGTTAGCTGTTTTTGAAATAACAGCTCAGCAAAGTGAAATTAGATCCAAATTGAATTCTTTGAAAAATCAAGAAGAAAAAGTAGATACTGCTAATAAAGAATACAAAAGAGAATTGAATGAAGCTTATATTTTAGCGGGAAGAGATTCTATTCAGTTTCAACAGATTGAATTAAAAGATAAGAATGGAGAAATCTTTAGCCAAGTTGATATTCTTGAAGAGGATAGGGATATTCAATCTAATAGAAGGAGAAAGATTGAAAGAATAAAAATAAGAATTGAAGATTTAGGTGGAGGTAGCGGAGAGGAAATAATAAAAGAGTATGAAGAAGCTGAAGGAAGGGATGTTTTTCTTCTGGGTGAGATTGAAGATTTGGAAAAATCAGCTAAAGCTCTAAATATTCTGATTACAGAATTAAAAGAGAAAATTGATATTGAGTTTAAAGAAGGCCTCTTGAAGATAGATATTCAATTTAAAGATTTTTTTGTTTTAATGTTCGGCGGTGGAAAGGCTTCTCTTAAACTTGTTAAAGAGAAAAAGAAAGCGAAAAATAAAGAAGACGATTTAAGTTTAAGTGATGAAGATTTAGTAGCGGAAGTAGAAGAATCAGAGGAAGAAGAGAATGAAGGTATTGAAGTTGATGTGTCTTTACCTAATAAAAAGATTAAGGGTTTACAGATGCTTTCAGGGGGAGAAAGATCCCTTACTTCTATTGCCTTGTTGTTCGCTATGTCTCAAGTTACCCCACCTCCTTTTATTATTTTAGATGAAACTGATGCCGCTTTGGATGAAGCTAACTCTAAAAAGTATGGTGATATGATAGAAACTCTTTCCAAATCTTCTCAACTTATTTTAATTACTCATAATCGCGAGACAATGGCTAGAGCAGATACTCTTTATGGAGTAACTATGGGTTCAGACGGAACCTCTAGATTATTATCAGTGCACTTTGATGAAGCTGTTAAAGTAGCTAAATAATTTTTTATCTTAAATAAATTTAAATATTCATTATGTTATTATACATAATAACATAATGGGAGTAAGGGGAGAAAATAAAAACAGCCAGATGCGGTAGATGGAAACAAGTTTAATTAGCTAGTTCAAAATCAATTACTCTTTTTTCTAAGTCCGTTTTGACCAGCCTAACTTTGATTTTATCACCGAGAGTATATTTTAGGTGATTTTTTTGTCCAACTAAACGATACTTTTTAGCATCTAATTCGTAGAAGTCATCTTTTAAGGACCTTAAACTTATCATACCTTGAGCTCCGTTTTCAACTTGAACATAGACACCCCACTTAGTAATTCCTGAAATTATTCCATCAAACTTTTCTCCAATTTTTTGTGTCATCAATTCCACAAATTTAAACTTTTGAGAATCTCTCTCTGCGTTTACGGCAGCTATTTCCTGTTGAGTAGATTTTATTGTTAATTCTTTATATTTTTTAATTGAACGGGGAGTTAGATCATTTCCAGTTAAATATCTTTTCATTAAACGGTGGACCATCATGTCTGGGTATCTTCTGATAGGGGAAGTAAAATGAGTATAGTATTTAAAAGCTAAACCGTAATGACCGATATTATTGACTGAATAGATTGCTTTCGTCATAGACCTAAGAGTGGCGGTAGCTATAAGATTTTCTTCTGGAGAACCTTCTATCTTTTCTAAAAGATCGTTTAAATCACGGGAAGAAACTTTTCCTTCTTTTTTGTTTAGGTGGTAGCCGATGGTTTTGAGAAATTCAATTAATTCGCTGATTTGATCTGGTTTAGGATAATCATGGACACGGTAAACAAAAGGTAATTGAATTTTTAATTCTTTTTCTTTTTGTCCGATGTAACTAGCCACTTCTTTATTAGCTAATAACATAAAATCTTCAACTAATTCGTTAGTATCCATTAATTCTTTTTTGTAGACCTCGATAGCTTTGCCTTGTTCGTCTAGTTTAAATTTATATTCATTGCTTCCAAAAGAGATAGCTCCTTGTTTAGTTCTTTCTGCTCTCATTATTTTTGCTAAATCGTCTAAGGTCTTTAGTTCATTATGAAATTTACCAGTACCTTTATCTAAAGTTTCTTGGGCAGTCTTATAAGTAAATCTTTTATTGGAATTTATAATAGTTTCTCCAAACCATTTTTCTACCACTTGACCTTTTTTGTCTAGAATAAAGACAGCGGAAAAAGTTAATTTATTTTCATTAGGATTAAGGGAACATAAGTCATTAGAAAGAGTTTCTGGAAGCATCGGAATAGTTCGATCAACTAGATAAACAGAAGTACACC
The DNA here is from genome assembly GCA_034661035.1 of Patescibacteria group bacterium. Taxonomy (GTDB): domain Bacteria; phylum Patescibacteriota; class Minisyncoccia; order Phycocordibacterales; family UBA12079; genus JAGYLJ01. The sequence goes on along the minus strand of JAYEKM010000017.1, from coordinate 6,182 downwards.
TTTGAACAGCTTCTTTGTCGATGGTTGAGTTTATGTCTATGTAGTGAGTTACATCAGCAATATGGATACCTACTTCGATATTACCGTTATCTAATTGATGAAAGGAAAGAGCGTCATCAAAATCTTTGGCATCGTCAGGGTCAATGGTAAAAGTTACTTTGTTTCTAAAATCTTTACGTTTCTTAATTTCAACCTCAAAATCTTTACTCGCGGTATTGCTTATATGTGAAGCTTCTTTTTCAACTGGGTTAGGGAAGTTTGGTTCAAAACCTTTTTCTAAAAGAATAGACTCCATTTCTGTTTCGTTTTCTCCCTTTTTTCCGATTGTTTTTATTATCTGACCTTGAGGATTTTCCTGAGGGTTATTCCAAGGTGACATTTCTACTAAAACTTTTATATTTTTTCCAGGGTATTCGTTAGTTTCACCGATTTCTAAATGTGGGTAAAATTTAGGATTATCTGACTTTAAATAATTTCCATTTTCATCTTGTAAAATTGTCCCAACAAATCTAATTTTGGCTCTCTCAACTATCTTGATAACTTTGGATTTTTTATCTTTTATTTCAACCTTAACTAAATCATTATGAAGGGCTGTGTTAAGGTTTTCCTCGCTTATTTCTATGTCATCTTTTTTAGGCAACCGAATAAAACCAGTTCTTTTCCCTGTAATAAATATTTTATCTTCAATAATTTCTGAAGTGCCTTTTTTATGTTTTTTGTTCATGCCCCTAAGCATAGTCTAATTTTCTAATAAATTCAATGTTTTTATTCTAAAAAATGGCTAAATAAAAGGAAATTTAGGTCCCATCAAGAGAGGTAAAGTGTGGATAAGTTGGTTTGCTTTGTGGGATTGTGTGTTATATAATTGTTCTCAAGTGGTAAAGAGTGGGAAATATTATGTTAATCGGAGAATACACACATACAATAGATTCTAAAAAAAGGGTATCTTTACCTACTAAATTTCGTACGTCTATGGGTAAGAAAATGGTTATGACCAAAGGAGCTGATAACTGTGTTTATGTCTATACAGTGGCTGAATGGAAAAAAATGTCTGAGAAACTATCAAATTTGTTGATGGGTCCTACGGACCAAAGAAAATTTAAGAGATTGATGACTACAGGAGCTGCTGAAATATCAACTGATTCTATTGGTAGAGTATTGATTCCGGATTTTCTGAAGACTTACGCTAAGTTAAAGACGAGAGTTGTTTTTACTGGAGTGGGAGATCATGTCGAGGTTTGGGATGAGAAAACATGGAAAGCTTATCGTGAAAAGATTGAAAATCAAGCTGATGTTTTGGCTGAGAAGTTGGGTGAGCTAGGTGCTATTTAATATGCATAAACCAGTTCTTTTAAAAGAAGTAATAAAAAATTTAGATATTCAACCAAATGATAAGGTTTTAGACGGAACAGTTGGTGGAGGAGGATATTTTAGGGAAATTTGTCATTTAATTGATAAACGAGGTTTGGCGATTGGTTTGGACCAAGATAAATCTGTAATTGATAGGATGAGAAGTGAAAATTTACCTTGTGAAAGACATTTTGTAAACGAAAACTTTAGAAATTTGGATAATGTTTTAAATAAATTAAAAATAAATCAGGTTGATAAAATTGTGTTTGATTTAGGGATTAGTTCTGATCAGCTAGATGAATCAGGAAGAGGATTCTCATTTCAGAAAGAAGAACCTTTGTCGATGACTTTAAAAACTGAATTAGGTGAGGATGATTTGACAGCTGAGGAAATAGTCAATAATTGGGAAGAAGAAAATCTAGCCGACATAATTTTTGGTTACGGTGAAGAAAGATTTGCAAAGAAGATTGCTAATAAAATATGTGAGGTAAGGGAAGAAAGGCCAATTAAGACAACTTTAGATTTGATTGAAGTAATAAGAAGCTCTGTTCCGCAATGGTATCAAAATAAGAGAATTCATTTTGCTACAAAAACTTTTCAAGCCTTAAGGATTGCTGTTAACGATGAAGTTAGAACTTTGGAAGAAGGCTTAAAAAAGGGGTTTGAGCACTTAGCATCTCAAGGAAGAATGGCGGTAGTTTCTTTCCACAGTAAGGAAGATCGTTTAGTTAAGAGGTTTTTTAAAGAAATAAAAACAAAACAGAAAGGTATTTTAATAACAAAAAAACCAATTATACCAACTAGGAACGAGATTTTGGAAAATCCTCGTTCTCGTAGCGCTAAATTAAGAGTTATTGAAAAAAATAAATAATGAGGACAGCAACACTAAAAATGAATAATGTTAATAAGAAAAGCATCTTTTGGGCTTTAACAGGTGTTTTGGTATTGTTGGTAGGTTTATATTTTTGTTTTATAACACAGACAATCATAAATACAGCTTCCTATCAATCCATAGAAAGGAAAATAACTGCTTTAGATTCAGAAATTAGTGGATTAGAATCTCAGTACATCTCACTAAAAAGGGAAGTTGACTATGACTTAGCTAAGGAATTAGGCTATATTGAAGTAGCTACTATAAAATTTATTGATAAAGGTGTAATCAATCAGACTTTGTCCTTAGTAAAATAAAATGCTTAAAATTGTTACTAAATTTTTTACAAGAATAAGGGTCTTGAGCTTATTTTTCTTGTTGGTTTCTTTGTTCTTGATATCAAGATTGTATATGTTACAGATTGTTCAAGGAGAAAACTATGAACAAGAAGCTGATAGACAACATTTTGCTGTTAGGGATATTTTTAATAGAGGTAATATTTTTTTTGAAGATAAAGACGGGGAGAGGATTTCAGCTTGTACATTGAAATCAGGTTTTAAGTTAGTTATTAATCCGTCTATTTTAAAAGATCCAGAAGCCGTTTACAAAGAGATTTCTGCTTTGGGTTTAGATATAAATAAAGAAACTTTTTTATTAAGAGCTAGTAAAAAAACAGATCCTTATGAAGAAATAGCTACTAAGGTTGATATTGAAATGGCTCAGAGGGTCAAAGATTTGAATTTAAAAGGGGTTATTTTGGAAAGAGAAAAGTGGCGTTTTTATCCTGGGGGTAATTTGGCTTCTCATATTCTAGGTTTTGTTGGGTATTCAGAAGGAGAAGATACTTTGGAAGGTATCTACGGAATTGAAAAGTATTATGATTATGCTTTACAGAGAAAAGATAAAGATTTAAATAAAAATTTCTTTGCTGATATTTTTTCTAATTTAGGAGGAATTATTTTAGGGAATAAAAGTAATAAAGAAGGTGACCTGGTTTTGACAATTGAACCTTCTGTGCAGGCTAATTTAGAGACAGAACTTCAAGAGATTTCAGAAGAACTAAAAACTGAATTAGCTGGAGGGATTATTATTGATCCTAATACAGGTGAAATTTATGGGATGGCTCTTAGTCCTGATTTTGATTTAAATAATTTTAGGGAAGCAGAAGGTGTCTTCTTTGGTAATCCTTTAGTTGAAAATGTTTATGAAATGGGATCTATCATAAAAGCAATCACTATGGCGGCAGGACTTGACTCTGGGGTTGTTACAGCTGAGACAACTTACAATGATAAAGGTTCGTTAACTTTAGATGGAAGTAAAATTTCAAATTATGATGGAAGAGCCAGAGGAGTTGTGGAGATGCAAGAAGTTTTAAATCAATCTTTAAATACAGGAGTGGCTTTTGTTGTCAGCCAAATGGGTAATGATAACTTTGCTGATTATCTCCGTAAATTGGGTTTTGGAGAAGAAACAGGAATAGACTTACCTAACGAAATGTATGGACTTATTTCAAATTTAAATAGCCCAAGAGACATTGAGTATGCAACAGCTTCTTTTGGACAAGGGATAGCTCTAACTCCAATTGAAACTACAAAGGCTCTATCAGCTCTAGCTAACGGAGGATTTTTAATTACACCTCACTTAGTCAAAGAAATAGATTATGGAATGGGTGATTCAGATAAAGTTTTTTATGAAAAGAAAGATAAAGTTTTTAAGGAAGAAACTAGTCAGGAGATTACAAGGATGTTAACAGCAGTGGTTGACAATGCCCTTTTAGGGGGGACAGTTAAATCTGAAAATTATACGATTGCAGCTAAAACAGGAACTGCTCAGATAGCAAAAAAGACAGAGAAAGGGTATCATGACGACAAATACTTACATAGTTTTTTTGGTTATTTTCCCGCGACTAATCCAGAATTTTTAGTTTTCTTGTATGTATTAGACCCTAAAGGTGTTGAATATGCTTCACATACCTTGACTGAGCCTTTTATGGATATTTTTAAGTTTTTGGTTAATTATTATGAAGTAAAACCAGATAGGGAAGAAGTCAAAAAGTTTATAAAGTCATAAGGTCTATAAAGTCAAAGGTAGAAATAAATTTAATATTTGACAAGGGCGAAAGTAAGAAAGTATTATTTTAATCAAATCGTTATCAATTAATAAATTATCAATTAACATAAAAAGTCAAATCTTATTTAACAGGGTGAATGAAAAAAATATTTAAAAAAATAATAGTTTGGATTTTACGAACAGAAGCGAAATTAGTTTTAAAAAAATATAAACCTAAGATTGTAGCTGTAACAGGGAGTGTTGGGAAAACTTCAACTAAAGATGCTATTTATACAGCTTTGAGTTCAGCTTTTTTTGTTAGAAAAAGCAAAAAAAGTTTTAATAGTGAAATAGGGGTACCACTGACTATTTTAGGTTGTCAAAATGCTTGGAGCAACCCTTTAAGCTGGACAAAAAATATCTTGACTGGATTGGGAGTTATCTTATTAAAAAATCATTATCCGAAATGGTTGGTGTTAGAAGTAGGAGCTGACGCCCCGAATGACATTGAGGATATCGCTTGTTGGCTTAAACCAGATATAGCGGTCTTAACTAAGTTTGCTACGGTACCTGTTCATGTTGAGTTCTTTAAATCACCAGAAGATTTAATGAATGAAAAGAAAAAAATAATAAAGTATCTAAAGAAAGATGGAATCTTGGTACTTAATGGTGATGATGAAAAGATGCAGACCATTGAAGTTCCCGAAGGGGTCAGGAGAATTTTGTTTGGTTTGAATGATAATTCTGAGATAAGAGGAGTTGGTTATCAAGTTGTTTATGAAGAATCGAAACCAGCTGGGATAACTTTCAAAATAGATTACGCAGGCAAGAGTGTCCCTGTTGTTTTACCAGGGATTTTAGGCGAGCATCAGGTCTTGCCCTCTCTGGCAGCGATTGCTGTTTCTGTTTCTAAAGACTTGAATGTTGTTTCTGTTTCTCAAGCTCTAGGAAAGAAAGAGAGATTCCAACCAGGTAGAATGAATCTTATAGAGGGGATTAAAGGAACAACTTTAATTGATGATTCGTATAATGCTTCGCCTGTAGCTGTAAAGAAAGCTATTGAATCTCTTGCGAGTCTTGAAGTAGGTAACGGGAAGAAAATAGCTGTTTTGGGAGATATGTTGGAATTAGGTAAATATTCAACAGAAGAGCATAAGAAAATTGGTAATTTGGTTGCTCCTGTTTGTGATTATTTGATAACAGTAGGGTTAAGATCAAAAGATATTGCAGAAGGTGCTTTGTTAGGAGGTTTAGCTGAAAAAAATATTTTACAATTTGAAAGTTCTGAAGAAGCAGGAAAACATTTACAAAGTTTTATTGGAAATGGTGATGTCATTTTGATTAAAGGTTCGCAATCTATTAGGACAGAAAAAGTGACAGAAGAAGTAATGCTTCATCCTGAAGACAAAGAAAAATTACTTGTTCGCCAAGAACCTGAGTGGTTAAAACGTTAACAGGTCAATTAATGGTTGTTTTTTATTTTTAAGAGGTACCCTTAATTATAGATAGTTTTTTGTTATAAAATTAAACAGAAAAGGGAAGGGGGTGTAATAAATGTCAAAAAGAAAAACTCCACTAAAAAAGAGGGTGAATGTTTCTGCTATTGAAACTAATCTTAGAAAACTGAAAGAGGACAGTAAAAAAGGACAACTTCGGTATGATAAGATAAAGAGAAGAGGGTCTTATTATCCTAGAAAAGAAGGAAGTTTCATCAGCCGATAAAAACCAAATTTTATCTGTCCTTTCTCCAACTCCACCACACAAGGTGGGGTTTTCTTTATGCTGACTTATCCCCACTCCCTAAATATCCCACTTCAAATTAAGCTATAATATAACCATATTAGGTATATATAACCTAATATTATTTAAATAAATGAAAAATTTCCTAAAACAAACCGTTCAAGCTATTTTG
>JAYEKM010000016.1:0-13793 GCA_034661035.1 Patescibacteria group bacterium | reverse complement strand
AAACATAAGGTGTATTTGTCTTCGCAAAATCCACCCCACCAACTCACACAAAAATCGCAGAAAACACATCTTTCATTAAACACTATAAAACCCTCAATGTTTTAATAGAATTACCCTATTTTAACCATTTTTACCCAACCAAAAACAGACCCACCAAAACTCGTCATCATAGGTTGAACCTCCGTATTTCGTTTGTCGGCTATCGTATAGCCGACTTTTAATAATCTACAATCTAACATTTATAATTTATAATCCTAAAAAATAAACGGTTCGCCTAAGGCGAACCGTTTATTTTTTAGTTTATTTTCTTTTTCCAACCTTTCGTCTCCTGACGATAAATTGATTTGAGTATTTCTTAGGTTTTCTAGTTTTTTGTCCTTTACCAGATGGCTTACCCCACTTAGTCTTAGCTCTTCGCAAACCTCGTCCGGCTCGCCCTTCACCTCCACCATGAGGATGGTCAACAGCGTTCATAGCACTTCCACGAACAGTTGGTCTTTTACCTAACCATCTATTTCTACCTGCTTTTCCGATAGTCACCAACTTATGTTCATCATTTGAAACCTCACCGATTGATGCCCAACATTTACCAGATACTTTTCTTACTTCTGAAGATGGCATTTTTAGATGAACCATCCCACCATCCTGAGCAACTACTTCCACATAATTCCCAGCTGAGCGAGCTACTTTGGCTCCTCCTTCTGGCTTTAATTCAACGTTATAAATAAATGTTCCCACTGGAATTTTTGATAAAGGTAATCTATTTCCAGCCTTTAATTCAGCCTTTTCAGACACAAGAAATTTATCTCCCACCTTAACTTCTTTAGGAACGAGAATATATCTTCTCTCCCCATCGTTGTAACAAACCAAAGCAATAAAACCTGAACGATAAGGATCGTACTCAATAGTTTCTACCTTAGCTGGTACTTCTTTTTTATTATATTTAAAATCAATTAAACGGTATCTCCTCTTATGACCACCCCCTTGATGACGCATAGTAATTCTACCAAAAGAGTTTCTTCCTGCTCTTTTAGCTCTTCCGGCTGTCAAAGATTTGTGTGGTTTATTAGTAGTCAAAAAGTCACGATAATTAATACCGGTCATATGTCTTCTTGATTGTGTCGTTGGTTTATATTTTTTCATATTTTTCTTATGAGCGAAGCGAATTAAAAAATATGACCCTACTAAATCAAATTTCTTTAAAATTTGAGACATTTAATTTTTTCAAAAAATTAAATGTTATTTAGTATGGGTTATTTCAATAAATCGCACCACCCTACAATAATTTTCAGCTATTGCGAACTTTAATTACTTATAATTAAGCGATACTTATCTTGTCACCTTCTTTTAGATAAATATATGCTTTCTTCCCTCCTGATTTAACCCCTTTCTTACCTCTATAAATTATATTTTTAGAAGGTACTGTTACTACATTAATTTTCACAGGAGTAACCTTATAGAAAAATTCAATAGCTTCCTTTATCTTAGGTTTATTAGCATCTTTAGCTACATCAAAAACATACACATTTCGTTCAGAAGCAATGGTAGCTTTTTCAGTGATCCTTGGATTCATTAAAACTCTCTCTAGATTGAAAGGAACACTAATATCTTTTTTTGTTTTACCCGATTTCATATTTAGGGTTTCTTTTTTCTCAACCATAATTATTTTCCTTGCCCGACCACTTCAGATGGTTTAGGGTCTTGCTCGACCATCTTTGATGGTTTAGAGTTAACTTCTTCTTTAGTCTTTTCAACAACCTTATCTGAACTATTTAATTTTTTAACCAAAAATTCAATACTTTCCTCTGGTTTGGTAATTACTAAATATTTATAATTTAAAATATCCAATGGATTTATATTTCTCAACTCACCCACCAAAACATTTCCAAAATTTGAAAAACTCTTTTCCGTACTCTCATCTCTCCCCCCTAGCGCTAAATAAGTTGAATTTCTCTTTTTAGATAAAATATCTTCAAAGCCTTTTATCCCACTTAATTTTCCTAAAACATCTTTCGCCTCTTTAGTTTTTGGTGCTTCAAATTTTAGCTCATCTACAAAAAGAATCTCACCATCTTTCATCTTATGCGACAAAACCGAGAAAAGTGCTTTAATCTTAGCTTTCTTATTTATTTTCTTTGACCAATTTCTCTCACTAGTTGGTCCAAAAGTTACACCTCCACCTCTCCAAAGAGGAGATCTATTAGAGCCATGACGAGCTCGCCCTGTTCCTTTTTGCTTCCAAGGTTTTTTACCTCCTCCTCTCACATCACCTCTATTCTTTGTGTGAGCAATATTATCTCTACGGTTAGAACTCATAGATACAACCACTTGATGAACTAGATCATCATTCCAAGGCAAGCCAAAAATCTCTTCGGGCAAATCCACCTTATCAACTTCTTTTCCTTTTTGATTATAAATTTGTGTTTGCATAATATAAATTAGTCAAAAGTCTATAATGTCTATAAAGTCAAAGGTCAGAAAAAATTGCTTCACAATTTTTTGACTTTATGGACTTTAGACTTTAAGGGCTAACGACTTCAACTAATGCCCCTTTTCTTCCGGCGATAGCTCCTTTAATAAGCAATTGGTTATTTTCTTTATCAATTTGAACAATTTTCAAACCTTTAACAGTTACTCTGTCAGAACCCATGCGACCTCCCATTTTAGTTCCTTTAAAAACTCTTTGTGGTCCAGTTGCTCCAATTGAACCAGGTTCTCTTTCTGAATGTTTTTGTCCGTGACTTCTTCTTCCTCCATGGAAACCATGTCTTTTCACAACCCCTTGGAAACCTTTACCTTTACTGATTGAAGAAACTGTTACTTCATCACCTACTTCAAAAATACCCAAATCAATCTTAACTCCCACTTTATAATCAGTGATACCATTTTCTAAACGGAACTCTTTAGAATATCTAAAATTACCAAGATCCTTAAAATGTCCCTTCAGTGGTTTATTTATATTTTTTTCTTTCTTCTCACCAAAAGAGACTTGCACAGCTGAGTAATTATCCTTTTCTTGATTCTTTACTTGAGTCACAACTACGGGACCAGCCTGAACAACGGTTACAGCGTTAACTAAACCCTCCTTATCGAAGGTCTGAGTCATTTTTTCTTTTGTTCCTAAAATAAATTTCACAATGTTTTTCTTACAAGCAAAGTGAGTTAGAAAAACATTGCCCCGTGAAATTCAAATTCCTTAGAATTTGAATCATCTAAATTTTTAATTTAGATGATATTTCACTGGGGTCGCTAACCCACTCCGCTCAATTACCTATCCATTTCAAATGGTAACAAAAAAAAGAAAAAACTTTTTTGTCTTTTAAACCCAATTTATTAGAGTTTACAAACAAATTTAATTTTTTCTTTTTTTATCAAATTTAATCATATCCTTTACATCAATTTAACATCAATATCTACTCCTGACGGTAAGTTCAAATTAGTTAAAGCATCAATAATCTCTTTAGATGGACTAATGATATCAATCAATCTTTTGTGAACTCTCATTTCAAACTGCTCTCTAGCGTCCTTGAATATAAACGTCGATCTGTTAACTGTATATTTTTTAATGGCTGTTGGCAAGGGGACAGGGCCTCTCACTTCTGAATCAAACCTGAAAGCGGTATCCATAATCTGCTTAACAGAAGTATCTAAAATTTTATATTCATAAGCTGTAACTTTAATTCGCAACTTATCAATACCCGCTACTTTTTTCCCAGTAACTTTTGTTTTAGTCTTCTTATCAGTTGTTTTTTCAACAACCTTCTTTGTTTCCTTTTTTTCAACCATAATTATTATTTTATTTTCCTCTTTATTTAGAGGCCTCCTTAAACAATTCCGCCCAAAGCGGATAACCTTAAGAAGAAATCTTTGTCACTGCACCAGCTCCCACTGTCTTACCACCTTCACGAATCGCAAATCTTTGTTGTTCTTCTAAAGCAATTGGTGATTGTAGTTTAACTTTAAATGTAGCTGTATCTCCTGGCATTACCATTTCCACTCCATCTGCCAAAGTAACTTCACCTGTTACATCAGTTGTTCTAATGTAGAACTGTGGTTTGTAACCTGAGAAGAATGGTGTATGTCTTCCTCCTTCTTCTTTTTTTAGAATATAAACCTCTGATTCAAATTCTGTATGAGGAACCAATGTACCTGGTTTTGCCAAAACTTGACCTCTGTGGATATCTTCTTTTTTAATACCACGAACCAAAACACCAGCATTATCTCCTGCCATTCCCTCTTGCAAAGATTTGTTAAACATCTCAATACCAGTAATAGTTGTTTTTGTTGTATCTTTAATACCAACAATTTCTACTTCTTCTCCAACTTTAGCAATACCTCTTTCAATCTTTCCTGTTACTACTGTTCCTCTTCCTTCAATTGAGAAGATGTCTTCAATTGGCATTAAGAAAGGTTTATCAGTATCTCTGACTGGTTCAGGAATATAAGTATCAAGAGCATCTGTTAGTTCAATAACTTTTTTAACTTCTTCATCATCAGCACTAGTTGCATCAAGAGTCTTTAAAGCAGAACCTCTTATAACTGGAGCGTTCTCACCATCAAATTCATACTTTGTAAGTAATTCTCTTACTTCTTCTTCAACTAGGTCAATCATTTCAGCATCATCCACCATATCGCATTTGTTTAAGAAAACGATAATTTTAGGAACACCCACTTGTTTAGCTAACAAAATGTGTTCTCTTGTCTGTGGCATAACTCCATCAGTTGCAGCTACTACTAACACAGCACCATCCATTTGAGCGGCACCTGTAATCATGTTCTTAATGTAGTCAGCGTGACCGGGAGCATCAATATGAGCATAGTGTCTTTTTGCTGTTTCATACTCATTGTGAGAAAGAGCAATAGTAATACCTCTCTCCTTTTCTTCTGGAGCATTATCGATATCATCCACTTTTCTCATTTTAACTGTATTACCAGTCAAACTTAAAGCATGCAAAATAGCTGCTGTTAAAGTAGTTTTACCGTGGTCAACGTGACCGATTGTTCCCACATTAACGTGAGGTTTTTCTCTCTTATATTCTTCTGTCATAATAATTTAGAAGGTAGTATGTAGAATGTAGAATGTAGTTTTTAAAAAATTTGTTTTGCAAATTTTTTACCACTCTCAACCTTCAACTTCCCACTTTCTAATAATTAATTAATTATTAAATTTTAATCGGCGAAAAACACCGTTTAATTACATTGATCACCCTGAATTGCAAAATAACTTTTACTACAATTCCAATTTTTACACGATTTCATCTTTCAAACTCAATTTTGGTAGCGTAGCTACGAAAAATTTCATTTTCAAGCGAACTCGTGCAAAAATTAAAATCTCGTTACAAACTTATTTTGCAATCCAGGGTTTAACTTATACCCCCCTATATTAACAAATCCCTGTAAATAGTCAAGAAATCCTAAGACTTGAGGTGAAATAGTCAGTTTTGTCAGTTTTTTAGTTTTAATATTGCGTCATCGCGTTTTTTATATATCAGGGGAGGTTTTTAAGCTCCCCTTGTTGATTCTAAACATCAAATTCGCCATTGCTAATACCTTTCAGAAAGGCTCGCCACTCGTTGTGAGTGAAACTCAGGGTGGTGTCTGTGACGTCTTTGGTATCACGAATCTGTACGCTATCATCATTAATTTTGACAGCCACACAGAACCAGTACTTATGACGTGTTGCACTACTACAAACAAAACCGTTTCTTTCTTTTCTTCCACCATACTCGTCGTTCGGCTGATATCTATCTTGTGCTTCCATTTTACTACCCCCTTTTATTTTAATGTTTAAATCAAAGAACAATCCAATTCTCACTATTAAGAACTGGGAGTAAGATACTTTATACCTGGCTCTCAATACTCAATACTTTTTCAAATAATTTTTCTTCATGTCCTAAATCTTTAACCGCTTGTAACTGAACACCTAATTTATTAGCAACCTTCAAGGCAATGTCTTTCATTTCCTGTATCTCCTTATCTCCAACATAAACTTCTACTTCACAATTTATCATATCGCACATTTCTTCTAGAGACTTGTCAAATAGCCTTAAATCAAAATCTTTTCTGTCTTCTTTTGGGATTATTTTAATAGTATCAGAAAATAATGGACTTGGGGAAATTAACACAATTTTATCTATCTTAACTTTTGAAGCTAATTCAATTAAAAGATAGGCCCCAATAGAAAAACCATAATATACTGTTTTGTTTCCTATTTGTTTTTCTTTTAGTAAATCCATATTTTTTAATTTTCTGTACGGCAGAGAACATTTGCCTCCTATCAATTAAACTATCTATATACAAACATGTTACCTAACCCCCGTAGATAGTCAACCCTGTTAAATAACTTCAAAGTTAAATAATCACCACTAATTACAGTCAAATTTACCCTCATATATTACATGGATAGATTATTTTTTGTTTAACAGGGTAAAGAAAAAAGGGCGAACCTACGGTCCGCCCTCCCTTTTTCAATAATCATCATACCGCCCCCACTTGGACAAGTTCTTTTGCCCAGATTCCGATATCATTTCTGAAAGAATCAAACTCACACCATTCCAGCAAAGTACCCTCATCCAACTCTTTCAGCCGACCCATGATAATCTCTTTCGCATAATCACAAGTCTCCCTCATACTCATATCAGACCGATACCAGGCAAGCAGGCTTGGGACATCACAGCGTTAAAGAACTTCCTTGGCCGCTTTTAATACGTGTCCCCTTACAGGATGATCTTCGGGGACATTATAAAGAAGTCGAGAAAGATCTTGCCTTTGTTTTTTCCTGAACTCTATCCAGTCAGAATAATCATCATCGGCAAAATACCTAATCGGCCTTTCCCGACCCATGATGGATTCCAATTCCATCAAATAACCACCGTCCTCTAGATTAACCTCTTTCTGTTTTCCCATTGCGGACCTCCTTTCTTGATTATTGAAATTGTTTTTTAGAAGAACACCTAAATTCAGGTTAACTCCTTTTATTTTTTAAATCAAGAAGTTATACACAAAAAACCAAGAAATACCCCAATTCCTATAAAACCTCCAGTATTTTACCGGAATTAACCCTAAATCCACCACACAAACAAACAAAACCCAACAATATGCAATATCAGTGATCTTATCACATTGCCCAGATATCCCCCTTTTTAATTGACAATATAGTTAGCAAAGTATAAACTCATATATACAAAAGGCCTCCGGGCTCCGAGACTTTATTTGCGAAAATAAAGACCGTTAACAAAAACATCTCTCTGAGATGTTTTTGTTTTTTATAACATCTCTTTTATTTTTCCTTTTATAGCTTCAAAACTATCATTTGGGATAACCCCTACCTTTCTTATTAACCTTTTACTGCTCATAGCTTTTAATTGATTTAAAATTAAAAAACCTGTTTTATCTTCCTCAATTAATTCTCCAATAACATTTTTTGAACGGTGTATATAACTAAATTTATAGGGAAAAGTTTTATTTTCTTTATTACTTGTTAAAGGTATCGCCCAAAAAATATCTTTCCCGAATTTTTTTAAAATTAAAACAGGTCTATCAAAATTTTTATTCTTTCCATTTTGTTCAGAGCCGATATTCAAACCAACATTTGCCCACCAAATTTCTCTTGTCTTATACAACAATAAAGTATCATCAGAAATATGAATTCTAACTTTTAATTTTATCCATTTTACAAACTCAACTAAAAATTTTTCAAATTCTTCATTCATAATTTCATAAAACCCTAATACGTATTCCCACAAGTCGCCGCCTTTTCAAAACCAGCGGCGAGAGCCTCTTTCTCAGAACAGAAATACCTTTCCCCTCTTTCCGCATCAATCTTTATCTGCGAATAAGGCGCACAATTCGGGAAGAAATAATATTTAGTTGGATTTTCTGTAGAAATATTCCCCTTAATAATACACTCGGGATCTTCCACTTGCATATCAGTTACATCCCCAAAATATTTCGGCAAATCACCTTCACAATTTCCCCACACTCCCAACTCTCCAGAGATAGCAATATTCTCCCTCTGAGCTAAGTATCTTTTATATTCAAAATCAGGCACCACTGGAATAGCTTTCGCGAAACCATTCTCCACCATGTACTGAGCTACAAAAATATCATCTTCCTTTTCAGTCCCTGAAGGCAAGAACACATGTCTTAACAATCTCCCAAACTTATCAACCCCTGACACATCTTTCCGCAACTTCACTTCTTTTCCTTCAATTAATTTCCGCAACGCTTCACTAGACTCTTCAAAATAACATTCATTCTTATCAGGCGCTGCAATATTTAAAATCCTCACTGATATTCTAGAAGCTTCCTCTCCTTCCTCCAACGGTTCCCCTTCCACCACAAAAGTATCCCCATCAGTCACTTCAACAACCCGATGCAAATTATCTTCTACTCCCCCATAGTTTTTATTTTTCACGACGCTATAGCCACCCAACCCCAAAGCCGACAACAAAGCCACAACCACCGCAATCTTTTTCTTAGTTCCCATATAATTTAAAATTTAAAATCTAAAATTCATAATTTCAAGTGAAGATTTATAGAAATAAATATTTTAATTTTATTTCTACATAATCCGAACGCCGTAATTATATGCTTGTTTCATATAATTCTCTAAAAATCCCATTTTTAGAGCCCCCTCTTCTTTGTACTCATATTTATATATAATTTAATTAACCAATAATTTTATTTTAGCGGATTATAAACTAAATTTTTGCATATAGTCTTTCTTGAAAATTAAAGAAAGTGGAACGAATCAAAGAGACATCACCCAAAACATTTATAGCATCAGCTGGAGAATTATATTTTAAATTTAATAAAACAGGTAGTTTTTCCTCTCCTAACTCTTCAACACCTTTTTCTTCATATTTTGAAAGCACAAAGTCTAAAAATTCTTTATTTTTATCATCTAACCCTTTAAAAATATTTTCTCTCGTGTTATCAACTCTCTGTTGTCTTGTGATTAAAGGTTTGTTATAAGCTAGATATGAAAGCACATCAAATAAATCACTATTTTCAGCATTAACTACTTTTTTTATATTATCTAATTGTTCTAAATCTATTCCTAAATCAAAAAGCTTATTAAGAAATTGTTTTCTATTAATAGGGTTAGACCATATTTTTCTCAATTCCTCTTCATTTTTAAACAAATCTGGTAATACACCATATATTTTAGTAATAAATTCCTCCGAAGAAAGAGGTCTTCCATCTGCTCCCCAAAAAGAAGTTGAAATCATATGTTGTATTTCTCTTTCTTTCCCATCTCTTAATTTTATTTTTAATCTTTTAGGTTTTTCAAAAGTCTCTTTTTCTGTTTCAACTTTCTCTTTTTCCTTGGTCTCATCCTTTTGCACCATTTCTTTTTTCTCTGTTGTTTCGTCTACAGGTTCTCCGTCCCATTCAGGATCAGAAAAATGATGATAAGCATCTACAAAATCATAAATAGTAAAATATTCTTTCCCGTCAAAAAGTCTTGTCCCCCGACCAACAATTTGTTTAAACTCCACCATAGAATTAACAGGTCGCATTAAAACAATATTTCTTACATTTCTTGCATCTACTCCAGTTGATAATTTTTGTGAAGTCGTTAAAATAGTTGGAATAGTTTTTTCATTATCTTGAAATTCCCTCAAAGATTGTTCTCCACGAGCTCCATCATTAGCCGTCACACGAACACAATAATGAGGATCAGTACTTTCTTTCATTTGGTTTATTAAATCTCGCACCGCCGCAGCATGATCTTGGGTAGCACAAAATATAATGGTCTTTTCGTTTTGATCGATTTCATCTAAAACAACACGAACTCTTTTTTCTTCGCGAGCTTTAATTTCTATTATCCTATTAAAATCAGGTTCTTCATAAACTTTTCCTTCTTCTACTTCTCCTTCAATAATTTCATCATCAGAAATATAAACATAATCATCAAGAGTAGTCTGAATCCTTTTTACTTTAAAGGGTGTTAAAAAACCATCGTTTACACCCTCTTTCAAAGAATAAACATAAATAGGCTCCCCAAAATATTTATAAGTATCAACATTGTCTTTTCTTTTAGGAGTAGCTGTTAAACCAATTTGCACAGCAGGTGAAAAATAATCCAAAATCCCTCGCCAATTACTTTCATCATTAGCACCCCCTCTATGACATTCATCAATAATAATTAAATCAAAAAAATCTTTTGGATATTCTCCAAAATAAGGTGTTCCATTTTGCCCACTCATAAAAGTTTGAAAAATAGTGAAGAAAACACTTCCACTCGTCGGAACCCCTCCTTGTCTTCTAATATCAAGGGTGTTGATACGAACTTTTGCATCGTCAGAAAAAGAAGAAAAAGCATTAAAAGCTTGATCCGCTAAAATATTTCTATCAGCTAAAAATAAAATTCTTGGTCGTCTTGCTCCGTCTCGATTCAAATTCCATCGTGATTGAAACAACTTCCAAACTACTTGAAAAGCGATAAATGTTTTTCCTGTTCCGGTAGCTAAAGTTAAGAGAATTCTGTTTTTTTCTTCTGCAATAGCATCAAGTGTTTTGTTGATAGCGTTTTCTTGATAATATCTTGGCCTTTTTCCTCCTCCATCTTCAAACAAAATTTGATTAAATTTATCTTTCCATTCATTTTGATCAGAAAAAACTTTATTCCATAACTCTTCAGGAGTTGGAAAATTATCAATATAGTTCTCACCACCACCTTTCATTGAAATTTCATAGATTTCTTTTCCATTAGATGCATAAGTAAAATCAATATTTAATTTTTGAGCATAAGTTTTGGCTTGGGTTACCCCTTCAGTTGCATATAAACCTTCTCTTTTAACTTCAATAACTGCTAACTTTACATTTTTATAGACCAAAATATAATCAGCAATTTCTTGTTTTCCTCTAACTCCCCCCGCTTGAATTCTTCCATCAGTAAAAACAAACTCTCTTAATATTTTAGAGTCTTCTATTTCACCCCAGCCAGCCTCTTTTAGTTTAGGATCAATATATTCTGCTCTGGTTTCTGCTTCGTTCATAAAATTAAATATATCACTTATAACTCACCATTAAAAGCCTTTTTTAATAAGGATTTTTTTAGTTCTTCTAAATTTTCAAGATTTTTTTTATGAAAACCCTCCATCATTTTGGTATGTTTTGAAAGCTTGTCTAATTTCACAACGATTTGTTTTTGAGTAGTTAAAGATTTTGGAAATGAAATTTTGATTTGTCTTAAATTACTATTATATAATCTTGAAATTGTTGCACCTTTAGAAGGTTTCCAATTACAATAACCATAAAAACAGTATAGGTATTCATTTAAAACTATTTTTTCATTATTATCAATCCATACAATATTTGAATCTTGAAAATATGCTGGTTTACCATCATAACTAACTCTTCTGCCAATTGTTCCAGATGCAGATATAAGAACATCTCCCTTTTTTGGGGAAGAATACTTGTTTCGATATTTGTTATACAATTCCTTTGATATAAAAGCGTTGGGTTTTTTACCAAATGTACCAATTTTATAAAATGGGATATCTCCTGAAGTTGAAGTTTGATCTTTAAAAATTCTTTTACACATTGATGCTTTACCCAACTCCCCCAGTTCTTTTTCTTCCCAATCTTTTCCTTTATTCTCAAAAACACTCTGCAAGTAACTTTCAAAAAGCTCTTTATCATTTTTCAAATTTTTCTCTGTAATCTCTTTCGCTTTTTCTATCTTCTCAAAAGTATCATCCAAAATCTTCACAATTCTTTTTTGTTCAGGAAGAGGTGGAAGAGGAATTTCCAAATTTTCAAATTCGTCCTTGTTTAAATGTGGTATAGCTGACCCAGTTCTTGATCTTGTAAAATTTTCTCTATGTGTGGTTAAAAAATGTAAAAGATATTTTGAATTCAATAAATCTTCCTGATATTCGACAATTCCCATTGTCGAAGCAAGTGCACCTTTTAAACCCGTAAACATTTCACCAGAATTTGAACCATCCATTATAATAATGATATCCTCTTTCTTTACCCAAACAGATGAAGAACAATTTTCTGAAGCATATTCTGGAATTTCTGTCCCACGAACTACTTTTGCAGTTAAATAAGGCTTAGAACTTTTAGATACAAACTTAGAAGGCTTTTTGCCTTTTATTAGTTTACAAACTTTGCCGAGTTTTTTTATTTGCCAATTATTTTTTTGTATAGTTTTAGTTTTCATTATTTTACAAATTCAACATCTTTATTCTCAATATCTATAATTTTGTATTTATATTCATATTGTCTACCAAGAACTGAACGACATTTTATTGTAAATATTTCATTATTTAATTTACTTATATCACGAATTTTATCGCTTGGTTTTTTTATTATTTTTACTGCATGCTCATCTTTTTTTGGAGCAAAAAAACGAGTTTGATATTTATATGCCTTAAAGTTTTTGCTTTCTATTCTTACATCAAAAGCAGGACCATCACCCATATTTCTTAAAGCAATAAAAGAACCTGATGGAGAAATTGCATTTCCACTTTGAAAAGTTAAAGCATATTTATCTCTTATTGATATTTTTTTAACCCTATCGGTTATAGCTCCAACATTTCTAATGTATAAAACCATCACAGGCATTGTCTTTAATTCTGTTTGCTTAACTGTTTCTTTTCTAATCAACATTGTTTCATTTGTATACAAAATTAAAACTCCAAAAGTTAAAAGTAGAGCAAATAGTTCAAATTGCTTAAAAAACTGAGGAAATTCAAAAACCACAACTATTATAAAGACTCCAAAAAATATCAATAAAATATCCACACCAAGTTTTTTCATCCCCCATTTATTTTTTTGTTTTTGAATGTTTTTCATATTTTATAAAATTCAATCTCTATTCCAACAGGAGTATCAAAAACCATATCACTTAAATCATACTCACTAGATAAAATTAATTTAATTATTAACTTTTTTTCTCCCATACTTGGTGAAAATCTTTTATATACTTCTTCTAAATATTTTAAAGTTTTACCAACAATATTTTTAGCAAATTCTGGTTTCAATATATATTTGATTTCAAAAAAATAAAGTGCTTCATCTGTCTGTAAACTTCCATCAGGTGTGTATCGAAACTCTGGTTTATCTGACTGCCCATACATAAAATGAACTAATGTTTTTAAGTCACTACCATATCTTTTTTGAAGCATAGAGAGTATTTTAATCTCAACATTTCTAAAATGAGAAAAATTTTGATTTGTAATAGGTTCTTCATTTTCTATAATATTTTCCTCTATCTTTTTAGGAAATGTGTTAAATTTTGCATTAAAGCCATTTTTAAAATTAAAAGCAAATTCAGTCAATAAATCAATTTTATATAAAATTATTAAAGACAATATAAGAATTACCCCTAATCCGTATTGTTTTTGATAAAATAGAAAAAAAGCAGATATCACAAAAACAATTCCTATTGTAATTTCAATAATTTTTTTCATTTCCCATTTATTTTTTTGTTTTTGGTTAGTCTTCATTTTTAAAATTCTAATTGCAAAGCAAAGCCAAATCCTAATAAAAACAAACCTGTAGAAAATAATTTTGGATAATTAAAATATGCAATATATTTTTCACTTCCATTTTTATCTGTAGTGGATGGAGCTCCTTTCTTATCTGGGTAAGCTCCAAAAGAAAAAGCTATCATAAAAGTTCCTACTAAATTAGCGATTAAACCTATATTATTTAAATTATTTGATATTATTTCGTACATATTTTATATATTAAACTTTTGAAGCAGATTTTTTCTTTTTGCAATCAATCAAAAAAATCCATTTATTTATAAAATCATCCATATTTAATTTTTT
>JAYEKM010000015.1:0-41890 GCA_034661035.1 Patescibacteria group bacterium | reverse complement strand
TATTTAATAAATAAAAATTTAATATTTTGTGGATAATTAATTACTTTTTGTGAATAAGTAATTAATTTTTACATTTCTATTAAATATTTAACTTATTATCCACTTTTTATTAATACACTTATAAACAATTTATCCACTTATATTATTGATTTAATTTGTTCTAATTCTTGAGCTAAAGAACTATCTATTTTTAAATTATTTTTAATTTTTTCACAAGAATGAATAACAGTTGTATGATCTCTTCCCCCTAATTTTTCTCCAATTGATGGGTAAGATACTCCAAAATCTTCTCTAAGAATATACATTATTAATTGTCTTGGTTTTACAACTTCTTTTCTTCTTGTTTTTTCATAAATTGAACTTTCATCAATATTATAATAACCAGCTACTGTTTTAACTACTTCTTTTATAGAAATATTTTTTTTAGGTGCTATATTAGTTTTTATTAAGTTTTTTATTTCTTGTATATTTAATTCCCTTCCTTTCATTTGTGATTGACAAATAATCGAATTAAAAATACCCTCTAACTCTCTAATATTACCTTTTATTTCATTAGCAATATGTTCAATAATTCCATTTGATAGATAAAAATTATTAAGTCTTGTTTTTGATTTTAAAATTTCCACACGTGACTCGTTATCAGGAGCTTGTATATCTACCATCATTCCTGCTCCAAATCTTGATTTAAGACGATCAGCTATATCAGGGATATGATTTGGGTGTCTATCTGAAGAAAAGATTATTTGTTTATTATTATCATAAAAATAGTTAAATAAGTGGAATAACTCTTCTTGAGTTCTTTCTTTTCTTGATAAAAATTGAATATCATCCATAATCAAAGTATCATATTTTCTATATTTTTCTTTAAATAAATTAACTTTATTTTGTTGAATAGAGTTAACACAATCAACAGAGAACTTTTCAGAAGTAATATAAAAAACACGTTTATTAGAATGTTTATTTTTTATTTCATTACCTACAGCTTGAATTAAATGAGTTTTACCAAATCCAGTTTTACCATAAACAAACAAAGGATTATAAACTATTCCTTGTTTTTTAATTATTGTTTGAGCAGCCACATAAGATAACTCATTAAAAGATCCAACAATAAAAGAATCAAAAATATAACGAGGATTTAAATTATCCTTTTTATCAATATAAAAACTTTCTAAAGGTAATCTATTATTTACAGATGGTGTAAATTGATTTACATCACCTGTTTTATCAACCTGCTTAGTGTTCTTAATAACATATTTAATTGTTTTTATATTACTAAGAGAGTCTCTTAATGTTTTTAAGATATATTTATTATATTTTTCATACAACCAATTCTTAACAAATTCATTAGGAACTGCTAGATAAACAATACCTTTTTCATACTTTAAAATAGAGGTATCTTTAAACCATGTATTAAAATTAGCTTTAGACAGATTTAACTCTACTTTGGATAAAGTTTCATCCCATACTTTTTTATTATCTATAATAGAATCCATTTAATTTAATTTTTAATTTATTAGTTTTTAACTAACCATATTATATACTCAATCTGAGTTTATAAAACTTGTAAAAGGTGTATTAATATGTTACTAACTTGTGGATAACTAAAAATAAGTAGTAAGTGCATAGGTATTAATTATTAAGTGAAAAAATTGACAAAGTTAATTTTTCTTATACTTGATACTTACCGCTTAATACTATATACTTGGATATTATGTCACAAACATATCAACCTAAAAACAGAAAAAGGAGTAAAACTCACGGTTTTTTAGTAAGAAGTAAAAGTCCTGGCGGTAGGAAGATTCTTAGAAACCGCAGAAGAAAAGGTAGAGCTAAGCTTGCTGCTTAATTCCTATTTAATTATCTGTCAAACATAAAAACCTACTTTTTAGTAGGTTTTTATGTTTGATGTTATATAATAAATATATGTTACCTAGTTCAAATAAAATAAAAACTCAATTATTTAAAGAAATTTTAAGTAAAGGTAAGATTTATAATTCTATTTATTTTTCAGTGAAATTTTTAGAAAATCCCAATGGAAATATAAATAAATTTGCTGTTGTAGTACCTAAAAAGGTAATGAAAAAAGCTATTTCAAGGAATTTACTAAGGAGGAGACTTTTTAATTATTTAAAAGATTTAAATAAAGATTTAAATAAAAGTTTTACAATTATTTTATTTTGTAAATCAGAAGTAGATAAGTTGTCGTTTAATGGTTTAAAAAAAGAGGTAGATCTTATTCTAAAAAAAATAGGTTTATTTAAATAATTTATTTTTTGCTTTTTTAACCTTGTTAATATATTATATCTAGATATGATATCAACTATTTTTAACGAGGTTTTTTATAACCCTATTTATAACGGTTTAGTATTTTTAATAGCTAATTTTTCTTGGATAGATATGGGAATAGCTGTTATTTTTATAACGATTATTATTAAATTAATAATATTCCCTCTTACTAAGAAGTCTATTAAAATTCAAATAAAAACAAAGAAATTAGAGCCAGAATTGAAAAAAATAAAAGAAGAATATAAAGATAATAAAGAAGAACAAGCTAGAAAGATTATGGATCTTTATAGAGAGAATAATTTAAACCCATTATCAGGTTTTTTAGTTCTACTTATCCAATTACCTATTATTTTTGCTTTATACTTTGTTTTTCTTAAAGGTGGTTTCCCTGAAATAAACACTGATATACTTTACTCTTTTGTAAAGATACCAGAAGTAATAAATATGAATTTTTTAGGGTTAATTAGTATGGTTGAGAAGAATATTTATTTAGCCTTATTAGCTGGTATTTCTCAATATATCCAAGTTCAATTAATGCTTCCAAAATTAGAACCAAGAAATAACAAACAACAAAAAACATTTAAAGATGATTTAATGAGAAGTATGAACACTCAAATGAAGTTTGTTATGCCTATTATAGTTTTCTTTATCTCGTATGGGTTACCAGCCGCAGTGGCTTTATACTGGATAACAAGTAATACTTTTATGATTTTACAAGAAATATTTGTGAAAAGGAAGATGGAATCAAAACCAGAATTAATTAAATAGTAATATGGACGATAATATAGAGATAATAAAAAAGTTAATAGAAGGTTTTTTAAGGAGATTATGTGTTGATTTCGAAGAGGTTGTTTTCTTAAATGATAATGATTTTAAAGGTGGGACTAGATTTCTAATTAAAACTAATGAATCAGGTCTGTTAATAGGTAGTGAGGGAGCTACTGTTCAAGCTATTAATCATTTGATAAAAAAAATGATTTGGAAAAAAATAAATTCCAAAATGGATCCAGAGGAAAGAATTAATTTTTTTGTCGATGTTAATGATTATCAAGGAAAGAATATAGAAAGAATTAAATCACAAGCTCTTGACTTAGCTGAGAAAGCTATCCTTTTTAAGAGGGATGTGGAAATGCCACCAATGAGTTCTTATGAAAGAATGATTGTTCACTCTGTTTTAGCAGATAATCCTGATGTTTTTACAGAATCAATTGGAGAAAATGGCTTTAGGAGATTAGTTATAAAAACTAAATAGTTTAATTTAAAGATCCTTCTTTAATTTCAAAGACCATAAACTAAAATCTCGTTTATTCATAAAGATAAGATAATCATTATTTTCACTCAGTATTGGGTTTATTATATCAATTTCTTCTACCCCTATTGTAGTAGGAGAGATTAGAAATTCAAGATTATTTGTTTCTGCATTTATCCTCCATATATCATCAGAAAATAAAATATTTCCTTTATACCAAGCCGTCAAATCGTAATTAGTTAATTCTTTAAAAGGAATTCCACAATAAATATAAATATTTTCCTCATCCCAGACACATTTTTCAGGTAAAGTACTAATTAATACTTCTGTGTTAACTTCTTTCTTATTATTGTAGGTATATAATTTTGGTCCTAGCTTATCATATTCTGAATATAGTATATTAAATAGATTACTTATTAAGGTTGAAAGATTATATTTACCGTCGATTATTTTATCAAAAGACCCTGTCTCTACGTCAAACAAGAAAGAGTACCCATAAACATTAATTGCTGGTTTAGTTGTAAAGTTAATATATCTATTATCCACATTTTTTATTAACCACTCTTTTAGAGGAGAATTAAAGATAATCTTTTTGTTTTCATCATCTTTATCTGAAGTGACTCCAATTGAACCCTGCCCGCTCTCTAAGAGGTAAAAAAGACCCTTTTTGAATTTTATTAAGGTTTGTATATCATCTTGTAAGAAAACCCCTTCTAATTGTTTATCTCCTAGCTCACTTTCTACAATACTAGCTGAAAATGTCTTAATAATATCATCTTCATCTAAATATCTTATAACCAAAGATTCTTTATCTAACCAAATAGCTTCTTGAATTTTTGGTATAGTTGTATTTGATATTCTTGTTTGTGTGGGTGAGTTGGTATTAGTTTCATAAATATGGCCAGTAGCTTTTTCTATATATCTAATAGAGTAATCTATTTCAGCTGATTCCTTATTATTTTCAGTATCATCTTCAAAAATAATCATACCTGATGTAGGAGAAGCTGTTATTTGTCTTAGAATTGGGATAGATTCAATAGAAGGTTCTTTATAGGAATAAGAATCAATATCAGTTGGTTTATCCTCAGTATTATTACTAGGACTTTCTTCGTTACTGAATGGGAAAAAGGTTCCTAAATTATTAATTGATTGGTTTTGTTCTTTTTTATTAGTAAAAATAAAAAAAACAGAGTAAATAATAGCTAAAACCACAACTACAATAATTATTTTTCTTATATCAATTTTATTCATAAATAAGTTATTTTATTGTTTATGACAATTAATCATCATTTGAGGTAATTCAGCGCAAGCGCTAGAGATACTTTTACATGCTGTTAAACAAGCCTCAGCACTAATTGTTCCTTTACCACATGGTGTTGAGTATTCATTACCAGCATCATCTATAGCTATACATTTTCCTTCATATTTATCACCAAGCCAATTTTTAGTACATTTTGGTGACATTATTATTTCTGTAGAACATTCATTTGCACAAGCTGATTCACAAGTTGATAATGTATCTCCTCCACAGGACATTCCACTTTTACACATTCCTAAATAAACCTCTTCTGGTTCAGGCCCAGGACCAGGCGGGACTACTGGTGGTGCCTCAACGTTTTCAAGTGTTAAAGTAGAAGTTGTTAAGTTTGGGTCAATCTCGTTTAATAATAAAAAAGAAGAGAGAGCTAAAATAAGTCCAAAAATAGCATTGTTGATTTTCTTCTTAGCTTCTCCTTTGCCTGAAATAGCTTCTGCTGTCATATATTGAACTCCTCCAATAGTTATCATTAATACAGCTAAAACACCTGCAATACTTATTCCTATCTTAAACATATTTTGTAAATAACCTCCTAACCCAGGGGCTGTCCCTTTTGCCATTTCAGGCAGTCCAACCAACAACTTATATTCATTTGTTTCTTCTGCAAATACTACTATCGAAATTAATAAACAAACTAAAGCCGAAATGGTTACTATTCCTTTATATTTTTTTTCTTGCATATCTATTTTTCAAATTTGATTAAAAAATTACTATCTGTAAATTGTAAAATACTATCCATATTTTGTATTTTAAGTTTTATATTTGTTAAACCTGTTTGTTTGTTAGGTTTTCTAAAAATGATTTCATCAGTGTAATTATCAATTATTTGATTATTCATTGTCCATTTATACTCCACTTCATTTCTAAGGGAAAAGAAAAAAGGAGAAGCCTTAATTTTTATTTCTTCATTATTTAAATTATATTTATCTTCCAGAGCTTTATTATAAAGGGTTCCTAGAAGAGGGTCTTGTTTGTAAAAAACAATTTCAAGGCTTCTTGTTTTTAAAAAAATGATTTTTTTAGCTTTTAACTTCCCATCTAGGGATTCTACTTCAACAGTCACTTTTTTTGTTCTATTTGTCTGAGGACCTTCTAACGAAAATATATTTTTTCCGTAACCTGATTGTTTACCTTTTACCTTACTATCTTCTTTCCAATTATAAATTAGCTTTTCACTATCTATTTTTTGTCCGTTTTTATTCACAAAATTAGGTATGGCGACTACATTAATTATTGCGTTGGAGGAGTTCATCGCTTTTCCCTTATAAAAAGGAGGGGTGTATGTATCTGTTTCCCAAAGTAAATCAACCTCCGTGGGGGTAACATAAATACTTTTTTCTATTAGACCGTTATTAGTGGTCTTGATTTGAACAGTTAATAAAACATTTTCTCCCCAGTTCTTTGTTTGGAAAAAGAATTCTTTTTGTCCAACACCTCTTTCTTTTACTACTCCATCCATAGACCAGATTATCTCATATCTTTTAATATCTAATCCATACAATTCTACTTGAGCAGAAACTGTTTGGTTAGCTAATGGATATTCAGGGTCTAATTTTAATTCTAAATCATTTCCAGAATAAGCTGGATTAGAAAAATTAGCGCTTAAAGGTATCGCTAAAAATAATAATATAAAGTAATTAAGTAATATATGACTAATTATTTTTTTCTTTTTTTTAAGTTTCATAATTTTACACGCTTTTGATTACTTTACTTAAAGGACTTGCTAATGGTTTCCCTAAAGAAGACTTTAGTTTCCTCTCTGCTCTCATTGTAAAAATAGTGGTTGATATTACAGCTGTCCAAACTGGTAAAGTTGCAATAATAGGAACGGCTTCTAATAAAGACCCTCCCAGAAAAGTGAAAACCCTTTTTGGATTACTGGTAAATCTAACCCCTTTTAAAATAAACCATAAAAAGAAAGTCATCCAAGCAAATATACTAATCATCCAGTTAACAAAAGGACCTATAAGAATCATAGTTAATAATGCTTGGATACTATCAATAAGAATCGCCGTCCCAATCATTAAAGCTGCTGTAATATTATCTATTTTTTGCTTTTCTTTAGCCATTGATTTTTTTATTATGCCCACTTTCTCCAAGTTCCTTTTTTGCTTTTCTTATCGCTAAAATCTGTGATGGATCGGATGTAATGATTTGATCTTCGGTATAAGAGGCTATTATTTTTATAGCAACATGTTTGAGTCCTGTAAAGAAAATCCCCTCCCCCACATTAGATTCTAATAATAAATATTTTTCCTCATCAGTTAAATTGAAAGTTTTTTGGATTAAATCAATACTAGTTGGTGACTGCTTTAATAATAATTGAATCGATGAATTGGTTATAATAGGTAACCCGTAAGGAGAATTTAAGAAGTCGTTAACATCTTGGGTTATAGTAGAAAGACCTAAAAAATATTTTCGTCCACGTTTAGCTAAACTAAACAAAAAGGAAGCCGTATCTTCTGTTTTCATCATCCACCAAGCTTCTTCTATAACAAGTAATCTTTTTCTTAAATTTTTTCTAACAGCATTCCAAATGTAGTGAGTAATAATATACATAGATACTGGTTTAAGATCGTCTTCCATATCTCTTAAAGAAAAGACTACAAATTTTTTATTAATATCTACGTTAGTTGGTTGGTTAATAAATCCAGACCACGTTCCTTTTGTGAATTTAGAAAGTTTCTGGGTAAGTTTTTCAGTATCCTCCATTCCTGATAGGACTAATTCAAAATCTGATAAGAGTGGCGGGTCTATATTTGTAAAATCGGCGTCAGGAGTGATGTCTTTTAAGGCATAGGTTTCTGTTATAGCCTTGTCGATTAAAGCATCTTCCTCTGGGCTAAGACCACCAAACATTACTCGGAATAAACCAACCAAATTGATAGTATTTGATCTAAGAACATTCGCTTGTGATTCTCCTTCTCGTGCTGTTGGTAAATCAAACGGGTTGATATGGTGTTCGGATGTAAGGGAAATATTAAAATATCTTCCATCCATAGCCTGAGAGAGGTATTCATATTCTTTTTCTGGGTCAATTACCATAACTTCTATATCAAACATCAGAGAACGTAAAATTTCCAATTTTACAGCATAAGATTTACCTGAACCAGACTTTGCGAAGGTAACGGAGTTATAGTTTGGGAGTGAATATCTATCAAATAGGACCAAACTAGAGTTATGCCTATTGATTCCATACAAAATACCTTTATCTGAAGTTAAATCAAAAGATACAAAAGGAAAAATACTAGAAAGTGGTGCTGAATTTAGTTTGGAATGAACCCTTAATAAATCTTCCCCTAAAGGTAAGGTACTTTTAAATCCTTGTTCTTGTTGGAAGAGAGCTGGACGAACATAGATCATTTTTGATTCTAAGATAGAACGGATTTCTGATTCAGCAGCATCAAGTTCAGTTTCAGAATCTCCATAAACAGAAAGGTAAACCCCAACATCAAATAACTTTTCTTCAGCTTGTTGCAACTTATCTCTTAGATTCTCTAGGTTTTGATAGGCAGTATCTAATGTAGGGTCACGGACTAAACCTTTTGACTCCCTCATCATTATTTGGCTTTGAACCTCTGCTACTTTCTTTTGGAATTGCCTTAAAACTTTATTTGTTTCAACTGGATGAATAAAAATTGAAATATCAAATTCTTTATCTAAGTTGATAATAGGTGAAAACCAGTTATCATTAAGAAATTTTGGATAGGAAATAACAAAAAATGTTCTTGCAATTTTTTCACCTAAACGAGTATCTTTAGGGGTTATTTTTAAAGCTGATGGAGCGATAATATCTTTTAATTCCAAAACACCAGCATCATAAATTTCCTGAGGTAAGATAGGTTCTATCTCAATTTTTTTCTTTTTTTTACCTAAAAATTGTTCAAGTATATTCATATTTATCCTGTTAAATAAGATCTGATTCTTTTTCTAATAAACGTTTTTCCATAATATATTTTTAAATTATTGAACAAACTTTCCCTTTATTATGACTATTAAATCTTAATTTTAAATTTTTTATATTATTTGTATAAAACTTTTTATCTTTATTTGATTGTAACACATACACATAAAACATTTTTCTATAAAATTTAAAGTTATTTAATAGGGTTAATTTACTAGTTCAATTGAACTGGTTTTTCTGACTCACCAGGGTTAAATATTTTATAAAGTAGTTCAACCGTTTCTTCTGTCCCTAACCTGGCTAAACGGAGACCTGTTCTGGTTAGTCCTTGTTCTACTACACTAACTCTTTGTTCAAGCTGAGTCCTTCCCTCTTCAAAGGAACTTTTTTTCTCAGTAGGGTTTTTTGATTTACTAAATATTTTACTAAGACCATTCCCTGCTTGAATGGTTGGTGGGTTATAGGAAATAATAATGAAGAAGTTTTTTGAAACAATATTAACGTTTTCTGTAAAGTTTTTTATAAAATCTATATACTCCTTTGTTTGGATTTTTATTAATTCATTAGTTTGTTCCTTTCTTCTTTCCTCCATAACAGCAATATACTGACGTATATCTAATTTTTTTGATTGAATATAAATTTGAGTTGAGTACTCAAGTGAGTTTAAAAAATTTTGAAACTGTGTAAGGATAGCTTTTTGTTCGTCTTGAGATTTTAAGGCGAAGTTTAAAGAAGAAGTCATTAAGACAGAAATCATAGTGCCATTTTTTAAAATAATAACCCCATCTCTGATTTCTTTAACAGAGACAAAATCTTGTGTCTTTTTTGTGCTATTTTTTGTCATTATTTACCCTGTTAAATAAGATTTGACTCTTTTTCTAATAAATGTTTTCCCATGATATGTTTTTAAATATTTTTCTCTATGCGTTGCGTCTTGCTGATTAAGACAAGCTTCGTAATAAATTAATTTTAAAGGCAATCTCTCTTTTGTTGAATAAACTTTTCCTTTACTATGACCGTCAAATCTTAACTTTAAATTTTCCGTATAACCTGCATAAAACTTTTTATCCTTATCTGATTGTAACACATACATATAAAACATTTTTCTGTAAAATTTAAAGTTATTTAACAGGGTTAATTTTCGTTTTGGATATCTAAACTCCAACCTAATTCTTTTAATTTACTATTGGATAGCTTCGGTATATTTAATTGTTCAATTACGCTGGTCTCTTTATCTTTTTTCTTTTTCCTTTTTTTATTTTCCTTTTTCCAAATATATAATTTGTTTCCCAGAGCGTACTTAAAGGCTGACTCAGTTGTTAAAATAAAGGGCCGTCCATCTTTTTTATAAAAGGCTAGAGCCCCTGATAAACCCATGAGAGGAATTATGATTAAGATTGCTAAGAACAAAGGGGCTAATGAATATATAGTGAAGCTAATACCAGCCCCCCCAGCTAGGTAAATAAATTGTTTTAAGGTTAAAGGTCCAAATATTTTGTCTTCAACCTCTATAAATTGTGGTACTTCAAATTGCATGGTGTATATTAAATTATTATTTATACTTATATTATAACTGATTTGTTTCCTTAAAAATATCTTTTTAACTGTTTTTTAATTTACAATAATCAATTTACAATTTTCAATCAATGAATTAATTTTCAATTTTTAAGGTGTTTTTTTGTTTGATGTGTTGACTATTTTTTGAAATATCATGTTTAGTTCTTGGGCTTCTTTCCATAAAATTTTTATTTGTTTATCCGATTCAGGACTTGTTTTACCTAAAAGTCTTAACCAATATTTTGTTTCATTTGCCTCTTTCTTAGAAATATATATTTTATTTTTAAAACCTCTTTTAGAACTGGCATTATTGGCCTCATAATAATTAGCCCCAATACTGGTAGCTGATTTTAATAATTGTTTTAATATGTTTTCATTTAACAAATCTTTCTTAATATTTTTTATAAAAATAATTATTTCTTCAGAATATTTAGCTGTTCTTTCTTCTAAGTCATATTGCATGCTTTTTTGAAAATTTAGTTATTGTAAATTCATTGAAAATTGAGAATTGCAAATTGAAAATTACTCAATTGGTTCTCTATATGGGTCTATTATATAATCTTTTTCTAAGTTTTGCTCAAATTCTTTTTTTGGTTGGTTTGATTTTTCATCCTCTACGTCTTTTATATAATTTTCTTTATTTACAGGTTTGGACCCTGGGTTTTTATTATCTATTTTTTGTAATTCTTGCTCTGGTTTTTTTATTAAATCCGTTGTTATCTTTTGATTGGTTGGTGGTGTGATTATATTTTCTGTGGGCGTTTCAATTTCTTTTATAAGTTCGTCTCTAACTTGTTGTTGTTTTTCTTCGTCAAAATTATCTTCTTCCTCATCAAGTCTATCCGGTTTTTGGGTTGCGATTCTTAAAGAAGTTTTTATTTCTTTTAGGATTATATTATTGATATCCTCAGCGATTTTTTCAGCTGTGGCCTTATCTAATTCTGTAGCT
This sequence comes from Patescibacteria group bacterium, assembly GCA_034661035.1. GTDB lineage: Bacteria > Patescibacteriota > Minisyncoccia > Phycocordibacterales > UBA12079 > JAGYLJ01. The sequence goes on along the minus strand of JAYEKM010000015.1, from coordinate 30,627 downwards.
TTCTGAATATTTTTAATAAAATCACCTGAGTCTCTTAAGCCAAGCATTACATAACCAATTTCTTTAGTTAGTTCCTCTCCCTCGTCTAATTGAAGTTTATATCTGTCAACAATATTTTTTAATTTTCTATTAACTTCTGTAGAAGAAATAGCCTGTCTAACATTATCAGGAATAGAGTTATATCTTTCTTCTAATACTTTAAATGGAAACATATTTTTATTAAATTTAAATTAAGCTTTTTTTTCTTTTGTTTTATCTTTGGCCTCGGTGTATTCTTTCTTGGTTTTTTCAATTACTTCTTTAATGATAGCCTCCCTGCTCTTCATCTCATCCTCTGCTTTATAAGTTGCCTCTCTAAAATCAGTGAGTACCTCACCGCTCTTCTTTGCATCTTCGAGCTGATCTTTTGCTCTCCTGAATTCTTTTTTCGCGGCTAGAAGACCATCGTCTTTCTTAAGTTTATCTTGAGCTTCCTTGAACGCTGTTTTTTTGGTTGTTTCCGCTACAATAGCTTCCCCAGCCTGCTTTCGTCCTTTAAATGCTCCTGCATCTTTTGTTACAGCGTCCCAAATGCTACCTAAACCGTAAGATTTTTTGTTAGCCATTTTTTCTGCATATGCTTTGGTCCGGTCAAGCATAATAGGCTTTCCTTTCGAATCTACTTTTGTTGCACGACCGACCTTTTTCCCTGTTGTTGGATCAATTATATCTTCAACAGCTTGAACATTTGATTTTCCTTTCAAACTTTTTGCATAAGCAATCTCAGATTTTTTAGACTCTTCTCTCCTTGTTTTATAACCACCTTTAATTCCTGTGCCAACACCCATCTTTTTACCCATTTCTGTATTTCTTACATCAAAACTAGAATCACCTACCCCACGAAGGCTTTTGAGGGCTAGTTTAGAAATTGCCCCGCCTTTAGCAGCTCGATTTTGCATAAAATTACTTTCAGATATTCCTTGAGCTACACCACCAATTCCCTTCCTTGCTAATCTACCCCCTACTCCAAAGACAGCTGCTCCAGCCCCAGCCTTCATTTTACCTTGTCCCCATTTATTTAAGTTTTTACCCATACTCATCATTCCTCCAGCTCCGCTAGCTCCAATTTTAGAAGCTGAAATAAGTGAGGCCAACATTAATCCAATAATTAAGATAAAATTAAATAAAATTAGCATTGTGTCACCTCCTGTTGCTAAATTGGAAAAACCACTTCCTTCTAACGATGCAGCTTTACTTATATTTTCTGTAAAGGCATCTGATCTGATCGCTTTTGCTACCACATTAATAAACATCATAAAGAGAGGAGCATAAAAAGCTTCTTTAAATAAGGTGTTCCACCATTGTCTGGAATAACTAATAGTGGCAGGTAAAATCATTCCTAAGAAGGCTAGTGGTGATAATATCATCAAAAACATTAAGACAATAATTCGTTTCATAAGTAAAATACTGGCGGCAAAGAAGATAAAAGCAGTAACAATTAGCAAGATAAAACCTAACATACCAACGAGTAAAATACTCATTCCATTTATTTTTGATCCGAAATTATCTTTCGACTCAGGGTGAATACTCTCAGCTTTAAAAATTGTGTTTAAGTTTAAAGACGCTGCAAAGATGGCAGTAATGCCTGTATTCCAATCAGTCCCACCAACCCCTTCTGTCGCTGCTGCCCCAGAATCTTTTATCGTAGCATTATAAAAACCAACAGTGAAAACATTAGCTGCATCAATCACTACTTTAGTGGTAAACAAACTAAAATTTATAAGCAAAGCAACGATAATTACGTTTTTTAATAAGTTTTTAGCCCCGTAGGATTGGATACCTAAGATGGTGGCAATGGAGATCGCTAAGAGAATAAAAATGAAAACCATATTAGACAAATCTCTAAAGATGTCCCAACCAATACCAACAACCGCTGTGTTGGTAACGAGCTCTGAGAAATTAACAGTGTAATCCATTATACAGTTAAAAAGAAGTCCTGCTATACGGAGGATCTGTGAACCAACGAAGATCATCATGTTCCCAATTGCTAACCAGATTTCTTCCCATGAAGGAAAACCAAGTACTGCGTTAGTAATTTTAACTCCGCTTAAAAATATTAAGATTGAAAGTAGTGATATTGTTTTATAGCCACCTTTTAGGTGGGTTGCCAGTAAGGCAACTTTTTTAAGTATTTTCATTTTTAATATACAATAATTATGGCTGGACAAGTGGACGTACCTCCTTCCCCGACTACTGTCCCTGTGTAAGTTGTTGTTGTGTTTGGTGATATTGTTGTTGACCACCCTTCTAAATTAGCTGGTGGTACGTTCCCTACTCCGTTATCAATAGATCCTGAAGTTCCATTGGTCGAGGTCCAACCTAAAGTTGAACTTCCACCAGGGGTTATATTTCCAGGCACAAAGATGATTTCACAGCTAGGGCTTAGCGGAGAATAAGAAACAGGTGTAAACGTTCCTCCTCCGTTTGTACATTCTGTGCTATCTAAGTTTGCTTTATTAATTATTACATTCATCTGACTTTCAATCCCATTTTCTGTTGGGGGTCCATGAAATTCTTGTTCAGCAAGAACAACACTTGATTCTGTATGAAGCGTTAAGCTATTAAATTCATCTATGATATCACTAATTATTGTTGGGTCACCTTCACCAGTATCAGGATCTGTTGCGGCAACAATTTCAGCCAACATTAGATTTAACGTTTCAATATTTTCTCTGGCTAAAGCAACATCTATTACAAGTCTTGCTTTAAGAGGTGTAATTGTGTTGTTAATTATTTGTTGAGCTACATTAATTTTTGCTTGTATTTCGTTATCAGAAAGAGGTGGATCAGCTGGTGGGAAACCTGGATAATCTTCCCAACAATTAATAAGGGCTTCTAAATAGGCTTCGGCAGTTGTTACTATATTTAATGATTGTTGTTTCCAATTTTTCCATTCTTCCTCTGCTGTTATTGCCTCATTTATCAAGTCTGTTAAATCTCCAACAATCTTTACAGGGATCTTGGTAAACCCATAGGTTTCGCCAGGAGTTCCGTGAAGTAATCCTTTATCTCCTAGGACGGTGTTAACTAATTGGTTCAGGAGTGCTCCGACAATCTCGTTAATTTCATCAGCAACTAGGAGTCTTTTGGTTCCAGAAGTTAAAGTGTCTGCCAAAGTATCTTCAATTAAACTTCCTGGGGTATGAGTTGTACAGTCACCTGGCATTGAATAGGTTTCACACTCCCCTTCTATCTGACTAGTTTCGCAGTCAGTTTCTTCGTAATCATCTTCACAACTCTCAAAACTGAGCATCCCACCTCCCCAATTTCCTTTAGTAACTTGTCTTTCTTTAGCTCCAGCTATATTAAGTTTTACATCTGTGTAAGCCGCCGCGTAAGCACCATAGGTATTATTCCTACTTTGCGATAGGACAGAAAATTGATCCCAAGACCAGTTGTTTCCAAGGTCGTCTACAGCTGAGTCAATATTATCAAATGCATCTGAGAGAGTACAACGAGCCTCTCTTTCACTCCCAAATTGTAGAGCTAATGCTATCTTAATATCTAGACTAAAAGGACTACATAAAAAAGCTAAAGGACTGCCTGAAATAAAATCACCTAAAGCTTGATCGCCCACATCAGTCAAATAGTCATTAAAGTTAGTAATAAAACCAGGCCCTCCTTCAAAACCGTTATTAATCCAATCTACAGTTGAATCAGCTATTTTTTCTATAGCAACGTTTATAAGAATCCAAGCGGCACCATCTAAAATTTGTTCTTTCAACGCAAGGTACTTTGTCGCATAAGCTGATATTGCAGAAGTGACATTATTTAGTGCATTAAGAGCTGCGTTAGCACCATCGAATACATACCATTGAGCTTCTGTTTTTTGAGGAGTTAGGAAAAAATTTGATGAACAAAAAAGAAGAGCTATCAATATACTGAAAATTATTTTTTTTGGTTTTTTGAAAAACATTATACTTGGAAAACTAAAGATTAAACTTTATGTCAATTTTATTGAAATAATCTATCATTTTAATTGAATTTGTTGATGCTTTTATCACATCATCGAAGTAATTTTCAACTCCCTTTAAACCCCTAATAGGGTCTTCAAATACTAATAACATATCAGAGACATCATTTATCAAATCATTTAAGTTATTTATTCCGTCTAAATGAATAGATGATATAATACTAGGTACTTCAATAGTAAGAAGGAGGTCTTTCATTTTTGTATATATTTTTAAGTTTAAATTGAGTTTATCTAAATCTTTTTCATTTTTTGTTTCTAGGGCTGTTTTAATAAGAGTTGATTCCTCAACTAAATCATGACCTAAATTTATGATTGTTGTTAATTCATTCACATATTGAAGAAGTGTTTCTCTACTATGGTTTTCAATTATATTTAGATCACCTAATGTATTCTTTTTTACCGAATTTATGTTTAATAACAAATTTCTTGTTATTAGATTATCTATAAGTTGTTCTTCTTTAGTAGTGCCTAGTTGATTATTCTGCTTAAGAGCTACGTAACCTGTAAATAACTCTCTTGATAAGATCTCTGTTTGGGTGAGAGGTTTCCTTTCTTGTGCTTCACTCTGTGTATCCTCTGTTGTTGTAATTTTATTACCTAAGATGTCGTTTGGACCAGCAGTGAGGGGGTCTCTATTAGATAAGATTTCTGAATTGTCATCAGTGCCATCACCGTCTGTATCTGGGTTATTTGGGTCAGTTTTCCATAAAATCTCTTCCCAGTCTTTTAGTCCGTCGTCGTCAGAATCGTTTTTAAGGACTTGCTGGATTTCTTTAGTTACAACCTCAACGGTCTTTGTTTGGGTATTTGTAAAATAAGATGTTCTTTCATTTTTAAACTCAAAGAAAACAAAAAAACAAACCAAAACCACCAAGATCACACCTAAAAAAACTGACAGTTTTTTGCTCGGCAAAAATCTATTCATAATTAGATAAATTATATCAAATTGAGATATTTAATGCTGGGTTATTTGTGAATAACTTTTTTGTTTTCTAGATTATCAAAAAGTTTTTTCCAATCCCTTGCTGATAGGTCTTCAGCCCTTGTTTTTAAGGGTATTTTGAGATCTCTAAAGATTTGTTCTAATTCAGTTTTTGGTATTAGGGAAAGGTTATTTATTAACATTTTCCTTTTGCTAGAAAAACCTTTTTTTATTAAGTTAAAAAAAAGATTTTCATCTGCTGTCTGGAAGAATTTTTTTGAAATATTATCTATGGACAAAATAGCCGAATCAACTTTTGGTTGAGGAGAGAAGTTTTTTGCACTAACCGTCGCTATATATTTTGGTTGTCCATAGACCTTAACACTTAAAGAAAGAATACTCTCTTTCTCTTGTGTGGTTGTAATTCTTTTAGCTACTTCTTTTTGAAGCATTACTACTATTTTGATCGGCTGAAGCCCTGAAGAAAGAAATTTTCTTAAAAACTGACCAGTAATATAATAAGGGATATTAGCTATGATTTTATAGGGTAAATTTAATAAATCTTGGGGATTTATTTCAAGAATATCGCCATAAATAAGTTTTAATTGACTATTTTTGATTTCTTCTTTGAATTTTTCCTCCAAAAGACCTAATAAACGTTGATCTTTCTCCACAGCAATGACTTTTTTAGCTGTTTTTAGTAATTCTTCGGTTAAAAACCCTTTTCCAGGGCCAATTTCTAGTATTGTATCGGTTTTTTCTAAATCAGCTGCTTTTATAATTTTACCTAAAACAGACTTTGATTTTAAAAAATTTTGTCCAAGTGATTTTTTTGCTTTTATCATGTAGATAAGTCTAAAGTCAAAAGTCCGTAAAGTCAAAAGTTAAGTTTACTTTATAGACTTTTGACTTTATAGACTTTATACTTAGGTGGATGTTAAAGAAAATTAAGGAAATCATTGAAAAAATAGAAAATTCAAAAACACCATTTCATTATTTTGTGTTGTCTTTCTTTTTTGTAACCTTTTTGAGGACCTTTTTAGAATATTTTTCTGATATAGACGTGTTACATACAAAAGAAGGTGTTCCATATGCAGGTGGTTCCCTAATAGACTTATCAGTACTTGTTCATTATGTTGTTTCTTATGTGACTTTGGCGACCTTGATTATTTTGATATGTCATGTTTCAACAAAAGTTAATGTATTAAAAATTTCCAAGGTCGTTTTATCTGGTTTTATTATTTTAATATCCGTCCCTATTACGGATTTAATCGTCAGTGGTGGAGCTGGTAGCAATATTGCTTATATCTTTATAAGAGATTACCAACACTTATTCTCACAATATATAGTCTTTGGCATTGACTCTCTGGGGATAAGAATTGAAATAGCCATTGTTTTACTAGGAGCTTTTACATATTTTAGGCTTAAGGGAGTAGGTTCTATAAAAAGTTTTATTTTTACTTTCTTGTTACATACCACTCTTTTTATTTGTGGCATCTTCCCATTCCTTGTTGAAAAATTTTTTAACCTTATTGAGGTTGAGTATCTATATACCCCAACCTTAATGACCAACCTTTTTCTTTCCTCTCTGTTTTTAGCAGGAATTCCTTTATTGTACTTTGCAAATAAAAAATATTTTAAAATTATCTTAAAGGATATCAGACCATTTCGGATTTTTTATTTTGAGTTGATGTTTTTTCTAGGAATTATTTTAGTTCCAAAGACGTTTAGTTTTATTTTAACAGCGGATAATTTATTTTCTTTTATTTTTATTCCGATTAGTATTGTTTTTGCTGGATTGTTTTCTATCATTACAAATAATATTGAAGATTATGAAATTGATAAGATTTCAAACAAAGAAAGACCTCTCGTTAAAAAAGAGATAGACCCCGTCCTATACATGAAATTAGGGTGGTTGTTTTTAATAGTAGCTCTTATTTACTCATTTGCTTCTAGCTTTCTAGCTTTTTTTATAATCACTTTATGGATCGGTAATTATTTTCTTTATTCAATGCCTCCTTTCCGGCTGAAGAGAATTCCTTTTTTTTCTAAATTAATAATAGCTTTTAATTCACTAATATTAATCATACTTGGATTTGTTTCTGTTGTTGGTTGTTCTGTGAGCGATATTCCTAAATTATCTATCTTGGTCTTTTTGATAGTATTTACAGCGGTGATCAATTTTATAGATATAAAAGATTATGAAGGAGATAAAAAGGAAGGCATCAAGACACTCCCTGTTTTGCTAGGGTTAAAGAGATCAAAGATTCTAATTAGTATCTTTTTTGCAGTAGCTTATCTTTTTGTTGTTTTTCTTACGAAAGAGTTAATTACTCTTATCCTTTTCTTTTTTCTAGGTTGTTTACAAGTCTATTTAATAAACAGAAGAGACTATAAGGAAAAATATGTTTTTATTATAGTTTTATCGAGTATCCTGTATATAATTTTTGAATTTTTATTTTCTTAATACTTTGTTATCTAAAACAGCTCTACCACTCCAAGTATTCAATCTTATCTGTCTCTTGCGAGTTTGATTGAGAATGAGGACTTTCATCTTCTAAAAGCTCTTCACTGATGTCTGTTACAAATTCAGACACAGTATTAGATTTTCTGGAACCAAAGATTGTTCGGCTAGCAGTGTAAGAAAGAAATAATTTTTTCCTTGCCCTAGTTAATGCAACATAAAAAAGTCTTCTTTCCTCCTCTCCTTTGTCTGGACTTTTATCGTTATCAATTTTACTTGGGAAGAGTCCGTCTTCTAAACCTGAAATAAAAACATAATCAAACTCAAGACCTTTGGAGGCGTGGACAGTCATCAATCTAACAGCGTTAGTTTTTTCTTCAAGTTGGTCTTGGTCGGAAGCTAAAGCGTAGTCTTCTAAAAATTTTTCTAACCCTTCTCCTTTATCAAACTTATCATATTTTAAGGCTAGGGTAACGAATTCCTTCATATTAGCTAGCCGTTCTAAATCTTCTTCGGTTCCATTCTTTAATTTGTCTGATAAACCACTTTCTTTAATAATAAATTTAATTAAATCAGAAGTTTTTTCTTCTAAACTAAATTTCTTTATTTTGCTTAGCAGAGCTCTTAAATTAGCTATTTTATCTCTCATTTTAGGACTTAGTTCGTCTTCTTTATTTGAAAATATTTTAGCCACAGTTACTTTTCCAATCCCCCGAGGAGGAACGTTGATGATTCGGTTTAAGGAAGTTAAATCATCCGAGTTTAGAGATGCTTTTATGAAAGCTATAATATCTTTAATTTCCTTCCTATCAAAAAATTTAGTCCCGAGTACTTGGTAAGGAATTTTTGCATTTAGGAAAGCTTCTTCTAGAACTCTTGATTGAAAATTTGTTCTATAGAGAACAGCAATTTCTTTTGGAGATATTTGTTTGTGTTTAATTAAGTCACTGCATCTTTGAGCTATGAAAATAGCTTCGTCGTTTTCACTAAAAGCATAATAAGTTCCAAGCTTCTCCCCTGCTTCGTTTTTAGTGAAGAGATTTTTATCCTTACGAAGTTTATTTTTAGCAATTACCTTATTAGCGGCTCCTAAAATATTTTGAGTGGAACGATAATTTTGTTCCAAAAGAATTGTTTTTGAGTTTTTAAAATCTTTTTCAAAATTTAAAATGTTTTTTATATTAGCTCCTCGCCAAGAATAAATATTTTGGTCACCATCACCAACCACACAAATATTTTGTTGCTTCTGAGAAAGGAGTTTTGCAATCTGATACTGAACTTTATTAGTATCTTGATACTCGTCTACGTGAACATAATACCAACGATCTTGGTAATAGTTTAATACCTCTTTATCTTTTTGTAACAACAAGGCGGTTTTTAATAATAAATCGTCAAAATCGAGGGCCTTTTCTTGTTGTAAAATTTCTTCGTATTTTTTCCAAACTTTATAAACAATTTGGGCGAAGTATTCGTTACTATCTCCTCCTGAGTAATCATCGACTGTTTTAAAATTTCCTTTTTGACGAGAGATGACAGAAATAATTTTTTTAGGTTCAAATTGTTTTGGATCTAAATCAAATTCTTTAAGAACTCTTTTAACAATTCTTTGTGAATCACTTTTATCTAAAATAGAAAAATGTTTAGGGATATCTAATTTCTTAAAATTCTCTCTTAAAATAAAAACACCCAAGGAATGAAAAGTTCGGATGAATGGCTGTCTTTCAAAAGAAATTGGTAAATTTAATTCCTTATCATTTTGCAGAAGCTTCAAAATACGAGTTTGCATCTCCTTAGCAGCTTTGTTGGTAAAAGTGACCGCTAAAATATTTTCTGGAGAGATTCCTTGTTTAATAAGATGTAATATCCTGTAGGTGATAGCTCTAGTTTTCCCTGCCCCCGCTCCAGCTAAAATTAAAAGAGGTCCTTTTTCATGAAGGACTGCCTCTTTTTGCTCAGGATTTAATTCATCTAAATACGACATTTTCACATTATAGCATAACCTAAAAAACAGGTAATTTCTCATCAGAGAATCACCTGTTTTTTGGAATTATAAATGATAAATTATAAATTAAAAGAGGCGAGCTAAAGGCCACCTCTTTTGTGTTTAACTTAGTTTATTCCAAATTTCCCATTACAGATACAGTCTCTTCTTTCAGTTTAGTGATCTCTTCTTTAGAGATTTCGTCTAAGTTTGGGATTTTAGACTTTAGGAAATCTATAACCTCACTTTGGCGATTTTCATCTGTTCCAACCTCATCTAATACTTTTTCAAATTCTTTTTGTTCTTCTTCTGTCAGAATTTCCATTATTCGTAACATCATGGCTTGATAAATAACTTTTCCTATCCGTAACAATGTTTTTTCTTGTTTAGCTTCGTCTAAATTCTCTAAATGAAGGTATTTTATAATGTTTTGATTAAATATATCGTTCATAGTTTTTATTTACCCGCCCTACCTGCCGGCAGGCAAGCTTGGTCGGAGTTTTTAATTATTAATTTTTTAATTTAGTTGTTCTTTATAGTATTTTCTATCTTTATAATAGCATTTGAGTAAGCTTCGTTAAATGATTGTGTATCATTATATCCTTGTTGGTCATACCAAGCTTCAGCTAAGTTTAAGATTCGTTTTGCTTCTACATTTAAACCTGCTTGAGCTTCTTTTTCAGCGAGATTAAGGAGGGCCGCTGGTTTTTGAGTGTTATCTATCATCCCACTTCCCCCCATAATTTCATTCTCAGCAAATCCAAAATTTTCTGTAGCTTTGTCAATAAAGCCATACCCAGCTTCTTTTGAAGCGATATCAGTAAAAGCAATAATTCTATCTGTTCCGTTGAGGTGACTGGCACTATGAGTAGCTGATTCGAAAAATTTTAGCGCTTCAACTTCATTTCCTTCTGTAAAAGTAATCTCGGCTAAACCTAATTTCGCCGTTACTTCTAGATTCCTATTGTAGGTCTTATCCGCTTCTAGTAACATGCTTTCAAATTTCTTTTGTGCTTCAGATAAATAGTTTTTGGTTTCAGTAAGTTGGTCTTCCATATCAGCCACAACTTTTTCTTGTGCATCTACATTAGCATTAGAGTGCATTTGAGTTTCGTGGTTTTCTAGATCATTTGTAAGAGTATCGGTAGCGGTGTCTTTCATTTCTTCTAACTGACTCTTTGCTTTGTCTAATTCCGTTTCAGTTTTATAAATATTGTTTAGTGTTTCGTTTAGATTTACTGTTTCTGGCGAAGGCAGGTCTGCTCCTGTTGTATTTGGAGGAGAAACAGGTCTTTCTGTGGATGGTTCGTTGTTAGTTAGTACTTCTGCTTTTAGTTTAAAATTTTCTATATCACTTAATTGTTTCTTTGTTAAGTCTTGAGTAGCATGTTCAACTAAACTTTTCCCGTCTATCTTTTCACTTTCCAAAAGTTCGTGAATTTTTTCCATATTTATCTGGTCACCAATTTTAAGAGAATCGACCTTATCAGATGTAATACCATATTCTGTCGGATTTTCTTTTATCTTTTCGATTAAATTAGCCACTACATTATCTTTCATTCCACTTTTTTCTAATTCTGCTATCTCAGGTAGTTCTTTTTTTAATATATTCCACAGGTTATCACCTGATTTGATAGAGTAATCTTCTTTAATAATATCCTCTGGTTCAATAGTATCGGCACTTGCATTTTCTAGTGTTGTTGTTTCTACTGGTGGAACATTTTTTTCTATTTCTGTATTAAAGGCTTCTTTAACCCTTGTAAGATAAACATCATCAGCTTCTTCTACTTCTCTAGGGTAATCTTTTTCTAGTCCTTTGAGGAGGGCTGTTTTTTCTTCAGGTGTTACTTTATTTTCTTGAGCAATTTCTAATGCTTTTTTTGCAGATTCTACAGCTTTAGATTCAACTGGTTCTGCTGGGATAGTCACAGTTTCTCCCTGTGGGGTTTTTTGAAATCCAAGTTTTGTTTTATCTTCAATATTTGAACTTCCTTCTCCAAAAGCATTACCTATTAATCCAAATCCAACAGTAGAACCTATCCCTGCGGCTCCCATTGTTGCAATTTTTCCGAACATAATATTACGATTTCCTTGTTGTTCTTGTTTAATGGCGTTTTTGTATCTTTCTGAGATGGCTGTTAAATTATTTATATTAAAAGATTCTCGAGCTGTTTCGGTTGTGTCTGTCGCGGTCTGTTCCACCCGTTCTTTTTTCCCTTGCGTGAATTTATCATAAGCTTTTCCTGTTAAACCAGACATTAATACTCCGAAAGTTCCTCTTAAAATCTTTTTTCCAGCAACTCCTCCTATTCCGATTGCCGCCGCGCTAGCTGTCACAGGAACTGCTAAAGAAGCAAAACCAGCTACTCCAGCTACCATTACAGTTGAAGCGATAATCCTTTGGCTTTTATTTAAACTTGTCCACCGTTGGTAAGCATCTACTAATAAACCTTTTTGAAATGGTGAGAAAGCATCAATACGAGCTTCCTCTAAATAGTCACTTTCATCTAGAACAGCTATGTTGTAAATCCTATTTATTATCTCAGCTTCTGTTTGAGCCCTCTTTTCTTCTGATAAATCGGGGGAAATTTTCTCTAAAGAAGTTTCCCATTCATCTTGAGCATATGTTTTTTTAGCTTGGTTATATCTTTCTCTTGTTTCAATTAATTCTAATGGCATCTCCTTTCCTCCAGCTGGAGTTAACCCTAAAGCATTTCTTAGTCGAGCTAACCGTCCACCTCTTAGAAATTCTTGGTACCGTTCAATATATTCAGTTCTGGCTGTCTCTAAATTAGCCCAGGGGCCATTTTGTTCTTGCTGTTCTTGGGTATTTTCTGTTGGTTCATGTTCGTCTGTATTTTTATCATTTTCTGACTCAGAGGTTTCCTCATTATTATTACCTTCCCTCTCGACTACATCAGTTAATTCAATGATTTCCTCTTCTTTGTTTCTTTTCATTTCGTCTTCTCTTAAGCTGGCTGTTTTAATAGAAGAAAGTGACTCCCCTTGTTTTTGTTTCTCTTTAATGTCTTTTATATCATCTTCATTTTTAAGAAATTGTTTTGACTCTTTAATAATTTCTTCACTCATCCTTCCTGTAGATTCAAAAGAGGGAGTAATTATTTGAGACTCCTCCTTCTCATCGTTCTCCTGTGATTGGTTTGGTATTTTTTCACTCATAATAAAAATTGTTAACTATTAATTTATTTAATTATATTTCTTCATTATTTCTTTCTCAATTAACTCTCTGTCTTTTCCATATTTCAGGTTACTTAATTCTTTTAATTTCTCAATATTTTCTGGATTATCTTGTTGAGGAGCGATGGTTTGGATATTGAAAGGTGCTTGTGGTTGTCCATTAGCGAGAATTTTAAGATAAGCGTTCCAATTATCTATACTAGTAATATCTTTAGCGTCAAAGGCTGGTTCAAATTGTTTTGAAAGATATTCTGCATCATCTTGCCCTACTCGGAAAACTGCCATTGAACCAACATTCCCAAAAACAGAATCTCTAATTCCTTCATCTAACTGGGCAATAAATTGATGAGCTATATTTAGCGATAAGCCATATTTTCTTGCTTCGGATAAGATGGTAGAGATAGAATCAGTAGTAATATTTTGGAACTCATCAATATAAAGATAAAAAGGAGGAGGCGTTGTGGTGGTGTCTACCCTAGAGAGTGTCGCCATTAAAATTTTACCAACAATAATTAATCCTAAGAGGTGTGAGTTGATATCACCTAGGCGTCCTTTACTAAGATTTACTAACAAAATTTTCTTTTCATCCATTATTTGCCTAAAGTTAAAAGAAGATTTCGCTTGAGAAACAATTGGTCGCATCATATCGTTGCTCAAAAATACATCAAATTTATTAGTGATATATGGGACAATGTTTTCCAGTGAGGCATCTCCGCTACTTTTTTCAGCGATTTCTCTCCAGAATTGTGTGACAATTGGGTTTTTACACTTAGCCAATTTTTCTTTCCTGAATTCAGCATTAACTAAAACTTTAGCGATGTCTAAAAGGGTGCTGTGATCGTTTGGATCGTCGATGATAAGTTGGACAGCATTCCTAAAATATTGTTCAAAAGCAGGACCCATTGATTCGGGGGTATTGCCATATAATTTTCTGAAAATAGAAAGCATTTCATTGACCACAAAAGTCTTTTGTTCTGGATAGTCAGCATCATATTCCAACATATTTAATCCCATTGGGTGTTTGACGTTAGCTGGATCAAAATAAATAACATCGTCATATCTTTCTGGCGGAATATTAGCAAGAATATCTTGAATATCGGTTCCGTGAGGGTCAATATAACAAACACCTTCACCATTTTTTATATCTTGGATGATCATATTTTTTAGAAGAACCGTTTTACCTGTACCTGTCTGCCCTACGATATAGAAGTGACGGAGACGGTCTTCTGGGCTGATATAAATATTTGTTTTTTCGTTGTGATAGGTGTTTATTCCTAATAAAGTTCCTTGTTTAGGTAAGGATAGTGGAGCAGGTGATGATTTTGATTTGGTTTGTTTGAGCTGATGAGAAACCTTAATCCCAGTGTTTGGAAAATGGAAGATAGTTGTTATTTCTTTGAGACTTAAAGGAGTAGCTTGTTTTTTATTAAATTCTCTAAATGAAAAATCATGAAGTAATTTTTTTAGACTATTTTTTCGAAGTTTCTTGAAAACGATTTTATTACTACCAGAATTTTCAAATTGATTAAAAGTAGCCTCCATCTCACTAAGGATTCTATCGGCCTTAGATTGGTCTTGAGAGGAACTAATTAAACGAATATTAGTTTGTATTATAGGGCTATTAATTTTATTTTTTATATTTTCAACTAATTCATCATCGATGGGAGAGTTTATCTCTTTATTAGCTGGTGTAGTTGATAAAACTTCCTTAATAGATTTTGTCAGGTGAGCTGTTGCGGTATCTGGTATATCAAGAGCTTTGTGAGGGGGAACCCCTTTTTGGATTTTTATTAAAGCCTCCTTATATTTTTGGTTGTAAGCATAATCTCTAGAATTAAAAATTATTTGTATAGAAGCCCCTTCTTCTTTTCCTATTTTTGAGAATGAGCTAAGAACGATATTGAGTGGATCATAGTCGAAGTCGGCGTAAGTTTTAATTGGAAAAACAGGTTTCTTAGCTAAAGTCAGATATGAGCCAGAGATAGAGAAGTTTTCTGTAAAAATGTTGTAATCATCTTTTTCCTCTTTTATCTTTGCGTCGGGGAAAACAGATAATATTTGTTTTTCAAATAAGTCTTTCCGTTCATCAGGAACAGAAATATAGAAGGTAACCTCGTCTGAATTATTTGGGATGGCGATTTCTAAACTAAAATAGTTAGCATATTTATTTTTTGTATCTGGGGCGGAAAGCATTCCAGCATAAAATTGTTCCATAGATGAAATCATCTCTTTCAAGGTTTTTTCTGAATCATTTTCTTTATCAAGTAAAGAAATTTCATAAAGAGTCATCTTTAGAATCTTAAAAATAGGTGATTTTACTGGTAGGCGGTCTATAGAATATCCTTTCTTTAAATACTGGATTAGGACACGATGGAAATCATCAGTTAAAGATGGATTGTCCATTTTTTGGATTATGGTTAAAGTGTTTCGGATCCCCTTTTCTTCTAGTACTCCAAGAAGTTCGCTAATCTTTTCATCACTGTCACGTGGTTCTAAATCAAGAATAATAGAATTAGTTTCCTCCCCCTTTATTTCGTGTGAGGGTTCAAGTGTTTCTTTAGGGTTTGTTTTGGAGTACTGGTGAAGAGTTTCTTCTACAGCCTTTTCAGCGAGTTCTTCTTTAGGAGAGGTAGACTCGTTATTAATTTCTGCCTCTTTTTGTTTTATTTTTTCCTTTAAAAAAGTTAATTCTTCTTGGGGAGAATTAAATTTACTAGAAGCACTATTAAGAAAGTTTTTTTCCATGTAATTATTATACTATTATAAAAAATATAATACATATTCTTTATCCACAAGTTATTTTTATACTAGTTGACTCCAAGGGTGGAATTGATAAAATTAAGGAGTTGAATAGTGAAATCCATTAGGAGAAGAAGTATTGACTTTTATCCTTTTTCACATATAATTCAGCGGTGATTAGATAAGTATAAAGATACGGCTGGACGATAAAAATTAACATTTAGGCTTATTTTACTTAAGAAAAAAGATCCTGATTTACCTAATAAACGGCTAAAACAGGTGATAAAATTGAGTTTTAAACAACTTTTAACAAGTAGTGCGTTATTTAGTGTCTTCTTTACATCGACCCTCTTAAACACCCCTTTTGTAGTAAATGCGGGGGTTTTTTCTTTTGTATCTGATTTATTAGTAGGAAAAGAGGAAAATATAAGGTCTTTAAATAATTATAATTCACAAAATATGGCTTTATTAAAGGCTGTAGTCAGCTTTAACCCTAATCCGTCTATTGGAGGTGGTGGTACTACTATCGATGGTTCGGCTTTAGTTTCTGAATCTGGTCCAACTGGAACTATGGCTAATATTAGTGAGAGGTCTAATTCTGATAGGATTGCCACCTATATTGTGAGAAAAGGTGACACTTTAGGTCAAATTGCTGATATGTTTAGTGTTACTGTAGGGACAATTTTTTGGTCAAACGATATAAAACAAGGTGATTTAATAAAAGAAGGGCAAGTTTTGAGTATTCTACCTATTAGCGGTATTAAATATACTATTAAAAAAGGCGACACTTTAGCTAGTGTTGTTAAAAAATATCAGGGTGATTTGAAAGAAACCCAACAATATAACGCTTTATCTGATGATTATGTTTTAGCTGTAGGAGATGAGATTGTTATTCCTGGAGGAGAAGCTCCTTTACCGAAGGTAAATAAAGGCTCTACTACTTACTATAATCCAATTAGAGGGGCTGGTGGACCCGAATATGCTGGTTATTATATAAGACCAATAAGTGGAGGTCGGATCTCACAGGGTTTGCATGGTTATAATGCAATCGATTTTGCCTCATCCTTTGGAACCCCTATTTTAGCGGCAGCTTCTGGAAAAGTTATCATATCTAAAGACAATGGTTATTGGAATGGAGGTTATGGTAATTATATTGTTATTGAGCATGGTAATGGAACACAAACTCTTTATTCGCATAACAGCAGAAACATTGTTTGGGCTGGTTATAACGTGATTCAAGGTCAAGTAATTGGTTACATCGGGTCAACTGGTCGTTCCACAGGACCCCACGTTCATTTTGAGGTGCGTGGTGCTAAAAATCCCTTCGCTAAATAGAAAAAATAAAGTCTTCCAATAGTAGTTATTGTGTATTCTTACTTAATTAAGTTTCTCGAAAAAATAAATAGTGCAGTTAACTGCACTATTTAACTAAATAAGTGGTGATTTTAAATTTAAAAATTAAGTGAGGATTAATCTAATTCTTCTTTAATATCATATTTTTCGTACAATTCATCTAAAAATTTCCATCTACCCTTCCCGACAATTGGAGGCATTCCCATTTTAAGTACAATGTCCATTTCTGTCCAAAAAGTTTTTCTGTTTTTCTTTCGCTTAACTATCTTTAAAATATTTTTATATTCTTCTAACTCAATTTTTGTAGATACTTTCCTGACTGTAGCGATACTTACATTTAAAATTTTATGAATACGATACCACGACATTTCTTCATGTAACATAAAGATAATTGAAAATCTCTTAGCTAAAATGACTTTTTCAGGATAAGATAATATCTCATTAAAAAATTGATTGACTGAGTTTTTAGTATTTAAATTATAAATAGTTTCAATTAACCGATTATTTATTTTATTAAAAACATCGCCGCTTAGCTTCTTTTTTGAAATATTTACCATAAATAGATTATAACATAAATAGTGCAGTTAACTGCACTATTTATGTTGATGAGGAGTTGTAATTTTTAATTTCTATTTTAAAGAAGATTTTTTGGTCGATATTGGAGAGCTTCTAAAATGTGATTAGGAGTAATCAGTTCTTGTTTTTCTAGATCGGCAATAGTTCTCGCTAGTTTTATTACCTTATGATAGGCTCTTGCTGATAAATTTAATTGTGTAGCTGATTGATTTAAAATATCTTGAGTTTGTTTGTCTAGATTAATTAAACTTTCTATCTCTTTAGCTGACATATTACTATTAGTATCAGTCCTTGTTTCTTTAAATCTTTCTTTTTGAATTTTTCTTGCATCGGAAACTCTACCTCTAATTTTCTTAGTTCCTTCGGAGTTATCATTTCTCTGTGAAAGTTTTTCGTGTTTTATATTTGAGACTTCTACCCACATATCTATTCTGTCAATAACAGGTCCAGATATTTTTCTTTGATATCTGAGTAAAGAAGAGGGGTTACAGGTACATTCTTTTTCGGTTCCATAATTTCCGCAAGGACAAGGATTCATAGTGGCAATTAAAATGAAATTAGCCGGAAAAGTTGAAGTTCCTTTCGAGCGAGAAATATTTATTATTCCGTCTTCAAGAGGTTGTCGAAGGGCTTCGATTGATCTTTTTTCAAATTCAGGGAATTCGTCCAAGAAAAGGACTCCTTTATGAGCTAATGTAACTTCACCTGGCTTAGGGACTGTCCCTCCTCCAACTAAAGATATGTGAGAAGCTGTATGGTGCGGAGATCTAAATGGTGGCTGAATAATTAATTTCTCTTTTAATAAACCTGCGGCTGAATGGATGGCAGTGGTTTCCAAAATTTCTTCAAAAGAAAGAGTTGGAAGAACGTTGCAAAAAGCTTTTGCTAACATAGTCTTCCCTGTTCCTGGTGGTCCATACATAGCAATATTATGGCCCCCAGAGGCTGCAATTTCTAAACCTCTCTTAGCCATCTCTTGACCTCTTACATCAGAGAAATCAATTGTCGGAGTAATACTAGAAAAATTAATTTTTGTTTGTGGTTGGATATCTAACTCCCTGCTTATAAGGTCATTTGGATTTTCTGAAATTTCATTTCTTAGATGATTAATAAGTTCTATAAGGTTTTTGACTCCAAATATCTTAATACCATCAATTAAAGCCCCCTCTTCCGCGTTGGGGATTGGTAGATAAATTTCCTCAAAACCTTTTTCTTTAGCTTCTTTTACTAAGGGTAATGTTCCATCTATTCGACGTAATCGTCCGTCCAAGGTTAACTCACCTAGGAATAGCTTTTTAGCTGGATTAAAGGTAATTTCATCTGATGCTAAAAGATAGGCTACGGCTATTCCTAAATCAAAATTAGGCCCTTCCTTTTTTACATTAGCAGGGGCAAGTGAAACAACAACTTTTTGATTCTTTTCTTTAGGAGACTTAAAACCACTATTTTTAATAGCTGCAGAGACACGATCTTTAGATTCCTCTACAGCTTTGTCAGGTAATCCAACTATTGAGAAAGCATTTAAAGTGTTTTTAGAAATGTCTATTTCAATATCAACTATATATGCTTTGAGCATATTTATTTGAGCTGAATGTACTTTAGAAAAATTCATAATTTAGTTGTTTAGGTGTCAGATATTTAGTTATTTAGAGGAAAAAATTTGCGAGGCAAATTTTTTCTAACACCTAACATCCATAATAACTAAAACCTAGTTTTTATGTTCTATACAAGTAGTGGCTGCAGGGTTAGCTTCTAATCTTTCTTTTTCTATATCCTTTCCACAAACTTTACATTTTCCATAGGTATTATTTTTTATGCTCTCAAGAGCAGTTTTTATGTTGTTTAATCTTACCTCTAGGTCATTAAGAATAGCATGTCTTTCGGAAAATTCTTCTTGGTCGTCAGCATTGTCATTTGGGTCTGAATGATCTTCGTCTTGATTTGTTTCAGTATTCCCTGTGGCTACCCAATCGTTTGGATTATCTGGATTAATGGTTCCAAGATTTCCTAGTTCTTTTTCTAAAATATTTAACTCTTCTAATAACTTTTCTTTGTAATATTTTGTATCCATATGTTTAGTTATTTAGGTGTTGGTTATTTAGTTACTTAGGGGAAAAATTTACGAAGTAAATTTTTTCCTAACACCTAATATCGAAGTAACTAATTTCCTAATTAAATTTATCTTGTATGATAAATAGTTGATAATCTGTCAAAAATTTCTTGTAAGGTTATTTTGTTTGTTGTAATAACAATAGTTTTACTGTCAGGGAAAGAATAGGCAAAGAGTATTTTACCTCCTCCGTCTAAAATGGCGCGAACATCTTTGTTTTTAACAACAATATCTCTGAATTGGTATTTATTTTCACGTAAGCGGTCTTTAGAGAAAACAATATTGTCTTCAATAAAAATAGGCCCTAGGTCTTCCAGAATGGTTTCTTCCCACTTAAGCATTTCTGGGAAAGAATCTTCAAATGATCTTGTTTTAAATACTAGGAAAGGACTATTTTGAGTTGTTGAGTGATAACCAAATGTAAATTCAGGTTCTAAAAATCTCAGTAATGTACTCGATAGTCTAGCATCCAATAGTTCTATAAACTGGTTTGTTCCGATTAGTGATTTACCAGCTTGTGATTCATCTGCAGTAATACTTCTTTGAGTAAGGTATAGCTGGATTAAAGAACCGAGAGGAATATTCATTTGGCTAACTTCGTTTTGGACATCTTTTACTATTTTTAATTTACTAGGTTTTTCAAAGAATAAATCTTTTTGATATTCGGTATAAATAATTGGGTTTAACTCTACTTCTTGGACTCTAACTGTGGGAGTTGGTTTAAGAATATTTAAGAGATAAACAGAAACTACACCAGCTACTAATAAGATAATACTAGTTATTATTAGAGCTGTATTTTTTTTGGTTTCAGTACTGACTTTTTTGAATAAATTTCTTCGTTTACTCTCTTCTTCGATAACTATTTTTGTTGTAGATAGATTTTTATCATTAACAATTTTAGACAAGTCACTTTGATATGTCCTAATCGAAGATTTTTTTTCTTCCTCCTCAGCTTTATTCTTGTTTTGTTGTTGTGGTTGGTTTTGTTCCATTGTCATTTTTAATAAATTTAGGGTCGGCTTCTTTTATAGAGAGTTTGATTTTATTTCTTCCGTCTGTTTCTTTTATTATAACAGGAACCATCATTCCTTCGCGAAGAACTTTGTTTATATCTTCTACACGGAAAGGAGCGACTTCTGAGATGTGAACCAGACCATCGGTCTTTGGGCCGATTTCTACGACAGCTCCAAAGTCAAGGACTCTAACTACTTTTCCTTCAAATCTATCACCAACAGAATAAACTCGTGTGATAGCCTCAATCATCTTTTTTGCGTTTTCAGTAGATGTTTGATTCCCCATTATAAAAACTCTACCGTCATCGTTGATATCTATTTCGTCTACTCCCATACGATCCTTAATATGGTTTATAACTTTTCCTCCTGGACCAATGACTTCTCCAATTTGGTCTGGTTTTATTTGAATTTTGATTATTCTAGGGGTATGGTCATACATTTCAGCTCTTGGTTCCTTAATTTCTTTTGTGATTACATCCAGTATTTCTAGGCGTGCTTGTTCAGCTCTCCCTAGAGCTTCAGATAAGATATCGATTGAAATACCCTCTACTTTTACGTCCATTTGGATAGCTGTTATACCGTCTTTTGTACCTGTCACCTTAAAGTCCATATCTCCGTAATGGTCTTCAGGTCCCTGAATATCAGTTAAAATTTTGTAATTATTATCATTTTCCATCATTAACCCCATAGCAATACCAGCCACTGGTTTTTTGATGGGAACTCCTGCATCCATTAAAGCAATTGTGCTGGCACAAGTTGACGCCATTGAGGTTGAGCCGTTTGATGCCATTGCCTCTGAAACAATTCTGATAGTGTAAGGGAATTCATCTTCGTCAGGAAGGACCGCTAAAAGGGCTTTTTCTGCAAGAGCCCCGTGCCCAATCATTCTCCTATTAGTTCCTCCTACTCTACCTGTTTCTCCTGTTGAAAAAGGTGGAAAATTATAATGATGAATATATCTTTTTTCTTCTCCTAACTCAATTCCGTCTAGTGCTAAAGCATCTCTTCTTCCTCCAAGGGATAGAGCTGAGAAAACGTGTGTTCCTCCTCGGTAAAATATTCCTACTCCGTGTGCTTGAGGGGCTATTCCTCCTGCTTGAGCGTAGAGAGATCTAATTTTATCCATAGCTCTTCCATCTACTCGTCTGTCTTTCTCCAGAGCTTCTTTATGAATTAAGTCATCGATAGTTTTTTCAAAAAAACCTAGAGCTAAAGAAATATTTACCTCTCCTGTTGTTTCTTTAAAACTTTTTATCCAATCGTTCTTTAATTCTTCAATAGTTTCATTCCCTCTTTCGTTAAAAACCATTTCTTCTAATCTTGGGTCAACTTTTTCTTTAAATAATTTAAGAGCCTCTTTTTGTAATTCTGGTTTTTCTATTTCTAATTTTTCTTTTCCGATTTCTTTGACAATATTTTTTTGGAATTCTTGTATTTTTTCTATCTCTTCAGAAGCTTTTCGGAAAGCTTTGTCTGTTACATCATTGGTTACCTCGTTAGCTCTAATTTCAATCATATTTATACAATTGTCTTTACCACAAGCAATCAGATCTAATTTATCATCAGTTCCCTTCAAGAAAGGGTTGACTGTGAAATTTCCAGATTCATCTAACCCTATTCTGACTGAACTAACAGGTCCGTTCCAAGGGATGTTAGAAGTAGCTAAGGCTAAAGAAGCTGCATTGATCGCTAAAACATCAGGACTGTAATCTCCTAATGACAAAACTGTAATGATAACTTGAACTTCATTTCTAATGTAGTCTTCAAATAATGGCCGAATAGTTCTATCAATCATCCTACCTGTTAAAATAGCGTTGGTAGTTGGTCTCCCCTCTCGTCTCATAAATCTTCCTCCTAAAATTTTTCCCACGGAGTAATATTTTTCCTCGTATTCAACAGATAAAGGAAAATAATCTAAACCATCTTTTTGGTTTCCAGAGATAACGGCTGTTGCCATAACAACTGTTTTTTCACAGCTTAGTAGGACAGAACCGTTGGCTTGGTTAGCTAAATTATTAAACTGGGCAGTGATAGTCTTATCTCCTAGACTTAACTCGTATTCTTTTGTTTCCATATTGATTAAAGAATTTGATTTAACCTTCAAATTTCAGATCCAAAGAAATCCATCTTCAAATCTACTTATTTGAAGGCAAAATTGATAAATTAATAAAAAACTACTTTTTTCTTGAAAAGAGCTTATTGTTTTTTCCTCTGTAATTTAACAGATACTTTTTTGGGTCCTGACAAAGATCGGTAAAGTCATCAACTGTTTCAATTAACTTAGATGAAGATGACTTTCCAAAAGCCATTACTTCTATCTGACAACCTTCGTTAGTTCTTAGATATTCAACCAAAGGAATAAAGTCACCATCACCTGAAATTAAAACAATAGTGTCCAATTTAGGAGCTAATTTAATAGCATCAACAGCGATACCAACATCCCAGTCAGCCTTTTTAGCACCACCAAAAAATATTTGTAAGTCTTTTGTCTTCGTTTCTATCCCTAATTTTTCTAAAGCCTCAAAGAAACTTTTTTCGTCTTCAGATTCTGTGGTGATTACATAAGCAATTGCTCTAATTAAAGCTCTTCCTGACACGGCATCCTCCATAACTTGTTTGAAGTTTACTTTGGCTCTGTAGAGGTTTTTAGCACTATGATAAAGGTTTTGAGTATCAATAAAGACTCCAACTCTTTGTTCTTTGTGTTTTATGACAGCCATTTTTTAGGTTATTAGGTATTAGCTTTTAGCTAATCAGAGAAAAAACTAAAGTTCTTTCATTATTAAAAAGGAATATCTAAAGTTTACCATATCTACTTTGAATTATGAAATAAAATTTGTAGTAGAATTCTGTTTTGTAATTCAAAGAAATAAAAAGAAAAAACCGCATTGCGGTTTTTTATTTTCTTTTCTTTAATCCTAGAGTTTTGACTACAGAATCATATCTTTTTGCGTTTTTCTTCTGTAAGTATTTTAGATGAGATCTCCTATCAGCTACCATTTGTAGTAACCCTCTTCTAGAATGACGGTCTTTTTTGTGGGTTTTTAGGTGTTTAGTTAATTCATCTATTTGTTTGGATAAAAGAGAAATCTGCACTTCTGGAGAGCCAGTATCTGTATCGTGGGTTTTTGTCTTTTTTATAGCGTTAGCTTTCTTTCGTTTTGTTAACATTAGTCAAATATTAGCATGAAAGTCCTTATTTTGCAAGGAGTTTCAAGTATTTTCTTAATAATTAGAGGTTTTTTATCTGGGTAATTTAAGTCCAATATTACACCCAGAAAAGATATATAAAGGTTAAAGTTATAAACTCCGAGGAAGGAGTTTTCCCTTATAAATAAGGAAAAGTTTATATCTTCAACCTTAACCTCTTCTGAATGTAATATTAGGCTTAAATTAAGCGATTTTTCTTAATTTTATCACACAAACCTCTTTGAGAACACCATTTCCCTCCTCGTTGAATGAATGATGTTCTCGAAAAGATGGGCGAATTTGACTAAACTACGTCATCTTCGCCCGATAATACAGATTTTTTACGAATTTCCCCTCTTTTCGATTTCCTTTCTTAAATTTGGGATCAATTTTTCTTGGTACTCCCTTTTTAATGGAAATACCCTTTTAAGGTTTTTATTTGCCTTGAATATTAACCAGGAGACCATTTCACTTTCACCACTGAAAATATTCAAGGCGTCTTCGTATCCCTCAATTGAAAGTCTGAGGAATTTAAGCTGGTTTTTAAAATTATTGACAGCCTTTTCGGACAACAGGAATAATTTTATTCTTCCCTTTAAGCCAGCTTTAATCATATAGACACTTACGATATCTAAGGACCCCGTTAGATCAAACTCCATTATCTTTTGCTTCTCCAGAAGACTTTCAATTTCTCCTCTGGTTACTTCCTGTTGGGGGGTTACAATTTCCTCTGCTCTTAAACCATTAAACAGTGAAAACACTAGTATTGCTGACATCATTACCAAAATCATTGCTTTCTTCATAATATCTCCTCATTGGTTCTTATTTGAAGTTTATTTTTTTACCATCAACTTTAGCTTTTCCAAGGTTTATAACAAGGTATTTACCACTTTTTTCCACAGAGGTCATTACAAATCCAGAAAAAGAGAGAGTATAACCACTTTCAGTTTTCGTTTTAATCGTCCCTTTAGTCAGTTCAACCAATTTGGCCTGTAAGCAGATCTCGGCTGCTATCTCCCCTCGCCTTTCATCTTTATTAATTCTGATAAAGGGAGCTAGAGAAGTTCTCAAGATGGCCGATCCATTTTGGGCAACTATTTCAAACTTAACCCCAAATTTTTTGTCTGCCTGGTTTGATACATCAATAATGTTTTTTGCTATCACTTGTGTGGAAAATCCACCTATCATAACAACCGTCGCAACCACCATCAAAAACATTTTTTTCATCACTTCTCCTCCTTAAATAAAAAAGTTTAATATCTGTATTATTTATCCTGTTAGAGATAAGAAGTCAAAGGCTTCTATAATCTCTAATAGGATTCACTCACCAGACAACCTGATGAGAATTTTTTAAAGAACATCTACTACAAAACCTCAATTTAACAAAACAAATTAAGATTTCGTTAATAGGGAGGAACTCGCTGAACGGTGAGCTCCCCCTTTTGAACAACAATACAGACTTGACGGAGTTTTGAATTAGGCAACCATCTTCGCCTATTATCATTCTTCATCTTTCTACCGTTTCCAACAACTTTTTTACAGAAAATCGCCATTCAATGACTTCCTGTCCTTCTCGTGTACTTTTTTTTGTTTCCCCAAAAAGATCAGTGAACTTTTCTACTGGATTTTTCCAGATAGAACCAAAAATCTTAGAAATGATCCATTCCCCTCGTTCGGACGGGTACTCGTAATGAAATTTCCAAGAAGGATAAGAAAAATGTGTACACTCTCCCTTTTCAACTGTTTCTTTTTTACCATTCCATAACTTTTCTTCCAGAGGGTCGTTATACTTGAATACAAACGTCCACAGATCCTCTCTTTTTAGAGAGGGTCTCTCAAATAACTCTCCAAAAGAGACCCAGTCTTTCGGAAATATGTGATACTCTTTTTCCCATACCCCTCTATCTCTAATCCAATATTGCAAAAAATCAAGGAGAAACCGGACACCTTCTTCGAAGGTTTCAATTTTTATTTCAGTTTCACCAAACTTCTTGATATTGTCGTGTGTGTACATTTTCTCTCCTCTTCTTACTTCTCAGTGCCTTCTAGTTATCTTATGATAACCTCTGCATAAGCAGACCATTGGCTTCGGCTTCACTCCAAACAAACTAGGGCGCCCATACTCCTGAGAAATCAGAATAAAAAAATTTAAAATCTGTATTATTTACCTTATCAGACCATCTGATAAGGATTTTTTTAAAGAACAACTCTCATTTTACCGAGAGAGTAGAAAAAACAATTTTATCGACTCATTTTATATATTTAGGACTCAAATTGCCTTTCTCTACTCTTTCAACAAAAAACAGTCGAAAACGGTTTTCTTGAGAAAGAAAGTCGTTTTCGACTGTTTTTAAGTAAATAAGCCATATTTTGCTTATTTACTTTGCCCTGTTAGGACACTCTGCCAGGGCTAACTCCTTCCTCAAAAAGTTTATCCTGTTAGTTAGTGTATTCTAACAGGATTATTTATTTAATTTTCAACTCTACCCACACTGTATCACGTACTACTTTATTTGTCAAGGGCTGTGATGATTTCGTTTCCTTACTTTTCTATTCCTAGCATAGCATAGGTTGGTTTGTTTGTCAAGCCCTATTGTTGAATTAATTTACTAATTCATCTACAATTATTTGGGCTCTTTTTAGAAGAAAGTTAGTACTATCAAACTCCTCTCCCTTTCTTATCGTTTCTTTTTCTGCTATTTCTCCCATATTTAAGAACTTTTGTTCGTGTAATCCTAAAGAAATTTTTCCTTCTTCAACATCTTTAGCTAATTTATAGCGATCTTGTTTTCCAAGGAGTTGTATCACTGCATCTTTCAAATTTCCTACTTCTGCTTCTACTCCTGAAAGATCGTATTTCACTTTTGGAATTTCATCAAGATTTTTTTCTTGGTTATTCCCATCTAAAGCTGTGTTCATTTTTTCTATACTCATATTATTTAATTTTTTATGATTTTAAAGAATAATTATTATTATATCATATCTATATCATGAGTTTATAAATAAAATACTTCCGTTTAATTATGTCGCACAACATGAGATTTATTTATGATATAATACTATTCATGGATTTAAAGCAGTTAAAGAAAGAATATTTGGAGTATTTAGAAATTGAACGAGGGAGGAGTTTGAAGACTGTCGAGAATTACAATCGATACTTAAGTAGTTTTATTATCTTTGCTAAAATAGGTAAACCTCATGAAATTACTGATGAATTAGTTAGACAGTACCGCCTTTGGTTAAATAGGCAGACCACAAAGACTAACAATACTCTAAAAAAGAAAACACAAAACTACTATCTAATCGCTCTGAGGGGTTTTCTGAAGTATTTAGTGAAAAGAGAGGTTAAATCTTTACCTCCAGAACGGATTGAATTAGCAAAAGTATCTGAAAGGTCTCTGGACTTGATTTCTGTGGATGAATTAGAAAGGTTATTAAAAGCCCCTAACACGAAGGACTTAAAAGGTCTTCGTGATAAGGCTCTTTTAGAACTTCTTTTCTCAACAGGGCTGCGTGTATCTGAATTATGTGCTCTAAATAATGATATTGATTTAAGTAAGGATGAAATGCCAGTTCGTGGTAAGGGTGATAAGGTTAGGGTAGTTTTTTTCTCTGAAATGGCTAAACAGACTATCAAAAAATATTTATCTAAACGTAAAAATATGAGTGAGGCCTTATTTACTGCTCTAAGTTCAAAGATGAGCAAAGAAAATGGTCGTTTAACTCCTAGGTCTATCGAAAGAATTGTAAAACAATATGCTATCAAGGCTGGTATTACAAAGAAAGTTACCCCTCATGTAATTAGACACTCTTTTGCAACAGATTTGTTGCAAAACGGAGCTGATCTTCGTTCCGTTCAGATGATGCTTGGTCATTCTAATATTTCTACGACTCAAATTTATACTCATATGACAGATAAACATCTAAGAGAAACTCACAAAAAATTTCATAATAAAAAGTAATTTTTTCTAAAGGACAAGTTATCCACAGACTGTCCTTTACAATGTCTTTTACAGATATTATTATAAAGGACAGTTGGTTCTTTGAAAAACAGTTTAATAAAGTTAGTTTGTAGTTTTTGTTCTTTTGTTGAAAAAGGAAGCCTCTGTTTCCTTTTCTATACTCAGGTCCTGTTCTTCATTTAGAATGGGGCCTTTTTTTATTAAAAATCACTTGGAGGTTGGACCTCCAAGTGGTTAAAGCTTCACGTGAAACTGTTTTTGGGTGTTATTTTACCCAGTGTTTATCTCGGATAGCCTTTATTTCCTTAGCTTCTAGGCCTTCAGTCTTTTCTTTCCCCTTTTCTCCTAAATCTTTTAAATTTTCTATGGGTAATTTGATTAATTCTTTTGTTTTATTTTCTAGATATTTAGCTGTATTTAATTTAGGGTTATCCAAGACTTCTTCCATAAGCGCGTTTAGAATAAAACCTATTTTAGGACCAGGTGTTTCCCGTGTAACTTCAATTATACGATTTCCGTTTATTTTTAACATTTTTACTGAAACTGGGTCTTTCATAGCCTCTTCTATCATTGCTTTGTATTTTCTTAATCTATAAGGGTTTTCTTTAGGTCTTCCCATCCCAATTCTATCACAAGCTCTCAGTTTCATTAGATCCCAAACATTTTCTGGTCCAACATTTCTTATAATTCTACGAACAGCTGATAATGTAATTTGATCTATATCTGAGAAAAATAAGTGATTTCTGACTAATTTAGTAACTATATCTATAATTTCATTGGAAAACCTAAGTCTTTTTAGGATTTCACGTGAAACTCTTTCTCCTACTACATCATGTCCGTAAAAAGTAAATTCTTCTTTTTCTTTATTCCATCTCTTTGTGTGAGGTTTAGCTATATCGTGTAATAAAGCTGATAACCTTATATTTAAAGGCCAATTCTTGTTGGCAGCATGTTGTAAAGCTCTTAAATTATGCTCCCAAATGGTGTAAATATGAGCTCCTTTTTGCTTTTCACCCATCCCTTTCTCTAATTCAGGTAGGATATATTGTAGAATACCTAGTTTTTGGGCTAAAATTAGACCATCCATAGGTTTTTCTGACATGATGATCTTGACTAACTCATCACGGATTCTTTCTTGGGAGATGTTTTTTAACTTACCTGATAGTTTTATAATAGCTTTTTCTGTGTTTTCCTCCATAGTAAAGTCTAATTCTGTAGCAAAACGAACAGCTCTAACTAGACGAAGAGCATCTTCATTGAAACGGTCCTCTGGGTTAGAAACAGTTTTAATAATCCCCTTTTTTAAATCCTCTTGTCCTTTATAAAGGTCTACTAATTTGTCCTTTAGAATATTATAAGCTAAAGCGTTAATTGTAAAATCTCTCCTTTTCAGATCGTCTTCTAGTTTATCACTAAAAGCTACAGAATCAGGGTGTCGGCTATCAGAATAACTACTTTCTAGGCGATATGGTGTTATTTCTATAGTTTTAAGGGCCTCATTGGTTGTTTCGTCTGAAACAATCCCGACTGTACCAAACTCGTTTTCATAAAAACTATGTTCAAATAACTCAATAATTTGATCCGGATTAGCGTTTGTAGTTATATCCCAGTCTCTAGGCTTTCTTTTTAGTAATAAATCTCGAACACATCCACCAACTAAATAAGCTTCAAAACCAGCCGTTTCGAGAGTTTTTGTTACACGTGTAACTTCTAGGGGTATTTTTTTTTGGAGATTTTTCATTGGAAAATAAGGTTATTTTATGCAAGTAGGCTCGCACACTAAATTTCGTTTCGGAAAAGTTTTAATGTAGCGTTTATACATTTAAACAATTGTACACGAGCTTGTCCCCTCAATTTTAGAGCGGATTCTTTGCTCCGAGCTTCCGTTTCTGTCATATATGTCTCATAATAGAGTAATTTAAAAGGAAATCTTTGTTTGGTTGATAAAACTTTTCAAGAATTATGTTCTTTAAGCCTTCTCTTTAGGTTGTTGGTTGAACCTATATATAACTCTATATCTGTTTTGTTATCTAAAATATATGTATAAAACATAATTTAAAACGAAAATTAGTGTGCGAGTAGGGAGAATCGAACTCCCGTCTATTGCTTGGAAGGCAATCATTCTACCACTAAACTATACTCGCCTTTATTGTTATCTAATAACGTGTTTATTATAGCATAAACGGAGGGTTTGTTTCAATAATTTTTATTATGCTGTATAATTAACAAATGTCCTCGTGGTGAAATGGATATCACAACGGTCTTCGGAACCGTTATTGCGGGTTCGAATCCTGCCGAGGACACAAACTTACGAAGTAAATCCTATGTTCTCGGAAAAAGCAAATTTATTTGTTTTGTCAGAATTCGAAAGTTGGAATATATTACGACCGGAGGAAGTAATCATGAGATGGGGTCGCAAATACTTATGATTTTTAAGCCCGCAGGGCAAGTAAAAATCATTAGTAATTTGTGACCGAACTGCCGAGGACACAACTTTATAAAGTTTAGGTATTAAAAGGTTCAAGTACAAGTATTTATTTTTTTTTGCACTTTTTTATATATAAAAATATGTTTATTCTTTAAAGTTTTTAATCTAGATTATCTCTTTTCCCTCTAGAAATACACAGAACTGTGGATAAAACTGTGTATAAAGTGCATAAACTGACCTTTAGAAAAGAGAATTTTGTCTTTTTTGAAAGGGTTTGTTTCATAAAATATGTTTAAGAATATATCTATTTAAAGAGATAAAAGGAAAAAGACACTTAATTTGACCATTAAAACAAAAATTATTTATTTCTAAAAATAGATGTTACTACGAAACATCTATGTAAAATAAATATAAAGACTGTTTCCAATAAATGTTGTAAATAATAGTAAAAAAAGTAATGTCTATAAGCGAAAAAAGGAAAATAGGGAACATTGGGGAAGATTTAGCTTGTAAATTCTTAAAAAAAGAGGGGTTTAAAATAATAGAAACGAATGATTGGAAGAAATGGGGGGAAATTGATGTAGTGGTTAAAAATAGGAAAACTAAAAAACTTTATTTTATAGAGGTTAAAACTGTTTCTTGTGATGGTCTGAAGGAGGGGATTCCTGATAAGATGAGTA